>NZ_CP104174.1:5805961-6111538 GCF_025200925.1 Bradyrhizobium sp. CB1015 | reverse complement strand
AAGCCAGCGGCCTCCGGTTCATCCCAGGAATTTGTCAAACGCCACCAAGGCACCGAATGCGGTAGTGGTGACGGCGAGGAAGGCCACGAAATACCATAGGCGATGCATGCCCGGATAACCTGGACTCCCCGCTATGGTTCATGAAGCCGGCTCGACCAGCTGCCGCACCTGACTCGCGGTCTAGTCCGAAAGACATAAACCGCAAAAGAACATATTGCGAACCCTGGAACAAATAGGGTACATTGCTTTTATCGCCGAGCTGCCTCGCAACCGTTTGTCCCTCACGCGAATCCTCGCCATAAGGAGCACGACCCAATGTCCGCAACTGCCCTGCGTATCGTCGAAGGATCTTCCATGGACAAGAGTAAAGCTCTGGCCGCCGCGCTCTCCCAGATCGAGCGGCAGTTCGGCAAGGGCTCGGTGATGAAGCTCGGCAAGAACGACCGCTCCATGGACATCGAGGCGGTGTCCTCCGGCTCGCTCGGGCTCGATATCGCGCTCGGCATCGGCGGCCTGCCCAAGGGACGCATCGTCGAGATCTACGGGCCGGAATCCTCGGGCAAGACCACGCTGGCGCTGCATACGGTGGCGGAAGCGCAGAAGAAGGGCGGCATCTGCGCCTTCATCGACGCCGAGCACGCGCTCGATCCGGTCTATGCCCGCAAGCTCGGCGTCAACATCGACGAGCTCCTGATCTCGCAGCCCGACACCGGCGAGCAGGCGCTGGAGATCTGCGACACCTTGGTGCGTTCGGGCGCCGTCGACGTTCTGGTGGTCGATTCGGTCGCGGCGCTGGTGCCGAAGGCCGAGCTCGAGGGCGAGATGGGCGATGCGCTGCCGGGACTTCAAGCGCGGTTGATGAGCCAGGCGCTGCGCAAGCTGACGGCCTCCATCAACAAGTCCAACACCATGGTGATCTTCATCAACCAGATCCGCATGAAGATCGGCGTGATGTACGGCTCGCCGGAAACCACCACCGGCGGCAATGCGCTGAAGTTCTACGCCTCCGTCCGCCTCGACATCCGCCGCATCGGTGCGATCAAGGAGCGCGACGAAGTGGTCGGCAACACAACGCGCGTCAAGGTGGTCAAGAACAAGCTGGCCCCGCCGTTCAAGCAGGTCGAGTTCGACATCATGTACGGCGAGGGCGTCTCCAAGATGGGCGAGATCCTCGATCTCGGCGTCAAGGCCGGCATCGTCGAGAAGTCCGGCGCCTGGTTCTCCTATGACAGCCAGCGCCTCGGCCAGGGCCGCGAGAACGCCAAGGCGTTCCTGAAGGGCAACCCCGACATCACCGCCAAGATCGAGACCGCGATCCGCCAGAACTCGGGCCTGATCGCCGAGCAGATTCTGGCCGGCACGCCTGAGCGCGACGCGGACGGCGAGGAGCCGGCGGACGAGTAAGACCTAACGCGAAAGTTTTCGCGAGGAGCGGGCACTGAGGACGTTGAGTTGCCGACGTCTTCGGTGCCCGTTTCGGTTTGCGTGGGGGGGTGCGGCGGCGATGAAGCGTGTGATCCTGACCAGCTCGGCGGGCGTCGGTCTTGCTCTCGCCGATCGCGCCGACATGGTCGTCCCGTTCATCTATCGTTTCGTTTCGGGGCCACTTCCCACGCCTGACCACCTCAACGATTATCTCGGCGCCAGGTGGCCGTCTAACGAGATGCACTGGTCGGATTGCGTCAGGGTCCGTCAATCGCCCCTTCTCAGTCGCCGGGATCGGGCGGGCGGGTTGCTCTGGGTCTGCGAAACCTACGGAGTCGACTTCATCGAACTGTGGTTCGATCCTGAACCAAACAGTCAGTTGCAGCTGATCTGGATCCTCGGCTACCTGCGTTCTCATCCGGTCATCGCAGAGCGTCTGAAATTGCGTCTTGTCGATTTCGATCTGCAGGACGCAGACCCCGGGGAGTTGCGTCATCGTGACGTTCGCGAGCTCGATGTCACGGAAAGCGACTTCGAGATCGCCGACATGGCTTGGGAAGCCTACCGGGCGCCGACGCCCGAGCTTTGCGCCGGGCTGCTCCACAGGCCGCTCGGCAAGCTGTCTTTCCTGAAGCCGGCCGTGGAAGACCTGCTGGCAGAACTTCCGTCGCCGGCGACGGGACTGGGGGCGACGGAGACGCTACTTCTCGAGCGGATTGCAGGCGGACACAATCGCACCGATGAGCTGTTTCGGCCGGACGCGCTGGGGACACGCGTGTTCGACCCGTGGGAGCTCGGCACGTTGCTCGAAGGGCTCGCATTCGGCCCCGCGCCAGCGATCGCGGGTCTGGACGGCAAGCTGGCGACACTCGACCCGGACAACGCGAGAAGTCGCAATGCTGCCTTTCGCCGGAGCCGGCTGTCGCTGACGGAGTTTGGCGATGGCGGGCCGGGAAGATTTTCGCCGTCACAACCCGATCAAACGCTGGTGGGGCGGCACGCTTCTCACCAGTGAACGGCTTTGGCGCTGGGGTCGCGAAAGCCGGCTGTTGATTGCGCCTGAGTAAGGCATGCGTATCGCTCAGTGTGCTCCGTATTGCTCATCAATTTTGAGAGGCGATCTTGTCGCATCTGATTTTGGCAACGAATTATGAAGCGGCCGCCGTGCTCGGCGGCTCCAACTTGGGGAATATCGCCCTCAGCTTTTCCCCGCGCTTCGTGCGGGGCCAATTGCCGTCCGAGGAGGAACTCGCGATGGGGCTGGAGCCACGTTCCGCGAAGCATTCCAGAAGGGGCGATCATTGGCTCGACGGCGTGAAGCGAGATTGGCTGATGGGCTTCGGCTCGCAAGATATTGGTTTCTTTCAGCTCTGCGAGAAGTTCGACTCGATTGAAGTATGGGCCGACCCGTGGCCGAGCGACCAACTCGTGCTGGTCTGGCTGCTCGACCTGCTTCGTCCGTACAAGGAGATCACGTCGAAGCTGAGCCTGATGCATGCAGACGACACTATTGCCAACTATGCTCCGGAGTCTGTCGCAAAATGGAAGCTGCCGGCCTTCAAGGTGACCGAGAACCATTTGGTGACGGCAAGCCGCGCCTGGCGCGCCTATCGGGCTGACACGCCACACCCCTGTTTCGATCTGCTGATAACGGATCTGACGATCCTGCCGAGACTTCGATCGGCACTCATCGCGATGATGGAAGAGCTTCCGGACAGCACCACGGGACTGGGTGCCAGCGAAATGGATTTGCTGGACTTCGTGAACGATGGGCACACCGACCCGAGGCTCGTCGTAGACGCGAGATGGCTTCGCAAGGTATTCGACGAGGACGACGCAGGCGACGCGTTGCTCGAACTGGGGGAATATTCGGCACCGCCGGTCTTGTTGGGCGATCCGGCGTTCGACAATGAGGATCGTTACTTCGGCAGGAGCGAGTGGAAGATCACGCTGACTGAGCTCGGGCGTTCACTTCTCGCCCGTGAAGACGACATGTGGCGCCACAATTCCATCAAACGATGGTGGGGCGGTACCGAGTTGACCAACGAACGGCTGTGGCGGTGGGATCGCGAAAGCCGGTTGCTGATTGCGCCCTAGCGGCGCATTCGTAGGATGGATTAGCCGAAGGCGTAATCCACCACTGTTCGTATCTGTGGAGACAGAAGAGGTGGGTTACGCCTCGCGGACTGCGCTTTGCGCAGCCGCGAGGCTAACCCACCCTACAAATCCTACTCCGCAGCTTCTGCGTAATCGCTCACCGGCGGGCAGGAGCACACGAGGTTACGATCACCATAGACGTTGTCGACGCGGCCGACGGGGCACCAATACTTGTCGGTGCGCGAGACGCCGTCGGGGAAGCAACCCTCGGTGCGGGTGTAGGCGCGCTTCCAATCGTCGTCGGCGATGTCGTGCACGGTGTGCGGGGCGTGGCGCAAGGGCGAGGCTGCGATCTCGAAGCGGCCGGCCTCGACCTCGGCGATTTCTTTCCGGATCGCGATCATGGCGTCGCAAAAACGATCCAGCTCGACCTTGGATTCCGACTCGGTCGGCTCGATCATCAGCGTGCCCGGCACCGGGAAGCTCATGGTAGGGGCGTGGAAGCCGTAATCGATCAGGCGTTTTGCGATGTCGTCGACGGTGACGCCGCTGGTCGCCTTCAGCGGACGGGGATCGACGATGCACTCATGCGCGACGCGGCCCTTCGCGTTTTTGTAGAGCACCGGGAAATGCGGATCGAGACGCGCTGCGATGTAATTGGCGTTGAGGATCGCGATCTCGGTGGCGCGCTTCAGGCCTTCGCCGCCCATCATCAGGATGTAGATGTAGGAGATGGTGAGGATCGAGGCCGAGCCGAACGGCGCGGCCGAGACCGGGCCCACCGGGGCATCCGCTTGCGTTGCGGGGTGTCCGGGCAGGAACGGCGCGAGATGCGCCTTGACGCCGATCGGGCCCATGCCGGGACCGCCGCCGCCATGCGGGATGCAGAAGGTCTTGTGCAAATTGAGATGGCTGACGTCGGCGCCGTAATCGCCGGGCCGGCTGAGGCCGACCTGCGCATTGAGGTTGGCGCCGTCGAGATACACCTGGCCGCCATGGCCGTGCACGATGTCGCAGATCTCGCTTATGTGCTCCTCGAACACGCCGTGGGTCGAGGGATAGGTGATCATGACCGCGGCGAGATCGTTCGCATGCTTCTCCGCCTTGGCGCGAAGATCATTGACGTCGACGTCGCCGTTCTTCTCGCAAGCCACCACGACCACGTCCATGCCGACCATCGCGGCCGAGGCCGGATTGGTGCCGTGGGCGGAGGAGGGGATCAGGCAGATCTTGCGATGGCTTTGCCCACGCGCGGCATGGTAGCCGCGGATCGCGAGCAGCCCGGCATATTCGCCCTGCGCGCCCGAATTCGGCTGCAGCGAGATCGCGTCATAGCCGGTGATGTCGCACAGCCATTTTTCCAGCCGCGCGAACAGCGCGTGATAGCCGGCTGCCTGCTCGCGCGGGGCGAACGGATGCAGCGTGGCGAATTCCGGCCAGGTCAGCGGCATCATCTCGGTGGTCGCGTTCAGTTTCATGGTGCAGGATCCCAGCGGGATCATGGCGCGGTCGAGCGCGAGGTCGCGATCGCTGAGCTTGCGCATGTAGCGCAGCATCTCGGTCTCCGAGCGATGCGCGTGGAAGACCGGATGGGTCAGGAAGGCGGTGGCGCGCTTCAACGCGTCCGGCAGCGCCTCGCGCGTTTCGGCGTCGATCTCGGCATAGGCAAGCTTGCCGCCGAAGGCACGCCAGACCGCTTCAACCGTTGCAGGCGTCGTGGTCTCGTCGAGCGCGATGCGAAGGGCAGTATCACCGACGCCGAGATTGATCTTCTCGGCCAGGGCGCGCGCGACGATCTCCTCGCGCTTGCCGCCGGCATCGACGCTGAGCGTGTCGAAGAAGTTCTCGGCTTGAGGCGCAAAGCCGAGCTTGCGCAAGCCAGTCGCGAGCACGGCGGCGCGGCGATGCACGTTGCGCGCGATCTGGATGAGGCCCTCGGGGCCGTGATAGACCGCATACATCGAGGCGATCACGGCGAGCAGCACCTGCGCGGTGCAGATGTTGGAGGTCGCCTTCTCGCGGCGGATGTGCTGCTCGCGGGTCTGCAGCGCGAGGCGATAGGCGGGTGCCCCGCGCGAATCCACGGAGAGGCCGACGATGCGGCCGGGCAGGGAGCGCTTCAGCGCATCGCGCACCGCCATATAGGCGGCGTGCGGCCCGCCATAGCCCATCGGCACGCCAAAGCGCTGCGCCGAGCCGATGGCGATGTCGGCCCCGAGCTCGCCGGGCGAGGCGAGCAGCGTCAGCGCCAAGAGGTCGGCGGCAACGATCGCGAGTGCGCCCTTGGCCTTCAGGGAGGCGATCGCGGGCCTGAGGTCGCGCAAGGCGCCGGAGGTTCCAGGATATTGCAGCAGCGCGCCGAGCACGTCCGATTTGTCGAGGTCGGTGAGGGGATCGCCGACGACCAGAGACCACCCCAGCGGCTCGGCGCGGGTGCGCATCACCGCCAGCGTCTGCGGATGCACGTCCTTGTCGACGAAGAAGGCCTTCGCTTTCACTTGCGAGTGGCGCTCGGCGAGCGCCATGGCTTCGGCTGCCGCGGTCGCCTCATCGAGCAGCGAGGCGTTGGCGACGTCGAGCCCGGTGAGGTCGCAGATCATGGTCTGGAAATTGAACAGCGCTTCCAGCCGGCCCTGGCTGATCTCCGGCTGGTAGGGCGTATAGGCCGTGTACCAGGCCGGGTTCTCCAGGATGTTGCGCTGGATCACCGCGGGCAGGATGGTGCCGGAATAGCCTTGGCCGATCAGCGAGGTGAAGACCTGGTTCTGGCCTGCGAGCTCGGCCATATGGGCGATCGCCTCGGTTTCGCTGAGCGGCTTGCCGAGATCGAGCGGGGCGGCCTGCCGGATCGAGGCCGGCAGCGTCTCCGCCATCAGCGCCTCGACGCTTCTAGCGCCGACGGCCTCCAGCATTGCGGTGACGTCGCGCGCCGAGGGGCCGATGTGGCGGCGAACGAAAGAGGTGGCGGTGTCGCCGTTGGACTTGCGGTGCGCGGTCATCATGGGTCCTCGCTTTAGGAGTTGCTGTCATCGCCCGCCTTGTGCGCAATCGCGCACAGGGGCGGGCGATCCAGTACGCCGCAGCTTCTCGGCTCCAGCCGAACCGCCTGCGTTTACTGGATGCCCCGCCTTCGCGTGGCATGACAGTGAGTATGTTGAGACGGCTCGGGTCATATCTTCACGCCGTATGTGCCTTGTAGGCGGCTTCATCCATGAGGCCGCCGAGCTCGCTCTTGTCGGCAATCTTGATCTTGAAGAACCACGCCGCGCCCTGCGCATCCGAGTTCACCAGCGCCGGCTCGGCGGCCAGCGCCTCGTTGGTCTCGAGCACTTCGCCGGAGATCGGTGCGTACACGTCCGAGGCGGCCTTGACGGATTCGACGACGGCGGCGGCTTCCGCCTTCTTCAGCACGCGGCCGAGCTTGGGCAATTCGACGAACACGACGTCGCCGAGCTGCTGCTGGGCGTAGTCAGTGATGCCGACCGTGGCCACATCGCCGTCGATGGCGAGCCATTCATGGTCGGAAGTGTACAGCGTCGTGGTCATGTCTCGTCCTCAGCGTTTGTAGGTGTTTTTCACGAAGGGCATGGCGGCGACCTGCAAGGCCAGCCGCTGGCCACGCACCTCGGCGAAGAGTTTGGTGCCAAGCGCGCTCGACGCGGTGGGCACGTAGCCCATCGCAACCGGTGCATTCAGGCTCGGGCCGAAACCACCCGAGGTGACTTGTCCGATCGGCTCGCCGCCCGCGTCATTCGCAAACAGCAGCGCGCCCTCGCGCACCGGCGCGCGGCCTTCGGCGCGCAGGCCGACGCGGCGGCGGGATGCGCCGCCATCGAAATGGGCGAGGATCTTCGCAGCGCCGGGAAAGCCGCCGGCGCGCACACCGCCGCTGCGGCGGCTTTTCTGCACCGACCATTCCAGCGCGGCCTCGACCGGCGTGGTCGTGGTGTCGATGTCGTGGCCGTACAGGCAGAGCCCGGCTTCCAGCCGCAGGCTGTCGCGGGCCCCGAGGCCAATCGGGAGCACGTCGGGATCTTCCAGCAGCATCTTTGCGAGGCGTTCGGCGTCGCCTGATGGAACCGAGATCTCGAAACCGTCCTCGCCGGTGTAGCCGGAGCGCGAGACGAAGCACTTGATGCCGGCGACCTCATGCGGGCCCGCGTCCATGAATGTCATGGCCGGCGCCTCTGCACAGAATTTCGCCAGCGCCGCTTCGGCCTTCGGGCCCTGCAGCGCGATCAGCGCGCGGTCGGCAAGCTGCTCGATGATGCAGGCGTCGGACAGATTCGCGCGCAGATGGGCCTCGTCGGCGTCCTTGCAGGCGGCGTTGACGACCAGGAACAGGTGATCGCCGAAATTGGCGACCATGAGGTCGTCGAGAATGCCGCCGTCTTCATTGGTGAACTGGGCATAGCGCTGCCGCCCCGCGGCGATCGCCACGATATCCTGCGGCACCAGCCGCTCCAGCGCGCGGGCGGCGTCCTCGATCTTGCCCGACTTCGGCCGAAGCGCGAGCTGGCCCATGTGGGAGACGTCGAACAGGCCCGCTTTGGTGCGGGTATGGAGGTGCTCTTTCAGCACGCCCGCGGGGTATTGCACGGGCATGTCATAGCCCGCGAACGGCACCATCTTGCCCCCCAGGGACACATGGAGGTCGTAAAGGGGGGTATGTTTCAGGGAGTCTTGGTCGTGAGCTAGCATCTTAGGGGGCCCTCGGCGGTTCCCCGGGGAGGATTCCCCGATGGACACCAGTCGAAGCCCCATCTGTCGCTGTGCCTGAGAGTATTATCCCGTCGGCGGACGCTGTCCGGGTCTACACCCGTCGGCGCCTCTTTCCAGATGCTGTCAAAGCCACGCGGTCCTTTTGCCTGAGAGTTTCCGGGGCGGTTGCTCCTTCGGCGCCGGCTACCAGTAGCCGGTCTCTCCCGACGTGGCCGTACGATACAGATGGGTAGAGACCACAGGGGAGCCAAGCCTGTCAACGCGTCCGCGCGCCCTATCCAACGGGATTGCAAGGGGATTGAGCGCCTGCGGCAACCCTCTGATCTCTCTGCACAGTTTCTGGACAGCGAAGCTGGCCTTGTCTAAAAGCGCTTTGGCCCGCAGATATCAGCCTTAACGGTCCGGTTTGGACGGCGAGCAGCGGGCCCAAGCATACCCGATTGGATGAACATGAGCGGCGTCAACGAGATCAGGTCGACCTTTCTGAACTTCTTTGCCGAGAACGGCCACGAGATCGTGCCGTCCTCGCCACTCGTGCCGCGCAACGACCCGACCTTGATGTTCACCAATGCGGGCATGGTGCAGTTCAAGAACGTCTTCACCGGCGTCGAGAAGCGGCCCTATCAGCGCGCCACCACCTCGCAGAAATGCGTGCGCGCCGGCGGCAAGCACAACGACCTCGACAATGTCGGCTACACCGCGCGCCATCTCACCTTCTTCGAGATGCTCGGCAATTTCTCGTTCGGCGATTACTTCAAGGAGCGCGCGATCGAGCTCGCCTGGAAGCTGATCACGACCGAGTTCGGGCTGAAGAAGGACAAGCTGCTGGTCACGGTCTACCACACCGACGACGAGGCGGCAGGGCTCTGGAAGAAGATCGCCGGCTTCTCCGAGGACCGTATCATCCGCATTCCGACCTCCGACAATTTCTGGGCGATGGGCGACACCGGCCCGTGCGGCCCGTGCTCGGAGATCTTCATCGACCGCGGCGAGCACATCTGG
This sequence comes from Bradyrhizobium sp. CB1015, assembly GCF_025200925.1. GTDB lineage: Bacteria > Pseudomonadota > Alphaproteobacteria > Rhizobiales > Xanthobacteraceae > Bradyrhizobium. The sequence goes on along the minus strand of NZ_CP104174.1, from coordinate 6,102,292 downwards.
GGCGGGCCTCCCGGCTCGCCGGAAGAGGACGGCGACCGCTTCCTCGAATTCTGGAATCTCGTGTTCATGCAATACGAGCAGGTGACGAAGGAGGAGCGCGTTAATCTGCCGCGTCCCTCGATCGACACCGGCATGGGCCTGGAGCGCATGGCCTGCATCCTCCAGGGCGTCGAGAGCGTGTTCGAGACCGACCTGTTCAAGAACCTGATCGACGCCACCGCATCCGCGCTCGGCAGCGGCCCGACCGAGCAGAATGCGGCCTCGTTCCGCGTCATCGCCGACCACTTGCGCTCCTCGGCGTTCCTCGTCTCCGACGGCGTGCTGCCCTCGAACGAGGGCCGCGGCTATGTGCTGCGCCGGATCATGCGCCGCGCGATGCGCCATGCGCAGCTCCTGGGCGCGAAGGAGCCGTTGATGCACCGGCTGGTCTGGGCGCTGGTGCGCGAGATGGGCCAGGCCTATCCGGAATTGATGCGCGCGGAAAAGCTGATCGAGGAGACGCTGCGGCTGGAGGAGACCCGCTTCCGCAAGACTCTTTCGCGGGGCCTTGCCATCCTCGACGAGAAGAGCGCCGGTCTGAAGAAAGGCGACATGTTCGACGGCGACGTCGCCTTCACGCTGTACGACACCTACGGCTTCCCGCTGGACCTGACGCAGGACGCGCTGAAGTCGCGCGGCATCGGCGTCGACCAGGCGGCGTTCACCGACGCGATGGAGCGTCAGAAGGCCAAGGCGCGCGAGTCCTGGAAGGGTTCGGGTGAGGCGGCGTCGGAAGCGATCTGGTTCCCGCTGCGCGAGAAACTCGGGGCCACCGAATTCCTCGGCTACGAGACCGAGAGCGCCGAAGGCGTGGTCTCGGCGCTGGTCAAGGACGGCGTTGAGGTCACCAGCCTCAAGGCCGGCGAGACGGGCGCGCTTCTGCTGAACCAGACGCCGTTCTATGCGGAGTCCGGCGGCCAGGTCGGCGACACCGGCGTGCTGTCGGGCGAGGGCGGCATCAAGGTCCGCGTCACCGATACGCAGAAAAAGCTCGGCGATCTCTTCGTCCATATCGGCACGGTCGAGAGCGGCGAGGTGAAGCTCGGCACGGCGCTGCAGCTCGAGGTCGATCATTCCAGGCGCTCGACGATTCGCGCGCATCACTCCGCGACCCACATCATTCACGAGGCGCTGCGCCAGGTGCTCGGCGATCACATCGCCCAGCGCGGCTCGATGGTCGCGCCGGATCGGCTGCGCTTCGACTTCGTGCATCCGAAGCCGATCACGGCGGAAGAGCTCGCTCGCGTCGAGGACATCGCCAATGACGTGGTGCTCGAGAATGACGAGGTCACCACGCGCATCATGGGCGTCGACGAGGCCCGTGAGGCCGGGGCGCGCGCGCTGTTCGGCGAGAAATACGGTGACGAGGTTCGCGTCGTCTCGATGGGCAGGACCGCGCGCGAGCGCGGCGCCAACGCGCTCGGCTGGTCGGTCGAGCTCTGCGGCGGCACCCATGTGAAGCGCACCGGCGATATCGGCCTGATCACGGTCACGAGCGAGAGCGCGGTCGCCTCCGGCGTGCGCCGCATCGAGGCGCTGACCGGCAACTACGCGCGAAAGCATGCCAACGACACCATGGCGCTGGCGAAGACTGCGGCGAACGAGCTGCGCACCTCGCTCGACGACGTGCCGGCGCGCATCGCCGCGCTGATGGAGGAGCGCAAGAAGCTCGAGCGCGAGCTCTCCGACGCCCGCAAGAAGCTGGCGATGGGCGGCGGCGCCTCCGCCGGCAACGGCGCGGCGTCAGGCGTGCGCGAGGCCGGCGGCGTCAAGCTGATGGCGCGCGCCGTCGAAGGCATCGAGATGAAGGATCTCAAGAGCCTCGCAGACGACGGCAAGAAGCAGATCGGCTCGGGCGTCGTCGCCATCGTCGGCGTCACCGAGGACGGCAAGGCCGGAATCGTGGTCGGCGTCACCCAGGACCTCACCGCGCGCTTCAATGCCGTCAACCTCGTGCGCATCGCCTCCGAGGCGCTCGGCGGCAAGGGCGGCGGCGGCCGGCCCGACATGGCCCAGGCCGGCGGCCCCGATGGCGCCAAGGCGTCCGAAGCCTTGAGCGCGATCGAAAAAGCGATGGCGGGCGCGTAAATCGCCATGCGCCTCGTTCCGCGAGGACGTGGGCTTCGCGATCCGGACTTTAGGGATCGCCTCTACGAATTGCTGGAGCACGATCCCTTGGCCTACTCGGTCGGGTCGCGCTTCATCCAGGTCATCATCGCCGTCATCGTGCTCAACGTCGCCGCGATGGTCCTCGCCTCGGTGCCGGAGCTCGACGCGCGGTTCGACACGCTGTTCAGCGCGATCGCCGTCCTCGCCGTCATCGTGTTCGCGCTCGAATATCTGGCGCGGCTGTGGACGGTGGCGGGACACACCCAGCGCAAAGGCTCAGCGCTGGCCGACCGGCTGTCCTATGCCTTCTCCGCGCTCGGCATCATCGATCTCATGGCGTTCCTGCCGGCTGCGATCGTGCTCGCCACGGGCCGGCACGCGACCCTGGCCGGGCTCGGCGTGCTGCCGTTCTTCAAGCTGATCCGCTATTCGCCGGCGATGCGCTCGCTGCTCGCCGCCGTGCATGCCGAGCGGCGCGCGCTGATCGGCTGCATCGTCATCCTGATCGGCGCGGTCTTGACCTTCGCCTCGCTGCTCTACGCCATCGAGCGCGACGTGCAGCCCGACAAGCTCGGCACCATCCCGCAGGCGATGTGGTGGGCGATCGTGACGCTCGGCACCGTCGGCTATGGCGACGTCGTGCCGGTGACGCCGCTCGGCAAGTTCGTCTCGACCTTCGCGATCATTGCAGGCTTTGCCATGATCGCGCTGCCGGTCGCGATCATCTCCTCGGCGTTCGCCGAAGAGGTGAGGCGGCGCGATTTCGTCGTCACCTGGGGCATGCTGGCGCGGGTGCCGCTGTTCTCGCACCTCTCCGCCGCGGAGATCGCCGACATCATGCGCCTGCTCAGGGCGCGCACCATCGAGCAGGGCGAGATCCTGGTGCGGCGGGGCGATGTCGCCTCGTCGATGTATTTCATCACCGCCGGCGAGGTCGAGATCGCGCTGCCGAACCAGCATGTGCGCCTCGCCGACGGCACCTTCTTCGGCGAGATCGCGCTGCTGCACAAGACCAAGCGCAGCGGCACGGTGACGGCGACACGCAAGACCCGGCTGCTCGTGCTCGATGCCCAGGATTTTCATGCCCTGATCGCGCGCATGCCGACGCTCGCCGAGCACGTCCACACCACCGCCAAGGCCAGGCTCGCCGATAGCGGCGATCTCGCGGCGGCAGAGCTGGCGCAGGCGGAGAAGGACGACACCGACCGCTGAACGGCCCGAAAAGCAAATGGGCCGCGCATGTAGCGCGGCCCGGGATGATGTCTGGCCCAGTCGGGCGAAATTGCAGATGGCAGCTTACGCCGCCAGCTCCTTGGTCAGGTTCTCGGCGACCTTGTCGAGGAAGCCGGTGGTCGAGAGCCAGCGCTGGTCGGCGCCGACCAGCAGCGCCAGGTCCTTGGTCATGTAGCCGGCCTCGACGGTGTCGACGCAGACCTTCTCCAGCGTGCTCGCGAACTTGGCGAGCTCGGGGTTGTTGTCGAGCTTGGCGCGGTGGGCGAGGCCGCGCGTCCAGGCGAAGATCGATGCGATCGAGTTGGTCGAGGTCTCCTTGCCCTTCTGGTGCTCGCGGTAGTGGCGGGTCACCGTGCCGTGGGCGGCTTCCGCCTCGACGGTCTTGCCGTCGGGGGTGAGCAGCACCGAGGTCATCAGGCCGAGCGAGCCGTAGCCCTGCGCGACCGTGTCGGACTGCACGTCGCCGTCGTAGTTCTTACAGGCCCAGACATAGCCACCGGACCATTTCAGCGCCGAGGCCACCATGTCGTCGATCAGGCGGTGCTCGTAGATCAGGCCCTTGGCGTCGAATTCCTTCTTGAACTCGCGGTCGAAGATGTCCTGGAAGATGTCCTTGAAGCGCCCGTCATAGACCTTGAGGATCGTGTTCTTGGTCGACAGGTACACCGGGTAATTACGGAGCAGGCCGTAATTGAAGGAGGCGCGGGCGAAGTCGATGATGGAATCGTCGAGATTGTACATCTCCATCGCGACGCCGGCGCCGGGCGCCTTGAACACTTCCTTCTCGATCACGGTGCCGTCCTCGCCGACGAACTTCAGCGAAAGGGTGCCCTTGCCCGGGAACTTGATGTCGGTGGCGCGGTACTGGTCGCCATAGGCGTGGCGGCCGATGATGATCGGCTTGGTCCAGCCGGGAACCAGGCGCGGCACGTTCTTGCAGATGATCGGCTCGCGGAAGATCACGCCGCCGAGGATGTTGCGGATGGTGCCGTTCGGCGACTTCCACATCTGCTTGAGGTTGAACTCCTTCACCCGGGCTTCATCCGGGGTGATGGTGGCGCACTTGACGCCGACGCCGACCTTCTTGATCGCCTCGGCGGCGTCGATGGTCACCTGATCGTTGGTGTGGTCGCGGTATTCCATGCCCAGGTCGAAATAGAGCAGCTCGACATCCAGGAACGGGTTGATCAGCTTGTCCTTGATGTACTGCCAGATGATCCGGGTCATCTCGTCGCCATCGAGCTCGACGACGGGATTGGATACCTTGATTTTTGCCATGATCGGGGAAGCCTCTTGGGAACGGCGCATTCGGCGCGCCAGCTGGAATATCCGCCGCCTCTTAGCACCGCCGCGCGGCGGGCGAAAGCCAAGGGATTATGCACTTTTAGCTCATCCAGCTTCCACAGGCGGGAAGCGGCCGGCCGCGCCGCAGCCGGGTCCGGCCTCACGTTCCAGGCGAGATTCAACAGTCGAATCCAACCCGTTATTTCCCTTGAGAATTTCGTCAGGACAGGCAAACGACAGGCGGGCAGCGCCCGAGCCGGCCCAAGACCAGTTCGAAAGACCGGCTTGAATCAATTCCTGAAGACGGCCTCGCCAAGGCCTTGAGAGACACAGTGTGAAAGCAAAGCGAGATGTCGGGGACTGACAAGAGCAAGGCCGGCCCTTCCCTCGACGGTCCCATCGTGATCCTGGTCGAGCCGCAGCTCGGCGAGAACATCGGCATGGCCGCGCGCGCCATGGGCAATTTTGCCCTGAGCCGCTTGCGCATCGTCAACCCCCGCGACGGCTGGCCCAACATCGCGGCCCAGCGGGCTGCGGCCGGCGCCGACCACATTCTGGAAAAGGTCGAATTGTTCGGCACGGTGGAAGAGGCCGTCGCCGACCTCGACCTCCTGTTTGCCACCACCGCGCGCCCCCACGACCAGGCCAAGCCCGTGGTCGGGCCGGAGGCCGCGGCGGCCGAGATCGCGGGTCACGTCGCGACCGGCGGCAGGGCCGGCATCCTGTTCGGCCGCGAGCGCTGGGGGCTGACCAACGAGGAGGTCGGGCTCTCCAACCGCATCATCACCTTCCCGGTCAATCCGGGCTTTGCCTCGCTCAACCTCGCCCAGGCCGTCCTATTGGTCGGCTATGAATGGTTCAAGCATGCGACGTCGGGCGCGCTGCCGCACGCCATGCCGGAGCGCTCCGAGCGCGCCTCCCAGCACCAGATGCAGGCTTTCTTCGGCAACCTCGTGCGCGAGCTCGACAAAGTCGAGTTTTTGCGCCCGGCCGAGAAGCGCGACACCATGCTGGTGAACCTGCGCAACATCTTCACGCGGATGGAGCCGACCAAGCAGGACATGCACACCCTGCACGGCGTGATCATGGCGATCGCGGAGGGGCGCAAGGGCCCCGCCAAGGGCGGCGTGCTCGACGGCGAGCAGGCCACGCGCCTGCGCGCGCTGCTGGCCGAGCACGGCCAGGGCGGCGGCGTCTCCGACAGCGGCTCGACCGTGCGCGGCCTTGCCCGCCTGCTCCGCCGCAATCCGACCGACGCCGAACGCCTGCTCTGGCAGGCGCTGACGCGTGACCGCCGCTTCGCAGGTGGGTTCAAGCGCCAGACCCCGGTGGGGCGCCACATCCCGGACTTCGTCTCCTTCCCGCACCGGATCGCGATCGAGCTGGTGAACCCGGGCGAGGGGGAAGCGATCGCCGCCGACCGGGCCGGACGGCGGACGTGGTTGGAAGCGCGCGACTATCGGGTGCTCGACATTCGGGCAGTGGATGTAGAGCGCGATCTCGAGGCGGAGCTGGTGCGGCTGCAGGGAATGATGGAGCAGGGCGCGTAGGTCTGCGCGCCAGCGCCGCAACCAAGGGCTGTGCAGGCGGCGCGCGGGTTGCTATAGAGTCCCCGGAATTGAAACGGGGACTGCATGTTTGGAGTTAGAAGGCGCACACTCGCCGGCGTGGCGGCAGGCGTGAGTGCGTTGGTGCTGACGGCCTTGCTCGAAATGTCGGGTGCCCGCGCCGAAATGCCCTTGGCCCTCAAGTGCAACGCGGTCGGAAATTTCAGTGTCGATGACCGCATTGCGGGCTGCACCGCCATTATTGAGGCGGCGTCGGGCATGCAGCAAGGTGTCGTCATGGCCCGCTTCCGCCGCGCCATGTTCTATCGCCAGAAGGGTGAGGTCGATCTTGCGATTGGGGACTACGACCAGATCATCGAGCGCGATCCGGGCAATGTGAACGCGCGCCTTGCCAGAGCTTCCGCATATCTCCAGAGACGCGACAACGAAGCCGCGCTTGCAGATTACGACAAGGCCATCGAGCTCGACCCCAGGAGTACCTATGCGTATCTTGGGCGTGCACGGCTGTACCTGAAGGACGATGTCGATCGCGCCATCGCCGACTATGACCGGGCCCTTTTGATCCATCCGGACAACGTCCATGCCTATATCGGCCGCAGCTTTGCCTATGAGACAAAGGGCGAGTCGGATCGCGCCTTGGCCGATTGTGCGCGGGCGATCGAGATCGGCCCAAACCATTGGATCGGCCAAGCCTGCCGGGCCGACATCTATCTCGCGCGCGGGCAGACCGATCTTGCATTGACCGACTTCGACCGCGCGGTCCAGCTCAGCCCGAAGGACTCGCGGCCCTATGTCGGTCGTGCCAGGGTTTTTCAGGTCCGAGGCGATCTGGAAAAGGCATTGTCGAGTCTCAACCTGGCCATCGAGATCAATCCCGACAACCCCGGATTCCATCGCTTGCGCGGAGCCATCCACTTCCAGTCCGGTCATCTGACCGAGGCGCTTGCCGATCTCCGTCGATCGAACGAGTTGAATCGGAAGGATGCCTATACGCAGCTGTGGCTCCATCTCGCGCAGCGAAAGAGCGGCAGCGGGAGTGAGCTCGGTGAAGCCGCAAAGCTGATCGACCCGTCACGTTGGCCCGCGCCCATCGTTCGCTTCTTCCTGGGCGAGATAACTTTCGAAGCATTACTCAAGTCCGCGCAAGATGACTCCACCCGGAAGACAAGGGAGCAGGTCTGCGAAGCGAACTTCTATGCTGGCGAGCTGGCGCTAGAGCAGGGAGCTGATCAAGCCGTGCGCCTGCTGCGCGCCGCCGCGGACGAGTGTCCGAAGCGCTTTGTGGAATGGGCCGCGGCTAGAGCATGTTGTTTTTGACTGGAATCGGGATTCCCACTGGGAGCGATTTCTGATTTAACATCCATGCTGGAGGGCGGAGGCCAGCATGGATGACGCGACCCTATTCGGAAGACATCCGGGAACGGGCTTTGGCGCGAGCTGACGCAGGGGAAACGGTTCGTTCGATTGCCGAGGCGCTCCAGATCAGCCCCTCCTGCGTGACGAAGTGGAAGAATCTGAGGCGGGATACCGGAGGCCTGGCGCCCGGCCAGATCGGCGGCCACAAGAAGCGGGTTCTGTCGGATGCCAACGCCGACTGGCTGCGCAAACGCATTCGCTCGGGGCCATTCACCTTGCGCAAGCTGACGCAGGAGCTGGCTGCACGGGGGATCAAGACAGACGTGCGGGCGGTGTGGACTTTTGTTCACGCCGAGGGGCTCAGCTTCAAAAAAAACGCTTCTACCGGCCGAGCAGGATCGCCCAGACGTCGTCCGTAAGCGGACCCGCTGGAAAGCACATCAAGGCAGGATCGACGTCGCACGGTTGGTTTTTATCGACGAGACGTGGATCAAGACCAATATGGCGCCGCTACGCGGCTGGGGGCCTTGTGGACAGCGCCTCCAAGCATCTGCACCTTTCGGCCATTGGAAGACCATGACCTTCATCGCGGCGCTGCGTCACGATCGGATCAGCGCGCCTTGGGTGATCGATGGTCCCATCAATGGTGAGCTCTTCACGCTGTACGTCGAGAAGGTGTTGGCACCCACCCTCGCACCGGGCGAGATCGTCGTTCTCGACAATCTTGGCAGCCATAAGGGCAAAGCGGCTCGCCAAGCCATCCGCGCCAGAGGCGCCCACCGCATCTTCTTGCCGCCATATAGCCCTGACCTCAATCCGATCGAGCAGGTCTTCGCCAAACTCAAACATCTCATGCGAGCTGCCGAGCCCCGTGACGTGGAGGCAACCTGGAGAAAGGCTGGTGAACTCCTCGATCTCTTCTCCGAGACGGAGTGCACCAACTACTTCAAAAACTCAGGCTACGTTTCCGTATAAAAACATCATGCTCTAGCGCCGAGCTTCACAAGCTCGAAACGAAACCCTGATTTGCGACGTAGAGCCTTCCCAGCTTGGAACGAGCGGAGCGGCAATCCGGGACGGTGTCCCCGTATTCCGCTTCGCTGCATGCGGGCTACGAAGTGAGAACCGTTAGACCGCCTCGAGCTGATCCGCCGCGCGCTTCTTCTTCGTCTTGGCCTGGCCGAGCAGGGGACCCGCCGTGAGCGCGGCCGTATCGGCGACGCCCGGATCGCGCGAGATCATCGCGGCGACGATGGCGCCGTCGATGATGAGGCCGAGCTGATGCGCGAGCACTGCGGGCTCGGCTGTGCCGAGCTCGCCGGCGAGCTTCTCGATGTGGCCGAGCACGATCTTCTTGTGCTTCAGAGCGATGTTGCGGAACTGTTTTGCGTCCTTGTCGTGCTCGCCGACGGCGTTGATGAAGGGGCAGCCGTAGAAGCGCTCTTCGGCGAACCAGCTCTTCAGTGCGGGGAAGATGCGCGTGAGTTTCGCCTGCGCATCGCCGCCACCTTGCTCCATGGCGCCGATGAACCATTCGCGCCATTGCTTGCCTTCGCTCTCCAGCACGGCGTTGACGAGGTTGGTCTTGGAGCCGAACAATTTGTAGAGCGTGGTCTTGGCGGTGCCGGCCTCTTCGATGATCGCATCGATGCCGGTGGCGTTGATGCCGTTCTTGCAGAACAGATGCGTCGCCGCGCTCAAGAGGCGACCGCGTGCGGACTCGTCCTCGGCGGCGGCGGCGTGGGGCGAATTCTTCTTCGATGACGTCTTTGCCATGGACTCAAACTTACCCGCAGCCGTGCCGCATCAGCAAGCCGCATCTGTTTGGCGCTGAAAAGATTCGCAGAGTCTGGCCGGTCTGCATCGCGATTGAGCAAGGACCGGCCGATCAATCCGCAGGCACGGAGTCTTAAGCGGCTCCAAAGCCTCGCGTTTTGTTTTTCGCGGGCTCTGGCACGGTCCATGCAAGGAAACAGACCGTTCGGTATCCTGCCGATTTCCACTTCTGCCAGGGAGAAGACTGATGACTGCCGTCGTTCAAAAGACAGTGCTGACGGGTTGCCTCGCGCCCATCGACAAGAATGGCCTCGAGCAACTGATCGCGAGCGGCAAGGCGAATCCGAAGGTCATCAAGACCTTGAAGTGCAAGACGGTCGCGGAGGGCAAATTCCGCCACGCCAACTATATCCGCAACCTGCCGCCCTACATTGTCGACGAGCCGCCGGGTCTCTTGGGCGACGACACCGCGCCCAATCCGTCGGAAGCCTCGCTGGCCGCGCTCGGCTCCTGCCTCGCCGTCGGCCTGCATGCCAACGCCGTGCATCGCGGCTGGATCGTCAACAAGCTCGAGCTCGAGCTCGAAGGCGATCTCAACATCACCGCGGTCTGGGGCACCGGCGACACCTCCGACAAGCCGGTCGGATTCACCGATGTCCGCGTCAAGGTCGACATGGAATGCGAGGGTATCTCGCCGGACGAGATCAACGCACTGGTCGCCCATGTGAAGAAATGGTCGCCGGTCGCCAACACCTTCACCCGGCCGGTCAATCTCGAGGTCGGCATCTAGCAGACGGCAATCAGGACAGAGTGCGGGAGACGATCATGGGTTCACTGGCTTTATCGCAGGCCGACGTTCTGGATCAGCCCGCACCGTCCATTGCGGGCGAGGTGGCGCGGATCGCGCGCCAAGAACTCGCGCCGCTTGCCGCCGGCATCGACGACGGCTCGGTCTATCCGGCCGAGGTGCTGCGCAAGCTCGGCGCGGTCGGGGCGTGGGGCAGCCACGTGCCGCACGAAGGTCCCGCCGATCTGCGCTGCGCGATCCAGGCGATGGCGGCGATCGGCGAGGTCTGCGGGGCGACGGCCTTCATGGCGTGGTGCCAGAACACGCTGGTCTGGTACGCGGCGAATTCCACCAATGTGAAGCTCGCAAAGCGCTTCGGCGATGCCTTCTCGACCGGTCGCGTGCTCGGCGGCACCGGGCTTTCCAATCCCATGAAGAGCTTTTTCGGCATCGAGAAGCTGAAGCTGAAGGGCCGCAAGGTCGAGGGCGGCTACATCGTGCGCGGCGCGCTGCCCTGGGTCTCCAATCTCGGCCCCGACCATTACTTCGGCACGATCTTCGAGCGCGAAGACGAGCAGGGCATCGCAAGTGGCGAGCCCGGCACCGTCATGTTCCTGGCCGATTGCTCGAACCCGGCGATCACGCTGACGCCGTGCAAGCCGTTCCTCGCGATGGACGGCACCGGCACTTATGGCGTGCAGTTCCGCGACGCCTTCGTGCCGGACGAGCTGATCCTCGCCGATCCCGCCACGCCCTTCGTCAAGAAGATCCGGGCCGGCTTCATCCTGCTCCAAGCCGGCATGGCGCTGGGGGTGATCAAGGACTGCATCAACATCATGGACGAGGTGGATAGCCCGCTCGGCCATATCAACCGCTATCTGCCGCAGCAGCCGGTGCACTTCCGCGAGCTCGCCGCCGAGCTCGAGGCCGAGACCATGGCGCTGGCACGCGATCCCTACAACGAGGAGGAGACCTACTGGCGCAAGGTGATCGCGCTGCGGCTTCGCGCGGGCGAGGCCAGCGTCGCGGCGGCGCATGCGGCGATGCTGCATTGTGGCGCCCGCGGCTATCTCAAGAGCCACCGCGCGCAGCGGCGCCTGCGCGAGGCCTATTTCGTCGCGATCGTCACGCCCGCCACCAAGCAGCTGCGCAAGATGCTCGCCGATTTCTGATTTCTACGAGTCCACCCGAAGACCCACCAACCTCAACGGAGAGGCTGCCATGACTGACGTTCTGATCACTGCCGTCGAACTCGCCGATCTCTTGAAGACCGAGCCGTGTGTCGTCATCGACACCCGCAATCCCGATGCTTACGCCGCCGGGCACCTGCCGGGCGCCGTGAACGTGCACGAGATCTTTACGTTCCTCGCGACCTCGACGCCGGAAGGCATGGCCGAGCTCAAGACGAAATTCGCCGATGCGTTCGGCGGTGCCGGCCTTTCGGGGAAGGAGACCGCCGTGATCTACGAGCAGTCGATGAACTCCGGCTTCGGCCAGTCCTGCCGCGGCTATTACCTGCTCACCATGCTCGGCTATCCCAAGGTGAAGGTGCTGCATGGCGGCTTCGACGCCTGGTCGGCCGCGGGCTTCCCGGTGACCAAGGACGTGCCAACGCCGGCGAAGGCTTCGTTCGCGATCGAGCCTGAAGCCGGTGAGATCCTGATCGATGCCAAGACCATGCTCGCCGCCGTCGGCAAGCCGGGCATCGCGATCCTCGACGTGCGCGACGTCGACGAGTGGATCGGTGACAGCTCGTCCCCGTATGGCAAGGATTTCTGCCCGCGCAAGGGCCGCATTCCGGGCGCCGTGTGGCTGGAATGGTATCGCATGATGAAGCCGACCGCCGAAGGCCCGCGCTTCAAATCCAAGGACGAGATTCTGGCGGAATGCGCCACCGTCGGCATCTCGCAGACGACGCCGGTGTACCTCTACTGCTTCAAGGGCGCGCGCGCCTCGAACACGTTCCTGGCGCTGAAGAACGCCGGCGTAAAGGACGTGCGGATGTATTTCGGCTCCTGGAACGAATGGTCGCGCGATCCCTCGCTGCCGATCGAGCAGGGCCTGCCGATCGCATCGGACGTCACCACCAAGGCAGCCTGAGCGCGATCACATGGCCCGCGGACGAGGCGTAATTCCCAGCGCCTTGATCCGCGAGGCCAGCGTGGTCGGCTTGATGTCGAGCATCTCGGCGGCGCCGCCGGGGCCGAAGACTTTTCCGGCGCAGGCCTCGAGCGCAGCCAGGATGTTGGCGCGCTCGTGGTCGCGCATTTCCGCTGAGGTCATGATCGCAGGCCGTGCGTCGGCCTTCTGACGGGCGGCGCCGCTAGGCGCTTGTGCGCCTGAAGCATCCGGCAGATCGATGCGCAGGCGGCCGTTCTGCGACAGGATCGCAGCGCGCTCGATCACGTTCTGCAGTTCGCGGACATTGCCGGGCCAGTCGTAGCGGGTCAGCCGCCGCGCATCGCCCTCCGACAGACGCAGGTTGGATTTCAGCGCCTTGCTCTCGCGTGTCAGGAAATGCTGGGCGAGCAGGGGAATGTCCTCGCGCCGCTCGCGCAAGGGGACGGTCTCGATCGGAAACACGTTGAGACGGAAATAGAGGTCCTCGCGAAAGCGGCCGCGCTGGACCTCCTGCTTGAGATCGCGATTGGTCGCAGCCATGACGCGAACATCGACCGCGCGGGTGCGCGCCTCGCCGACGCGCTCGAAATGGCCTTCCTGCAGCACGCGCAGCAGCTTGCCCTGCAGCTCGAGCGGAATCTCGCCGACCTCGTCGAGGAACAGCGTGCCGCCGTCGGCGAGCTCGAAGCGGCCGATGCGGTCGCGCGTTGCGCCGGTGAAGGCGCCGCGGACATGGCCGAAGAACTCGCTCTCGAACAATTCGCGCGGGATCGCGGCGCAGTTGACGCGGATCAGCGGCCGGTCGCTGCGGGTGGAATCCTCGTGGATGGCGCGCGCGATCAGCTCCTTGCCGGTGCCGGATTCGCCGGTGATCATCACCGCCGCGGTGGTCGGCGCCACCAGCTTGACCTGGCGCAGCGTCTTCTGGATCGCCTCGCTTCCCCCGATGATGCCGCGCGGATTGGTCTCGATACGGATTTCCTCCTGCAGATAGGCGTTCTCCAGCTCCAGCCGCTCGCGCAGGCGGTCGACCTCGGCAAGCGCCGCGTGCAGCTTCTCGTCGGCCTCGCGGCGCTGGCTGACGTCGCGAAACACCACGACGGCGCCGACCACGACGCCGCGGTCGCGGATCGGAGTCGAGGTGTATTCGACCCAGGCCGGCGAGCCGTCCTTGCGCCAAAACACCTCGCCGTCGACTTGATGCACGGCACCGTCGCGGAACGCCGCATAGATCGGGCAGTCGTGATTGTGATAGTGCCGGCCGTCGTGATGGGTGTGGTGGACGATCGGGTGGATCTCCTTGCCGACCAGCTCCTCGGCGGTCCAGCCCAGCATCCGCTCGGCCGCGGGATTGACGAAGGTGGTCTTGCCTTCGGCGTTGACGCCATAGATGCCTTCGCCGGCGGCGCGCAGGATCAGCTGGTTCTCGCGCTCGATGTCCTGGAACACGCGCTCGACCCGCTGCCAGGTCGAGATGCCGCCGCGCATATGGTCTTCCGCGGCGGCATCGACATTGCGCCGGCGGCGCGCTTCGAGATCGGTCAGTGTCAGCAGCAGCAGCGTGCGGCCGTCATGCGGCAGCAGGCAGCCGGCATATTCGAGCTTAAGATCTTGCCCGGTCGCGTGGCGGGGATTGAGCGCCGTGGTCCAGTAGGCGCCCTTGTGCAGCACGGCCTGGGTGAAGACGGTGAGGGCGGCAAGATCGCCGGCGTGGAGCGTGCTGGCCCTGGTCTGCCGCAGCAAAGCGCGGTCGTAGCCGAGCAGAGCGCAGGCGGCGGGATTGGCATCGACGATCTGGTCGCCGTAGGGATCGACCAGCAGTGTCGCCTCGACCGAGGATTCGAAGGCTGCGATGCGCGGATCGATGACAGGGGCCACATCGTCGTGGACGGGCATTGGCGTCGTTGCCATTGCGAAATCTCGTAATTGAACTACGAAATCTCGTTTATCACGAGTTTTCGTAGCGGCCAAGTGCGGGTGAAAGTGCTGCGTTATCAAGGTACTGGCCGGCCGAAGGGGCATGGCATGCTCCTTGCGTAATTACTCCTCGCAATGACGCGCAGGAGGGCCGATGTCCACGTTCGACAATCCGTTTGATCCCGATCGCAACCTTCCAGCCGGCTGTGTTTGCGGCCAGCATCGTTCCGCAGCTGAGCACGAGCAGGCCACGGCGCTGCATTGCGAGCCGGTCGCAAGCGAAGAGAAGCGTTATGAGGGCGTGGTCGCCTCCGCCGTGATGCGCGCGATGTTTCCGCAGGACGTGGCGCGGCGCGCCTTCCTGAAGTCGGTCGGCGCATCGACTGCGCTCGCCGCGCTATCGCAATTCTTCCCGCTCAAGACGGCGACCGAAGTGTTCGCGCAAGCCGGCGCGCCCGAGAAGAAGGACCTCAAGGTCGGCTTCATCCCGATCACCTGCGCAACGCCGATCATCATGGCGGCGCCGATGGGCTTCTATGCCAAGCACGGCCTCAACGTCGAAGTGGTGAAGACCGCCGGCTGGGCCGTGATCCGCGACAAGACCATCAACAAGGAATACGACGCCGCGCACATGCTGGCGCCGATGCCGATCGCGATCTCGCTCGGCCTTGGTGCCAACGCCATTCCCTTTGCCGTGCCTGCGATCGAGAACATCAACGGGCAGGGCATCGTGCTGGCGACCAAGAACAAGGACAAGCGCGATCCGAAGGACTGGAAGGGGCTGAAATTCGCCATCCCCTTCGACTATTCCATGCACAATTACCTCTTGCGCTATTACCTCGCCGAGCACGGTCTCGACCCCGATACCGACGTGCAGCTGCGCTCGGTGCCGCCGCCGGAGATGGTCGCGAATTTGCGTGCCGACAATATCGACGGCTTCCTTGCGCCCGACAACATCTGCCAGCGCGCGATCTATGACGGCGTCGGCTTCATGCATCTGCTCTCCAAGGAGATCTGGGACGGCCATCCCTGCTGCAGCTTTGCTGCGAGCCGTGAGTTCATCACGACCGCGCCGAACAGCTTCGCGGCGCTGACGCGCGCGATCGTCGATGCCACCGCCTTTGCGTCGAAGGCGGAGAACCGCAAGCAGATCGCGGAAGCCATTGCGCCCGCCAACTACATCAACGCGCCGGTCACGGTGCTGGAGCAGGTCCTGACCGGCACCTATGCCGACGGCCTCGGCGGGGTGAAGACCGATCCCAAGCGCGTCGATTTCGATCCGTTCCCCTGGCAGTCCTTTGCGGTGTGGATGCTGACGCAGATGAAGCGCTGGGGCCAGATCAAGGGCGACGTCGACTACAAGGCGGTGGCCGAGCAGGTGTATCTGGCGACAGACACCAAGAAGCTGATGACTGAGATGGGCCTATCGCCGCCGGCGAGCGCGTACAAGTCGTTCGCGGTGATGGGCAAGACGTTCGATCCGGCGAAGCCGGAGGACTATGTGGCGAGCTTCAAGATCAGGAAGCAGTCGTGATGAGGGGCCGCGCTCTATCTTCACCTCTCCCCGCTTGCGGGGAGAGGTCGATCGCGAAGCGATCGGGTGAGGGGGACTCTCCGCGAGTCCAACTCTCACCTCCCTCGCGGAGAGCCCCCCTCACCCCGACCCTCTCCCCGCAAGCGGGGAGAGGGAGATGACCAACACCTCTCTCCGTCTCCGTGCGGGCCTCGTCTCCATCGTGCTGCTCGCCGCCTTTCTCGGCATCTGGCATCTCGCCACGCGCTCCACCGCGCCCGTGACGACGATGAGCCCGGAATACGCCAAGCTGATGGGGCTCACGGCGACGCAGGGCAAATCGGCGATGCCCGGGCCGCTCGACGTCGGCGCAAAACTCTGGGAGCATCTGAAGCGGCCGTTCTACGACAACGGGCCGAACGACAAGGGGCTCGGCATCCAGCTCGCTTATTCCATCGCGCGCGTCGGCACCGGCTATCTGCTGGCCGTGCTGGTCGCGATCCCGCTCGGCTTCCTGATCGGGATGTCGCCGCTGCTGAGCAAGGCGCTCGATCCGTTCATCCAGGTGCTAAAGCCGATCTCGCCTTTGGCCTGGATGCCGCTCGCGCTCTACACCATCAAGGATTCCTCGGTCTCGGCGATCTTCGTCATTTTCATCTGCTCGATCTGGCCGATGCTGCTCAACACGGTGTTTGGCGTCGCGACCGTACGCAAGGAATGGATCAACGTGGCACGGACGCTGGAGGTCGGCGCCGTCAGGCGCGCCTTCACCGTGATCCTGCCGGCGGCGGCGCCGACGATTTTGACCGGCATGCGCATCTCGATCGGCATCGCCTGGCTCGTGATCGTCGCCGCCGAGATGCTCGTCGGCGGCACCGGCATCGGCTACTTCGTGTGGAACGAGTGGAATAATTTGTCGATCACCAACGTCATCATCGCGATCCTCTTGATCGGGATCGTCGGCATGCTGCTCGACCAGATTCTCGCGCGCTTCACGCGCATGGTCACGTTTCCGGAGTAGGGGTGATGACCGACAAGTTCATCTCGATCGAGGGCATCGCCAAGCGCTATCCCGGCGCGGGCGGCGCGACGACCACCATCTTCGAGAACCTCTGGCTCTCGATGGCGCGCGGCGAGTTCGCTTGCGTGATCGGCCATTCCGGCTGCGGCAAGACCACGGTGCTCAACATCCTCGCCGGGCTCGATGCGCCGAGCGAGGGCGCCGTCATCGTTGACGGGCAGGCGATCTCGGGCACCAGCCTCGACCGCGCCGTGATCTTCCAGAGCCATGCGCTGCTGCCCTGGCGCACCGTGCTCGGCAACGTCGCCTATGCGGTCAGCTCGAAATGGCGCAGCTGGGACCGGGCCAAGGTGAGGGCGCACGCACAGAAATTCATCGATCTCGTCGGGCTCACCGGCTCCGAGCACAAGCGCCCTTCGGAGCTGTCGGGCGGCATGAAGCAGCGTGTCGGCATCGCGCGGGCGCTGTCGATCACG
The DNA here is from genome assembly GCF_025200925.1 of Bradyrhizobium sp. CB1015. Taxonomy (GTDB): domain Bacteria; phylum Pseudomonadota; class Alphaproteobacteria; order Rhizobiales; family Xanthobacteraceae; genus Bradyrhizobium. The sequence continues at coordinate 6,085,092 of NZ_CP104174.1, read as the reverse complement.
CCGAAGATGATGCTGATGGACGAGCCGTTCTCGGCGCTGGATGCGCTGACGCGCGGCACGCTGCAGGACGAGGTCCGGCGCATTTGCCTGGAGACCGGGCAGACCGCGTTCATGATCACCCATGATGTCGACGAGGCGATCTATCTCGCCGACAAGATCTTTCTGATGACCAACGGTCCCGGCGCGGTGCTGGCGGAGGTGGTCGAGAACCCGCTGCCGCGGGATCGCGGCCGCACCGATCTGCACCGCCATCCGCTGTACTACGCGCTGCGCAACCACATCATCGATTTCCTGGTGACGCGCAGCAAGACCTTCACCACTGAAAAGCCGGATCACGATCCGCGCAATGTGCCGGTGATCCATATCGGCAAGCCCGGCCTCTCGATCGCATCGACCGGCGAAGAGCCGCGACAGACCTGGATGCCGGGGACAAATCCCGGATTGAGCGCCTGATTTTTGTAGACGCATGATCCACGGAAAACCGCTTCACACTTTTCCGGATCATGCTTTTGAAAGGAGACGCCAACATGAAGCGCGAAGACCTCACCGAAAAACTGCTCGACATCAAGCGCGAGAAGGGCTGGAGCTGGAAGCACATCTGCGAAAAGATCGGCGGCTATTCCGAGGTGCTGATCGTCGGTGCGATCATGGGCCAGATGAAACTGACCAAGCCGCAGGCGGCCAATGCCGGCGAGCTGTTCGGCCTGTCGAAGGCGGAAGTTGCCATGCTCAACGAGGTGCCGATGCGCGGCACCGGCACGCCGATGCCGCCGACCGATCCCCTGATCTACCGCTTCTACGAGATGGTGATGGTAAACGGCCCGGCCTGGAAGGCGCTGATCGAGGAGGAGTTCGGCGACGGCATCATGTCGGCGATCGACTTCGACATGGGCATCGAGCGCGTCGCCAACCCCAAGGGCGATCGCGTCAAGATCACCATGAGCGGCAAGTTCCTGCCGTACAAATATTACGGCGCCAGCGGCAACGTGCCGGAATACGGCTTCAAGGAGGAGTGATGGAGGCGAGTGGCGAATTGCGAATAGCGAATGGGGGCACCCAACTCGCCATTCGCCACTCCTTATTCGCCTGTTTTACTTCCCCGCCTTCACCTCGGCGGCGGCAACTGCGAGCAGCTCGCTCATCTTGGCGCGAATCGCCTGCTCGGTGACGGCGACGTTCTTGGCGGCGAAATCTGCCGTCAGCTTGCGCAGGACGTCGGCATCGCCGGCCTCCTCGAAATCGGCCGCGACCACCTCCTTGGCGTAGGCCGCGGCGGCGTCGCCGGTAATGCCGAGCTTCTCGGCCGCCCACAGGCCGAGCAGCCGGTTGCGGCGGGCCTCCGCCTTGAATTTCTGCTCCTCGTCGAGGGCGAACTTCTTCTCAAAGCCTTCCTCGCGCTTGCTGATCTCGCTCATGCCTTGTTCCAAATCTCCTGCTGAATGGCGCGGGAGCCTTCCGTTGCGGCGACCCGGCTGCATGCCTACATAGATAGCACGAATCGGCAAAACAACGGGCCGTTAAGCCGCAGGCAAGACGGTATAAGTTGGCGCCGGACGGCCGGATCGATTGTGCTCGGACAGCCAATCGGATAGGTTGCCTAAGGCTTGGTTCCCGTTCTGTTTCCAAAGGGTTATAGATGGGTTCCTGGCCGTTCACGGCAGCTCCGCTGTGGGTCGTAATCCAAGTCAACCGGAGCACACCAAATTCATGGATTTCAACAAAACACGGTACATCCCCATGAGCCGTCGGCGTCGCATTTATGAAGGCAAGGCAAAGGTTCTTTACGAAGGCCCCGAGCCCGGTACCCTGATCCAGCACTTCAAGGACGACGCCACCGCGTTCAATGCGAAAAAGCATCAGGTGATCGAGGGCAAGGGCGTCCTCAACAACCGGATCTCGGAGTACCTGTTTCAGCACCTCAACGACATCGGGGTGCCGACCCATTTCATCCGCCGCCTCAACATGCGCGAGCAGTTGATTCGCGAGGTCGAGATCGTGCCGCTGGAAGTGGTGGTGCGGAACGTCGCCGCCGGCTCGCTGTCGCAGCGCCTCGGCATCGAGGAGGGCACGCAGCTGCCCCGCTCGATCATCGAGTTCTACTACAAGAACGACCAGCTCAACGACCCCATGGTGTCGGAGGAGCACATCACCGCCTTCGGCTGGGCGACGCCGCAGGAGATCGACGACATCATGGCGCTCGCCATCCGCGTCAACGACTTCCTCACCGGCCTCTTCCTCGGCATCGGCATCCGCCTCGTCGACTTCAAGATGGAGTGCGGGCGCCTGTTCGAGAACGAGATGATGCGCATCATCGTCGCCGACGAGATTTCGCCCGACAGCTGCCGGCTGTGGGATATCAAGTCGAACGAGAAGCTCGACAAGGATCGTTTCCGCCGCGACCTCGGTGGTCTGCTGGAGGCCTATACCGAAGTTGCAAAGCGTCTCGGCATCCTCATGGAGAACGAGCGTCCCCAGGGCACCGGCCCGGTGCTGGTGAAGAGCTGAAGAGGACTTTTGACGTGAAGGCACGTGTCACCGTTACCCTGAAGACGGGCATCCTCGATCCGCAGGGCAAGGCCATCGAAGGCGCGCTGAAGTCGCTCGGCGTCGACGGCGTCGCCAGCGTCCGCCAGGGCAAGGTGTTCGACATCGAGCTCGCCGGTGCCGACAAGGCCAAGGCGGAGGCGGCGCTGAAAGAAGCCGCCGACAAGCTCTTGGCGAACACCGTGATCGAGAATTATGCGATCGAGATGAAAGCATAGTGGTTAGCCAAATGCCCGACGTGACGGCTGAGCCCATGTTCGAGGTGTTGAAGTCGATCCGCGCGACTGGCGCAGGTCGATGGCAAGATCGATGAGATGAAGCAGGAGATTCTGGCGTTGCGAACGTCCCAAAATGCCGCTCGCCAGGATGTCACGAGTGTCTTTCAGGAGATTGCGGGTGTTCATGCCACGCTGGTGATGCATGAGGGTAGGCTTGAGCGCAGGCTTGAACTGAACGAGGCACCTGTCCGTTAGGATCGAGCCGCCGGCATCTTACAGCCATCCGACGCGGCGGAAGCGCCAGTAGAGTGCGGTGCACGCCAGAGCCATCAAGCTCAGCACGGCATAATAGCCGTACTCCCATTTCAGCTCCGGCATGTGCTCGAAGTTCATGCCGTAGATGCCGGCAACCGCGGTCGGAACGGCGATGATCGCGAGCCAGGAGGCGAGCCTCTTGGAGACGACGGTCTCGTGGGCCTGGCCGACCAGCAAGCTCGCCTCGAAGGCGAAGGCCAGCACCTCGCGCATGGAATCGATGCGCTCTTGGATGTTGCGGACATGGTCGGTGACGTCGCGGAACAGGGGCTGCATCGTCGCGCGCACCATCGACAGCTCATCGTGCTCGAGACGGCGGCATACCTCCACCAGCGGCCCGATTGCGTTACGGAGTCGCAACAGGTCACGCCGCAGCATGTAGAGCCGCTCGATCTGCGCCTTGGTGATCGCGTGCGCGAGCACGTCGTCCTCGATCTCCTCGATCTCTTCGTGAATGCTTTCCAGCACGGGCGAATAATTGTCGACGATGAAATCGAGGATGGCATAGAGGATGTAGTCCTCGCCGCGCGCGAGCGCCCGCGGGCAGCTCTCGCAGCGTTCGCGCACCGGCGTGTAGGAGGTCGAAGCGCCGTGGCGCACCGAGACCAGATAGCCTTCGCCGACGAAGATGTGGGTCTCGCCGAAGGCGATGCGTCCCTCGATCAATTGCGCGGTGCGCGCGACGATGAACAGGGCCTCGCCATATTGCTCGATCTTCGGCCGCTGATGGGCGTGGTTGGCGTCCTCGATGGCGAGGTCGTGCAGGTCGAACTGCTTCTGCACCGCGCCGAGCAGCGCCATGTCGGGCTCGTGCAGCCCGATCCACACGACATGGCCGGGCTTGGCCCGCCAGCTCGAGGCCTCGCTGATGGCGATATTGGCGACCCGTCGGCCGTCGACATAAGCGCCGGCGGCGACGACGCCCTCGGCGGAGACCGGTTCGGAGGGGAATGCGGGCAGCGACGGGACGTTCATGGCTTCAATCCCGGGCAAATCGAGCGACCAAAGCGAGTGGCTATGGCCTGTGTACAAGGGCGCTCCGCCACGCTAGCACTGGTAAAATCCCCGTCAAATGGTTATGTCTGTTCACGAATTGACCCCTCGGCCAGCCTCGATTCCCAGCCTCCTCGGAACCTCTGCCATGAAAGCCGCCATTCTCGTCTTTCCCGGAATCAATCGCGAGCGCGACATGGCGCGCGCCTTGAGGCTGATCTCCGGCAGCGAGCCCGCAATGGTCTGGCACGCCGAGACCTCGCTGCCTGCGGGCACCGATCTCGTGGTCGTGCCCGGTGGCTTCTCCTATGGCGATTATCTGCGCTGCGGCGCGATTGCGGCACGCGCGCCGGTGATGGATGCGGTGCGCGACTATGCGGCCAAGGGCGGCCTCGTGCTCGGCGTCTGCAACGGTTTCCAGATCCTCTGCGAGTCCGGCCTCTTGCCGGGCGTCTTGATGCGCAATGCGCGGCTGAAATTCATCTGCCGCGACGTGCATCTGCGCGTCGAGCGCTCCGACACGCCGTTCACCCGCGGCTATAATGCCGGTCAGGTGATCCGCGTGCCGGTCGCCCATGGCGAGGGCAATTACGAGGCGGACGAAGAGACCATCAAGCGGCTCGAAGGCGAGGGGCGGGTGCTCTATCGCTACTGCTCCGCCGATGGCGTGGTCGACGAGGCCGCCAACATCAACGGCGCGGCACATTCCATCGCCGGCATCGTCAACGACGGGGGCAACGTGCTCGGCATGATGCCGCATCCGGAAAACCACGTCGAAGACATCATGGGCTGCACCGACGGCCGTGGCCTGTTCGCCGGTCTCGCCCAGCATCTGGAAAAAGCCGCGTGATTGCGTTCCTGATGAGGCGTGCGCTCGCCGCGGTCGCGGCGCTGGCGTTCGCGACATTTTCGGTAGCGACTTGCGCATCCGCGCAGGATTATCCCAAGCGTCCCATTACCATGATCGTGCCGTTCGCGGCCGGCGGCACTTCGGACGTGATCGCGCGGGCGGTGGCCGAGCAGATGGGGATTGCGCTCGGCCAGACCATCGTGATCGAGAATGTTGCCGGCGCCGGCGGCTCGACCGCGCTGGCGCGCGCCTCCCGCGCCGAGCCCGATGGTTATACGATTGCGATCGGCAATGCCGGCACCAATGCTGCGACCTACACGATCTATCCCAAACTGCCGTTCACGCCTGATTCCTTCGTGCCGATCGCCATGGTGGCGAAGACGTTCGGCATCATCGCGCTGCGCAAGGACTTTCCGGCGAAGGACCTGAAAGAGTTCATCGCCTATGCCAAGGCCAATCCGGGCAAGATCAATCTCGGCCATGCCGGCGTCGGCTCCTCGAACTATCTGATCTGCAAGAGCTTCGTCACCGCGGCCGGCATCGACGCGACGCTGATCGGCTATCGCGGCGCCGCGCCTGCGCTGACCGACGCGGTCGGCGGCCAGATCGACGGCGTCTGCGACGCGGCCGCCTCGGTTTCGCAGTCGATCAACGAGAAGCTGGTGAGAGGCCTCGTGGTCGGCTCGACGGTGCGGCTCGCCACGCTGCCGGATCTTCCGACCTCGGTGGACGCGGGCCTGCCCGAGTTCGAGGCGCAGGGCTGGAACGGCCTGTTCGCGCCCAAGGGCACGCCGCCGGCCGTGATCGCCAAGCTGAATGCAGCGGCGCGCACGGCCGTCGAGACCGAGGCGGTGAAGAAGCGCTTCGCCGACCTGTCGACCGTCGCGCCCGATGCCGACGAGCACACGCCCGACGTGCTGCAAAAGCTCGTGACGCGCGACGTCGAGAAGTACCGGAAGATGCTGGCGGACGACGCCAACAAATAGCCTCGCCGAGTTGCCTGCTGGCGGCCGGCGTATGGCCGCGCGAAGGCTTACTGGAGCACAGGAATGCGGGCGATGACCTTGATCTCGAAGTCGAAGCCGGCAAGCCAGTTCACCCCGACGGCGGTCCAGTTCGGATAGGGCGGATCGCCGATCTCCTCGGCGCGAACGGCCATCACCGTCTCAATCTGGCTCGCCGGATCGGTGTGGAACGTGGTGACGTCGACGACATCGTCCAGCGTGCATCCACCGGCGGCGAGAACGGCACGCAAATTGGCAAACGCGCGCCGGACCTGGTCCTCGAACACTGGCTCCGGCGAGCCGTCCTCGCGGCTGCCGACCTGCCCCGACACGAACAGCAGGTCGCCGGAACGGATCGCGGCGGAGTAGCGATGCACTTGGTAGAGCGCGTGGCGGTTCGCGGGGAAGATTGCCTCTCGCTGGGGCATGGCAGGAGCCTTTCAATCGGTCGATGGGTGGGCGCTTGACGGGTGGCGCTTCACAGCCAGTTCAGATACGTTCCGTATGTGAGATGTAGTTCACATACGAGGCGTATGTCAAGAGGATCGGGCATGGCAAAGGGAAAGCGCGCCGCGGCCATGGCGGAAAATCGGGCCAGGCTCATCCGTGCCGCGCGCAAGGCATTTGCCACCCAGGGCTATGCGGAGGCGTCGATGGACGAACTCACTGCCGCCGTCGGTCTGACGCGGGGCGCGCTTTATCACAACTTCGAAGACAAGAAGGGGCTGCTCTGGGCCGTCGTCGAGCAGATCGACGGTGAAATGGCGGAGCGGCTCCGCATCGTCCGGGAGCAAGCGCCGAGCCCGTGGCTGGGCCTGCTCGCGGAGGGAAGCGCCTACATCGAGATGGCGCTCGATCCCGAGATCCAGCGCATCATGCTTCTGGATGGACCTGCGGTGCTCGGCGATCCCTCCAAATGGCCCGGCGAAAACGCCTGTCTCGATATCACCATGCGAACGATCCGCGCGTTGATCGAAGAGGGAATCGTGAAGCCGGTCGACGTCGAAGCGGCGGGGCGGTTGCTGAACGGAGCTGCGCTCAGCGCCGCCTTGTGGGTCGCGGCAGCCGACGATCCCAAGAGCGTGCTGAGCAAGGCCGTTGACGCGTTTCGACAGCTGGCGAGCGGATTGCTGCGCGAGGCGCGTGAACCTGCATAGGTTTTGCGGCGACTGACTCCTGGTCACTTTCTTGGCGCAGATCCGGGTTCGCTGATTTTTGCTGGTCGAAGCAACTCAAGGTTGTTTCATCTCTTTTGCGATATCAGGGCGCCGGCGCTGTCGTTGTGTTTTCCGGATGTCACATGCCCGTCGCTTTGGTCGTTCTGCTGCTCGAAATCACGCTGATCTATCACGCCTCGCGAACCGGACGGCTGCGGCCCTGGGCTTTCATCATCCTGTTGGTACCGCTGATGGGCGCGATCGCCTATATCGCGGTCGAGCTCCTTCCCGAATGGTTTTCGAGCCCCGGCGCGCGGCAGGCGCGCCAGCACCTCGCCAATCGCCTCGATCCCGAGAAACGCTATCGCGAACTGTCCGACCGGCTGGCCGGCACCGACACCATCGCCAACCGCGCGGCGCTGGCGGAAGAGTGTGCGAATATCGGCCGGTTCGCCGAAGCGGAAGCGCATTACGATCACGTCCTGAAGCTGCCCATGGGCCACGATCCCGCTTATGCGCTGCGCAAGGCGCAGGCGCAATTTGCCGCCAGCCGCCCGGCCGATGCGCTCGCGACGCTCGACGATCTGCAGAAGCAATGGCCCGACTTCGACTCCGCCGACGCGCATCTGCTCTATGCCCGTGCACTGGCGGAAGTTGGACGTGTCGATGAGGCGCTGGAGGAATATCACGCGCTGACCGGCTACTTCCCCGGCGCCGAGGCGCGGGTGCGCTACGGCATGCTGCTGCAAATGGTCGGCCGCACCACTGAAGCGCGCATGGTCTTCAACGAACTGCTGATCCAGATGCGCCGCGCGCCGAACTATTTGCGCAAGACGCAGGCGGAATGGCTGTCGATCGCGGAGAAGCAGCTGTCGACCTGAATGGTGGCGGTGGGACTCGACTCCCTCTCCCGCGAGCGGGAGAGGTGGACCGAGCGCTCGGCTCGCATCCATTCAACCAAATTTCGTTCTGCCTACCGTAGCTTCAACTTCTCCGCCGGCAGCGTCATCGCCGCAACCCCCGCCATGACCAGCAACAACCCCAGCGCGAGGTTCGACGGCACGCTCTCGCCGAGCAGCAGCACGGACAAGCCGACGCCGATCGGCATGCGCAGATAGCCTTGCGCGTTGGTGGTCAGCGTGCCGAGCCGGCCGAGGCAAACGTAGAACAGCATCAGGCCTAATGCGCTCGACACAATGCCCATGACGATGGTGGCCACGAGCGCCGTCGGCGTGGGCTGCAGCGTCCACGGCTGGTCGATCAGCAGCGCGGGCGGCAGCAGCACGAGGCCGCCGAACAGCAGCGAGCCCGCTGCCACCACCATCGGGTCGTATTCGGACAGGCGGAGGCCGAAGATCGTTGCGCAGGCAAATGAGATGGTGGCGAGCAGGATCGCGATCTCCGCCACAATCTCACTGCCGAAGCCGCGCAGCACATCGAGGCCGACGATGGCGACGGTACCGCCAAGGCCGAGGATCGCGCCGGTGAGCTTGAGCAGCGTCGCCGGCTCGTGCCGCGTGATCAGCGAGGTGATCAGGAAGGCGAAGATCGGCGTGGTCGAGGCCAGCACCACCGTGTTCGAGGCCGGCACATATTGCTGCGACCAGGTGATGATCAGGAACGGGAAGGTCGAGTTGATCAATTGCTGGGTCGCGAACAGCTTCCAGGCTTTCGCCTCGGTCGGGATCCTGGTGCCGCGCATCCACAGGATCGCGAACGGGAAGGCGGCGGCGATCAGTGAGCGTGCCGAGATGAAGGTGATGGGCGGGATGGTGGGGAGCGCCAGCTTGGCCAGCGGATAGGTCGAGCTCCAGCAGCAGGCGAGCGCAAGGAGCAGCGCGTAATCGCGCCAGCTGTGCGCACCTTTGGCGGCCATGGACGGCAACGGCGTTGATGCGGCCGCCGTCGCGCGGCCCGCCTCGGATGTGCTCTGCGGCACCTTGTTCTGCTCCCCGGCGCCAACAGCGCTTGCCGGGAAGTCTGGGCGAGGGCGCGCGAAAAGGGAAGGCGTCGAGCTATGCGTCTGGCTGCGGGAGTGCCTTCCGCTTCATCCGCTTGATCGTTCCGGAAAAGGTGAGCAGCAGGCGCTCGCCCGACATCATCTTGCCGCGCAGGAAGATCAGCGAACCGCCGGCGCGGGTGACCTCGCCGGTGCATTCGATCAGCTCGCCCTCGCGTGCCGCGTCGAGGAATTCGCAGGCGAAATTGGTCGTCACCGCCCGGCTGTCCAGGACATGGGTGGCGATCGCAAACAGGGAATAATCGGCGAAGGCCATGTAGCAGCCGCCGTGGACGTTCCCGGAGCCGTTGAGGTGCTTCTTCTCGACCCGGAAGGCGCTGCGGACGCTGCCGTCCGCCTCGATCCGGTGCCAGAAGGGGCCGACATGGGACTCAAAACTGTCGCGAATCCAGGTCCGCCAGCCCACAAATTCGCCCTCGGTGGCGACATGGAGCTCGGGGCGGCGCGGCGGGGGCGCTTTGGTCAATTCGTGCAAGGAAATAGGCCTTCAATAGCGGGTCTTTAGACCTTAAATCCGATCCGACCGCGCCGTGCAATTCCCCGTTCCCGCGGGAGCCCCCGGGCGCAAAACGTGGGACAGCGGGAAAATGCGCCATAAAGGGCTTTTCGAAGCCGTCCGATGTTCCTAAGAACGGCCAAACCGCCGCCGAAAGCCTCGAATCCATGAAGAATGAACCCAAGATCACCCCCGAACTGGTTGCCGCCCACGGGCTCAAGCCCGACGAGTACGAGCGCATCCTGAAGCTGATCGGGCGGGAGCCGACCTTCACCGAGCTCGGCATCTTTTCGGCGATGTGGAACGAGCATTGCTCGTACAAATCCTCGCGCATCCATCTGCGCGGCCTGCCGACCAAGGCGCCCTGGGTGATCCAGGGCCCCGGCGAGAATGCCGGTGTGATCGATATCGGCGACGGCCAGGCCGTGGTCTTCAAGATGGAGAGCCACAACCATCCGAGCTATATCGAGCCGTATCAGGGCGCAACCACCGGCGTCGGCGGCATCCTGCGCGACGTCTTCACCATGGGCGCGCGTCCGATCGCCTGCCTCAATGCGCTCAGCTTCGGCGCACCCGAGCACCCGAAGACGCGGCATCTCGTCTCCGGCGTCGTTGCGGGCGTCGGCGGCTACGGCAATTCCTTCGGCGTGCCGACGGTGGGCGGGCAGGTGCGCTTCCACACCCGCTACGACGGCAACATCCTCGTCAATGCCATGGCGGTGGGCCTCGCCGACGCCGACAAGATCTTCTATGCGGCGGCCTCCGGCGTGAACATGCCGATCGTCTATTTGGGCTCCAAGACCGGCCGCGACGGCATCCACGGCGCTTCGATGGCCTCGGCCGAGTTCGACGACAAGTCCGAGGAGAAGCGCCCGACCGTGCAGGTCGGCGATCCCTTCGCCGAGAAGCTGCTGCTCGAAGCCTGCCTCGAGATCATGGAGAAGGGCTGCGTCATCGCGATCCAGGACATGGGCGCGGCGGGCCTGACCTGCTCGGCGGTGGAGATGGGCGCCAAGGGCGACCTCGGCGTCGACCTCGACCTCGATGCGGTGCCGACCCGCGAGACCGGCATGAGCGCCTACGAGATGATGCTCTCGGAGAGCCAGGAGCGCATGCTCATGGTGCTCAAGCCCGAGAAGGAGAAGGAAGCCGAGGCGATCTTCCGGAAGTGGGGCCTCGACTTCGCCGTGGTCGGCTACACCACGCCGAGCAAGCGCTTCGTGGTCAAGCATGGCGGAGACGTCATGGCCGATTTGCCGATCAAGGAACTCGGCGACGAGGCGCCGGTCTATGACCGCCCCCACGTCCCCTCGGCCGCGCTGCCGGTCGTGCATGCCCGCGACGTGCCGGCGCCGATGGGCCTTGGGGCTGCGCTGGAGAAGCTGATCAGCACGCCGGACATGTGCTCCAAGCGCTGGGTCTGGGAGCAGTACGACCACGTCATCCTCGGCAACACCATGCAACGTCCCGGCGGCGATGCGGCCGTGGTGCGCGTGCAGGACGGCCCGAAGGGCCTTGCGCTCACCGTCGACGTCACGCCGCGCTATTGCGAGGCCGACCCGTTCGAGGGTGGCAAGCAGGCCGTCGCCGAAGCCTGGCGCAACATCACCGCGGTCGGCGGCAAGCCGCTCGCGATCACCGACAATCTCAACTTCGGCAACCCTGAGCGTCCCGAGATCATGGGCCAGTTCGTCGGCTGCCTGAAGGGCATCTCGGAAGCCTGCCGCACGCTCGACTTCCCGGTCGTGTCGGGCAACGTCTCGCTCTACAACGAGACCAACGGCCGCGCGATCCTGCCCACGCCCTCGATCGGCGGCGTCGGCCTGCTCGACGATTTCACCAAGTCGGCGTCACTTGCCTTCAAGGCCGAGGGCGAGGCGATCCTCCTGATCGGCGAGACCCATGGCTGGCTCGGCCAGTCCGTCTATTTGCGCGACATCTGTGGCCGCGAGGAGGGCGCACCGCCGCCGGTCGATCTTGCCGCCGAGAAGCGCAACGGCGACGTCGTGCGCGGCATGATCCATGCGGGCACCGCGACTGCGGTGCACGATCTCTCCGATGGCGGCCTCCTGATCGCGCTGGCCGAGATGGCGATGGCGGGCGGCATCGGCGCCAAGCTGCTGGCGGCGCCGACCGCGCTGGTGCCGCAGGCCTATTGGTTCGGCGAGGACCAGGCGCGCTATCTCGTCACCGTGCCGGAAACCGAAGCCGGCCGCGTGCTCGCCAAGATGCGCGGCTGCGAGGTGCCCTGCGTGCGGATCGGCACCACCGGCGGCGATGCGATCGCGATCGCCGGCGAGGCGGCGGTTACGATCGACAGCTTGCGCAAATCGTTCGAGCGCTGGCTGCCGGAATATATGGGCGGCAAGGCGGCGTAAGGCGTCGCGAACTCAGTCCCGTAGCCCGGATGGAGCGTAAGCGTAATCCGGGCCCGCTATCATCACAGTGACTAGAGGCCTGGCCTCACAACACCTTCGACGCGCCCGGGATCTGCCGCAACGCGCGCGTCAGCGCCCAGCTCGCCGCGACAGTCAGTACAAACCCGATCGTGGCCTTGACGATCGCCGGCAGGTCATAGTCGAACAGCCAGTATTGCAGCCACAGTGCGATTGGATAGTGCACCAGGAACATGCCGAACGCGTCGCCCTGCATTGGATCGAGCAGCCTGGCTGAGCCTGATTGCTTGAATCTCTGGAAAAAGGCCAGGATCAGAAACATGATGGCCACGCTGAAGACAGTGAAGCAGATGGCATAGAGCGCTTCATACCAATCCGGTAAATGCGACGGGTTGCCCAGTATTTCGCGCTTGATGAAGATCAGCCCCCACAACAGGCAATACGGAACGATCGCCAGTACCATCCAGTCCCAGCTGACCTTTGCCATGCGGCCGTCGACAGCGAGCAGCCCGCGATCCATTTGCGCAACGCCGATGCCGGCACCGAAAAAGAAGTAGGTCGCGTAGAGCATCACGCGCCCGTGCTGGACCGAGAACGGCCCGAACTCGAACCAATTGCTTGCTCCGAAGTGAACCCGCCCGGGAATGTAGAAGGCAGCGGTGACGGCCAGCATCACCGCGAAGAACACGGCGGGCCGACGGCGACCATGTAGCGAGAGGCGATTGATCGGATCGAGCAGATTGGGCGACAGCCGGTGCAGCAGGCAGGCAACCAGGTCGAAGGCGAACAAGACCCAAAGGAACCAGATCGGCCCGCTCGGCCACGGGCCCTTCGTGACCATATTCCACCAGAATTCCGAAAAGCCGATCTCGGGATGCTCCCGCAGGGAGATCGCATAGTAGGCGAGCGGAATGACCGTAAGGGCACAGATCGCGAAGGGTAAGCCAAGCCGAAGCAGGCGATCTGCCAAATAGCTCCGCGCTCCCTTCCGGGCGATGCCAGACCAGGCGAACAGTCCCGACAGGAAGAAGAACATCGCCATGAAAAAACTGTCGGTGGCGAGCACGATCATGTCGAAGCCGAAGAAATATTTCGGATCGGTATGACCGAAATAAGTATAGGGGATCACCGCGTGATGCAGCAGCACCACCAAAGTGAGGAAGGTGCGGGCGCGATCAATCGCCAAATTGCGCACCTTGCTCTGCGGCGCGGCATGCACCTCTGCGCCGATCGTCGCTGAATGTGACATCGTCATCGTGGCCGCCCCGATCCTGATTCCGGCTGGAATGTGCCGCCGGGAACTCGATTCAGCAAGGGCCTGGACTCCCCTTTAGGAACCAGTTCCGCGCAGCGAAGTTAGCGTCCGCCGAAAACGGCGAAGGCCGTGAGACGCGGCAGTTCGGAGCTGGTGATGACGATCCTCAAATGGGCGCTGATCTTCCTGCTTGTCTCGATCGTGGCCGGCGTGCTCGGCTTTACCGGCATCTCGGCCGCCTCCGCCGACATCGCCCGCTTCCTGTTCTACGTCTTCGTCGTGATCTTCCTGGTGCTGCTGATATTGGGGCTCACGATCTTCAGGGCGTAGCTGATTCCATTCGTCATTCCGGGATGGTGCGCCAGCACCAGACCCGGAATCTCGAGATTCCGGGTTCGGTCCTGCGGACCGCCCCGGAATGACAACATCGAGAGCTACCCCACCTCCTCGATCTTCACCTTGTCCGGATAGAACGCCAGATGGCCTGAGATCTCCGTCATCGCGGGGAAGGGCGTCTCGTAGGTCCAGATCGCGTTGTCGAGCGTCTTGCCGTCGGCCTTGACGCTGTAATAGTTCGCGTCCCCCTTGTAGGGGCAATGGGTGACACGGTCGGTACGCTCCAAGAGGGCCATGTTGGTGTCCTCCCGCGGCACATATTGCACCGCCGGATATCTGGCCTCCTTCAAAGTCAGCGCCTTGCTGGTCTCGGCGATCACAATGTCGCCCGCCGTGACGCGGACGCGCCTCGGGTTTGGGGTGATGGTGATCGGGTGGTCGGGCCCTGGAAGCTTCATGATTTCACGCCCTTTCGATCAATCTGCCGCGCGCGGCACTTGTCGTGCCTTTGTCCTGATGGGATCAGGGATATAGTGCGGGAAAGCGTGACGTAGAAGGCCGTTCACGCTAAGTTTGGCCTTGCCGGCGAGGGGACCCCGGCAGCGAATCGATGATGAGACAGGAGCAAGACCCGAATGCCCATGGACGCCCACGATATCGAGGCGATGATCAAGGCAGCGATCCCCGATGCCGAGGTGACCATCCGTGACCTCGCCGGCGACGGCGACCACTATGCCGCGACCGTGATCTCGGAATCCTTCCGCGGCAAGTCGCGCGTCCAGCAGCACCAGATCGTCTACCAGTCCCTGCGCGGCCAGATGGGGGGCGTGCTGCACGCGCTGGCACTGCAGACCGGCGTACCAGGTAACTGACGAAGCTGCACCTGACCTGACCAGCGCCACGAGGGACGATGATGGCTGCGGACAATCCGCGCGGCGCGATGTTCCGCGTCATCACGCCGAACCAGCACAGCCGCGTCACCAATGCCGAGCTGTTCTTCGACCTCGTCTTCGTCTTTGCCGTCACCCAGGTCTCGCACACGCTGCTGCACCATTTCACGCCGCTCGGCGCGGTGCACGTCGCGGTGCTGTTTCTCGCGGTGTGGTGGGTCTGGGTCTACACCGCCTGGGTCACCAACTGGCTCAATCCCGAGCTGACGCCGGTCCGCCTGCTGCTGTTCTCGATGATGCTGGGCGGCCTCGTGCTGTCGACCACGATCCCGACCGCCTTCGAGGGGCGTGGCTTGTGGTTCGCCCTTGCCTACGCCGCCATGCAGGTCGGACGTACCGCGTTCTGGCTGCTCGCAACGCCGCCGCACCGGACCCTGGTGCGGCACAACGCGATCCGCATCCTGGTCTGGCTCTCCGTCTCCGCCATCTTCTGGATCCTCGGCGGCTTCGCCCATGACGAGGCCCGGCTGTGGTTCTGGATCGCCGCCCTGACGATCGAATACATCTCGCCCGCGGCCCGCTTCTGGATCCCCAGGCTCGGCTTCTCCTCTGTCGAGGCCTGGGCCGTCGAGGGCGGCCACATGGCCGAGCGCTGCGCTCTCTTCGTCATCATTGCGCTCGGCGAGGCCGTCGTCGTCAACGGCGCGACCTTCGCCGAGCTGGAATGGACCGCGGCCAACATCCTGGCCTTCGTCTCGGCGCTGGTCGGCGCCATCGCGATGTGGTGGGTCTATTTCCACAAGGGCGCGGAAGCCGGGGCCGCGTGGATCTCGAAGTCCACCGAATCCGGCCGTCTGGCGCGGCTCGCCTACACCTATCTGCACCTGCCGATCGTTGCCGGCATCATTCTGACGGCGGTGTCGGACGAATTGGTGCTGAAGCATCCGACCGGCCATTCCGACATCCGTACGGTTTTGAGCACGATCGGCGGCCCGCTGGTGTTTTTGGTTGGCACCATCCTGTTCAAGCACTCGATCCGCGGCTTCCTCCAGCTTTCGCACGGCATCGGCATCGTCCTGCTATTGGTGCTGTGGTGGTTCGCGTCGGAACTGTCGCCGCTGTGGCTGTCAATGGCGACGAGCGCCATCTTGATCGTGGTGGCGGTGTGGGAGTCGGTGTCGCTGGGGTCGGCGCCGGAAGAGGCTGAGGAGCATTGACCTGGAAGGATGCGTCGGAGCGCTCACTCCGCGACCTCCAGCGCGTGCACCGAGAACATCTTCGCCGCATCCGTCCAGCTCTCGCGCACGCGCCAGCCCGCGCCCTGGGCTAGCGCGGCAAAGCGCTCGATGCTGTATTTGTAGCTGTTCTCGGTGTGGATGCTCTCGCCCGGGCGGAACGAGAAGCTGGTGCCGAGCAGGCGCACGGTCTGGCTCTTCTTGCTGATCAAATGCATCTCGATGCGGTGCCGCTCGCGATTGTAGATCGCGCGATGGGTGAAGGCGGACAGGTCGAAATTGCCGCCGAGCTCGCGGTTGATGCGGACCAGCACATTGAGGTTGAAGCGCGCGGTGACGCCCGCGGCATCGTTATAGGCATCAAAGAGGATCCGCTCGTCCTTCTCGAGGTCGGCGCCGATGATCATCTGCGCGCCTTTGCCGAGGATCTTGCGCGCGCTTCTCAGGAAGGCCTGCGCTTCCTGCGGCTCGAAATTGCCGATGGTCGAGCCGGGGAAGAAGCCGACCTTCGGCATCGATGCGACCGGCTTGGGCAACTCGAAGGGCGTGGTGAAATCGGCGGCCACCGGATAGATGCCGAGCGAGGGGAAATCCCGCTTGAGGCCGTTTGCCTGTGCCTTCAGGAAGTCGCCGGAGATGTCGACGGGGACATAGGCTGCGAATTTGCAATGATGGAGCAGCAGGCGGACCTTGGTGGTCGCGCCGGCGCCGAACTCGACCAGCGCGGCGTGCTCGGGGATGATTCTTGCGATCTCGCTGCCGCGCTCCTTCAGGATCGATAGCTCGGTGCGCGTCGGATAATATTCCGGCAGCTTCGTGATCGCCTCGAACAGCTCCGATCCGGTCGCGTCGTAGAAATATTTCGGCGACAGCTTTTTCGGCTGCTGCGAGAGGTCCTCGATGGCCTCGCGGGCGAAGGCGGTGGTCTGCTCGTCGGGAAGATGGGCTTGGGCCAAAGCGCTGGCGTGCACATTCATGATACTCTCCTGAACGCGCTGTCCGGCGCGCATCTGTCGTCGGAATTTTCAGTCGTAGTCGGCAAGCCGCAGTCCGGTGAACTGCCAGCGGTGGTGCGGATAGAAGAAGTTACGATAGGTGATACGGCTGTGGTCCGCCGGAGTTGCAAGCGAGGAGCCGCGCAGCACCAGCTGGTTGACCATGAACTTGCCGTTGTACTCGCCGAGCGCGCCCTCGACGGCGCGATAGCCGGGGTAGGGCGCGTACGCGCTGCGGGTCCATTGCCAGACGATGCCGAAGGCGTCGTTGAGCTGGCCGGTGCGGGCCGCGACCTCCCATTCCATCTCGGTCGGCAGGTGTTTGCCGGACCAGCGCGCGAACGCATCCGCCTCGTAATAGCTGACATGGCAGACCGGTGCGTCCGGATCGATCGGCTTGAGGCCGGCCAGCGTCATCACCTGCCATGCGCCGTCGACCTCGCGCCAGTAGCCGGGGGCCTGCCAGTCTTCCTTACTGGCCGCGGCAAAGCCGTCCATCAGCCACAGAGTTGCGGTCCGATAGCCGCCATCCTGCATGAAGGCGAGCCACTCGGCATTGGTGACCAGATTGCGGGCGATCCTGACCGGACCGACCAGGGCGCGGTGCGCCGGCTTCTCGTTGTCGAAATGAAAGCCGTCGTCGACATGGCCGACGGTGTGGATGCCTTCGGTGAGGGGCAGCCAGTCATCGCCGCCGCGCGTCGCGGCCGGGAAGCGCCAGTCCGGATCATAGGCCGGGTAGATCGGGTTCTGCGCAAAGGCATGCAGGATGTCGGTGAACATCAATTCCTGATGCTGCTGCTCGTGATTGAGCCCGACCTCCACCAGCGGCGCGATTGTGCGGAGCTTGTCCGCGCCGGCCTCGCGGAAGAATTTGCTGACGGCCGCATCGACGTATTTGCGATAGGCGCCGACCTCGTCGGCGCTGGGGCGGGTGATGTCGCCGCGATGATTGCGGGCATGCCGCGGGCCTGCGCTGACGTAATAGGAGTTGAACAGGAACGCGAAATCGGGGTGGAAGGGCCGGTAGCCCGCAGCATGCTCGCCGAGCAGGAATTGCTCCCAGAACCAGGTGGTATGGGCCCGGTGCCATTTGGTCGGGCTGGCATCGGGCATGGACTGGATCTGCTGGTCCTCGGGTGATAGCGGCGCGGCCCGGCGTTCGGTCTCGTTGCGGATGGTGAGAAACGCCGCTTCCAGCCGCTGGGCGAGGTCGTCCTGGCGGGAGGACGGTGACGAAAGCTGGGAGGCGGCCGTGGCTGAGGCTTGTTTCGTCACGTTTTTCTCCAGACAGGACAAGAGAACGTTGTTCGCGTGACCCGGTTCCATGAACAGGGTTCGTCCTAGATAGGGGCTCCGTTACGGTATGAAAGTCCTCTGCTGCGATGATATTGATGTCATCAGCCTATGGACCCGGCTGGGGTCAAACCGGCTGCCGGGGACCCGTCGCCGCCATTTTGCTTTGGATGCACAACGGTTTGGGCTACATATATGTGCAGGTATCGGGTTAAATCGGCTGAGCCGGCCCGAAGCAATTGGTGAGGGCTCTGCCCCAGAAGGACACGGATATGAGCATCGCGGAATTCATCGACAATGAAGTGAAGTCGAACGACGTGGTTCTGTTCATGAAGGGGACGCCGCAATTTCCGCAGTGCGGTTTCTCCGGCCAGGTCGTCCAGATCCTCGACCATATCGGTGTCGGCTATAAGGGCCTCAACGTTCTCGAATCCGCCGAGCTGCGCAACGGCATCAAGGAATATTCGAACTGGCCGACCATTCCGCAGCTCTACGTGAAGGGCGAGTTCATCGGCGGCTGCGACATCGTCCGCGAGATGTTCCAGGCCGGCGAATTGCAGCAGCTCTTCTCCGAGAAGGGCGTCGTCGTCGCGGCCTGACACGTGACCGTGCTGACGCGCCGGATTGGCGGTGCGGAGCTCGAGGTTGTCGTCGCCGATATCACTACACTGAGCGTTGACGCCATCGTCAACGCCGCGAACACGTCGCTTCTTGGCGGGGGCGGCGTGGATGGTGCGATCCATGACGCCGCTGGTCCCGAGCTTCTCGCTGAATGCCAGACGCTCGGGGGATGCCCGACCGGCGATGCCAAGATCACGAAGGGCTATCGTCTGCCCGCCCGATACGTCATCCATGCCGTCGGTCCGGTTTGGCACGGCGGCAGCCGCGGTGAGGCGGCGGCGCTTCGTTCCTGTTACTGCCGTGCGCTGGAGCTCTCCCAGGCCAATGGGCTGACTTCGCTGGCGTTCTCCGCCATCTCGACCGGCGTATATCGTTTCCCTGCCGACCAGGCGGCGAAGATCGCGGTCGATGCCGCCATCGAAGCCCTGCCGGCTGCACCGCTGGTGGCTCACGTCATATTTTGTTGTTTCTCGGAGGCAAGCGCCGCACTCCATTCGGACGTCTTGGCGCGGTACGGCAGCCCTTGTGCCTGATGACGCGGTCAGTACACTCCGACGCGCCATGTTCCGGGGAGGGGATATGATTTCACGATCTGGGCTGCGTGTGATCGCCTGCGGCGCACTGGTGTCGCTTGCCGCGATGTCGCTGGCGCGCGCCGAGGGCACCTACGAGATTCCAGCCGGCGCGCATTTCAATCAGGAGAAGCTCGGCAGGATCACCGAGTTCTTCAAGAACGAGGTCGCGACCGGCAAGATCGCCGGTGCAAACGTGCTGATCCAGCAGCATGGCAAGCCGGTCTATCACGAAGTCTTCGGCGTGCAGGACGTGGTCAGCAAGGCCCCGATCACCGACAAGACCATCTTCCGCCTGTTCTCGATGACCAAGGCGATCACCGCGGTGGTCGCGATGCAATTGGTCGAGGACGGCAAGATCAAGCTGGACGATCCCGTCTCGAAATATATTCCGTCCTTCGCCAATGTGAAAGTCGGCGTCGAGAAGAAGGCCGAGGACGGCACGAAGTCGCTCGAGCTGGTGCCGCCGAAGCGCGCGATGACCGTGCACGATCTGATGACGCACACCTCGGGCATCACCTACGGCTTCTACGGCGACAGCCTGGTCCGCAAGGCCTATCGCGAGGCCAACATCTATGCCGGCGATTTCGATCTGGCCGAGTTCGCCGAACGCATCGCCAAGCTGCCGTTGCACAACCAGCCGGGCGCGCTCTGGCAATACGGCCACTCCACCGACGTGCTGGCCCGTGTGATGGAGGTCGCTGCCGGCAAGCCGCTGATCGACATCATGCGCGAGAAGCTGCTCGATCCTCTCGGCATGGTCGATACCGGCTTTTTGGTCACGGACCCTGAGAAGCAGAAGCTTCTGGCCCAGCCGGTGCCGAACGATTCCGATTTCCGCGTCGGCCGCATCAATGATCCGACGGTCGTCAAGAAAATCCAGTTCGCCAGCGGCGGCATGGTCACGACCATGGCGGACTACAAGCGCTTTTCGCAGATGCTGCTCAATGGCGGCAGTCTCGACGGCAAGACCATCCTCAAGCCCGAGACGTTCAAGCTGATGGCGACCGATCAGGTCGGCCCGGGCTCCGGCGTCGAGCGCGATTATTTCTACTTCCCCGGCGACGGTTTTGGCTTCGGTCTCGGGCTGGCGGTCCGTACCGATCCCGGCAACGCCAAGCCGCCGCCGCCCGGCAACCTCGGCGAACTCAAGTGGGACGGTGCCTCCGGCTGCTATTTCGTGATCGACCCCAAGCAGGACATGTTCTTCGTGCTGCTGGAGCAGACCCCGAGCGAGCGCCAGCGCGTGCAGCGGACATTGAAGCAGCTGGTCTATGAAGCCATGGAGAACTGACATGAACGGGCGCCGCGCGCTGTTTGCGGCGCTCGTCCTTTTGTTCGGCACCGTAGGTGCGCGGGCGGGCTCAGAGGGCCGCGCGCACAGCTTCACGCCCGAAGGCCTGGCAAAAGTCTCCGACTACATCAGGAACGAGATCGCGGCCGGCAAATTTCCCGGGGCGATTCTGCTGCTCCAGCAACACGGCAAGCCGGTCTACTGCGAGAATTTCGGCGTCCGCGACCTCGCGACCGAACTTTCGATGAGCACGGATACGATCTTCCGCCTCTATTCGATGTCCAAGCCGATCACCTCAGTCCTGGCGATGATGCTGGTCGAGGAGGGTAAGCTTGCGATCAGCGATCCCGTCTCGAAATACATTCCGGCCTTTGCCGGCATGAAGGTCGGCGTCGAGAAGAAGGCCGAGGACAACAAGGTCTCGCTGGAGCTGGAGCCGCTCAACCGTCCGGTGACGATCGAGGATTTGATGCGGCATACCGCAGGGATCCCTTACGGCTATTATGGCGGGGACCTGGTGAACAAGCTCTATGCCGACGCCGGACTGTTCGACAGGAATTCGACCAATGCCGAACTCGTCGCGAAGATCACCGCGCTGCCGCTCGCCGAACAGCCCGGCACGATCTGGGATTACGGCCACTCCACCGACGTGCTCGGGCGCATCATCGAGGTGATCTCGGGGACATCGCTGTTCGAGTTCGCGAAGAAGCGGCTGCTCGACCCACTCGGGATGAAGGATACGGCGTTTTACGTCGCCGATCCCGCCAAATGGCCGCGTATCGCCGAGCCGATGCCGCAGGATCGCGCGATCAGCCCGACGACGCAGGTTCGCGATATCAGGAAGCCGCTGCGATGGGAGTCGGGCGGCGGCGGCCTCGTCGGCACGGTCGGCGACTATGCGCGCTTCTCACAAATGCTGCTCAATGGCGGCACGCTTGAAGGTCGACGCTACCTGAAGCCGGAAACCATCGCCTTGATGGCGTCGGATCATATCGGTCCCGAAACCCGCGTCGAGCGCGACAAGAACTACTATCCGGGTGAGACCAGCGGCTACGGCTTGGGCTTTGCCGTACGTACCGCGGTGCCGCCGGGCACGAAGTGGCCGGTTGGCGAATATCGCTGGGACGGCGTCGGCGGCACCTTCTTCTTCATCGATCCTGAAGACGACCTGTTCGGAATCTTCATGGTGCAGGCCCCGTCGCAGCGCGGCCGGATACAGCTCGCGCTGAAGACGCTGATCTATCAGGCGATGGGGCGGTGAAGCGGTCGCCTTCGTAGCCCGGATGGAGCGCAGCGCAATCCGGGACTTTCTTACCGCGCGAATAGATCCCGGATTGCGCTGCGCGCTCCATCCGGGCTACGGGACCCGAGTCCTACGCTCCGCGCACGATCTCGCGCACGTACCCGATCGTCTCCTCGATCTGGCTCGCATCGACGTCCAGATGCGTGCAGGCGCGGATGCGGCCATCCATCATCGCGAGCGTCACGCCGCGTTGGCGCAGTGCGGCCACCATCTTGTCGCCGGGAATGCCGGCGCCGTCGGGCTTGAAGAACACGAGATTGGTTTCGGGCTCCTGCACCTCGATGCCTGAGATCTGCGACAATCCGCGGGCGAGCGCGCGCGCATTGGCGTGGTCGTCGGCCAGGCGCTCGACGTGATGATCGAGCGCGTAGATGCAGGCGGCGGCGCAGATTCCGGCCTGCCGCATCGAGCCGCCGAGCCGCTGCTTCCACTGCCAGACCGCGTCGATGAAGGCGCGCGAGCCTGCGAGCACGCCACCGATCGGCGCGCCCAGGCCCTTGGAGAAGTCGATCCAGGCCGAGTCCCAGCCCGCGGTCATGTCGCGTGCCGAGATGCCGCTCGCAACCGTGGCGTTGAGCAGGCGCGCGCCGTCCATATGGGTGACGAGACCGTGTTGCCTGGCGATCGCGACGATCTCGTCGAGCACCGCCTTCTTCCAGATCGTGCCGCCCCCGATATTGGCGGTCTGCTCGACGCTGACGACGGTCTGCGGCGGCTGGTAGCGCGTGCGCGGATGCAGCGCCTTGCGAAGAGTTTCCGGCGTGAACTGGCCATCGGGGCCCTTGAGCTGGGTGACCTGGAAGCCGCCGATCGCGGCATGCGCGCCGCCTTCGCGTGCGATGATATGCGCGGTTTCATGGGCGAGGATTTCGTCGCCGGGACGGCAATGCACCAGCGTCGCGGTGACGTTGCACATCGTCCCCGAGGGCATGTAGACCGCCGCTTCCTTGCCGAGCAGATCGGCCACGCGCTCGCATAGCGCGTTCACGGTCGGATCGTCGCCGACCTGCTCGTCACCGACCTCCGCTCGCGCCATCGCCTCGCGCATCCCTGCCGTCGGCTTGGTCTGCGTGTCCGAGAGCAGATTGATGCGTACCGGCGGCGCCTTGGGATCGATGGGGAGAGGGGTGTAGAGCATGCAACGGCTCCTAAGCAATGCGGCCACTGAAGTGTGGCTCTTAAGCAAAAAGGCCCCGGCGAACCGGGGCCTTTCGATCTTTCAGATCTTAGCGCGAATAGAATTCGACGACCAGATGCGGCTCCATCTGCACCGGGAACGGCACGTCGGAGAGGCCGGGGACGCGGGTGTACTTCGCGGTCATCTTGCCGTGGTCGACTTCGAGATAGTCCGGGACCTCGCGCTCGGGCAGCTGGCTGGCCTCGAGGACGTGGGCGAGCTGCTTGGAGCTTTCCTTGACCTCGACCACGTCGCCGACCTTGAGCTGATAGCTCGAGATGTTGACCTTGCGGCCGTTCACCTTGACGTGGCCGTGGTTGATGAACTGGCGTGCGGCGAAGATCGTGGAGACGAACTTGGCGCGGTACACGACCGCGTCGAGACGACGCTCCAGGAGGCCGATCAGGTTCTCGCCGGTGTCACCCTTGAGGCGGCTGGCCTCGACATAGATGCCGTGGAACTGGCGCTCGCTGATGTTGGCGTAATAGCCCTTCAACTTCTGCTTGGCGCGCAGCTGCACGCCGAAGTCGGAGAGCTTGCCCTTGCGGCGCTGGCCATGCTGGCCGGGGCCGTATTCCCGGCGGTTCACGGGGCTCTTCGGGCGGCCCCAGATGTTCTGGCCCATACGGCGATCGATCTTGTACTTCGCCTCACTGCGCTTAGTCATCGCGTCCTCTTCAGGTCATGGTTTGAGGAAACGCGCCCTCCTGTGTGACGGGATGGTCCCGGCACCGACAGGTCCGATCCCCAAAGCTTAAGGGAGAGGACCACGGGTCGCGAAACGCTTCGCGGGCCGAAACCGGCCCGCGAGCAGGCGGCTTTTAGGGGAGTTTGGGGTTGGCTGTCAATTCTTTAGCCTGTCTCTTTAGCCCGTCATTCCGGGGCGATGCGCAGCATCGGACCCGGAATCTCGAGGTTCCGGGTTCGGCTCTTCCGAGCCGCCCCGGAACGACGTTCTACGTCCTGACCGCCCGGACCGGCTTTGACCCCGCCGCCCGCAATTCGGCAGCAATTTCAGTGTTCAGGACCTGTTCCAGCCGGGTCAGGACCCTCGCGATCGGGGCGGCGTCGGTGACCCGGTGATCCCAGCGGATCACGACGTGGATGGTCTGATCCGGCTCGACCAGCCCGTAGCTCACGACAAAGGGGCCCGGCGTGATCGGGTGGAGCTCGCCGCCGCCATAGGCAGCCACCGAGCTCACGGCGAAGCTGCCGAACCAGTTGCCGCGCTGACGGCCGAAATTCAGACCGACGGCCCAGGACAGTCGCCGCAATGGCAGCGGCAGGCGCGTGGCCCGCATGATCTTGCGGAACATCGGGACGTCCTCGATCGGGGCCGTCTTGCCGCGTCGGATTTCCGCATCGACGGCTGCCAGCGAAAGGGCCTCGGGAGCGGCGATTCGCTGCGGCAGAACGCATTCCTCGCCATCATCGACCCGCGCAATCGCGACCGTCGCCACGCTCTTCGGCAGCTCATAGAGGGCCGGCCAGGGCCATTTGGTGTAAACCGTGCGCAGGATCGGCTCGTCCTTTGCAACCAGGGCGAAAGCCTTGACGAACATCGCGGCCCAGCCGGCGGGCGCGGTTGCGTCTGCGCGGGCCTCCAGCAGGGGGCGGATATTGAGCGAACGGGCCAGTGAAACGAAAGGTACGCCCATCGAGGCGTGCATGAGGTCGCAGATCAGACGGCGCCGCAGCGAAATGGTCTTGGGCGTCCCGCGCATAGGCCTCCGGTTCCAAATCAAAGATCAAAATATGTGCAGCGAGCCGGGGCCCGCCCGCTCGCTCTAGCATGAACCAACCCGCTTGGGGCCGGTCGGTTCGCCGCATCAGGGTGCCGGCGAGGCCAGCGGCTGGTCTTGTCGACGACGTAAATCCCAAGCACTTTCATGGGCTTGTCGCCGTGAGCCTTGGCCCGGCAAAAGGCAACGGCGAGCAACGTCCTTTTAGGCATGATCTCCCTCCCCGGAGCCGCTGACCCTAGCAGCGTCGCGGGTCCGGGCAAGGCATCTGCGATTCAGCGCTTGATACCGTCGAATGCCGACATGATGCCGCGCTGGAACAGCGACCAGTCGAAGCCCAGCGCGATCGCGCGGTAGCCGCGGTCGATCAGCGCGTTGGCCTGGTCGGCGCTGCGCGCCACGCCGCCGATCGGTACGCCGCTTTTGAGGATGCCGGCCTCGGCGCGTGCGATCAGGTCCAGCAATTCCGGATCGTCCATCTGGCCGCGCTTGTTGATGGAGGTGGCGAGATCGCCGGGACCGATCACCGCGACGTCGATACCGGGCGTTGCCATGATCTCGTCGATGCGATCGACCGCATCGACGTGCTCGATCGTGATCATGCAGATCATCTCGTCGTCGGCAGAGGCCATGTAATCAGGCATCGACTGGCCCCAGCGGAACGGCGCGTGGAAGGGGCCCCAGAGCCGGTCGCCGCGCGGCGGGTAGCGCACGCTGCGCACTGCTTTCTCGGCGTCAGCGCGACTCGTGATCATCGGGAAGTTGATGCCGAAAGCACCGATGTCCATCGGCGCCTTCGCAAGCCACGGCTCGTTCGCGGCGATCCGCACCAGGGGCGTGCATGGCGTGCCCGTGGTCGCGGCGATCATCGCGTGTGCTTCGGTCAATCCGATCGGGCCATGCTCGAGATCGACGATGATCCAGTCCAGCGAGCGCGCCATGATCTGCACCAACTGCACGCTCGGGATGGTCGCGATCGCACCGAAGGCGGGGCGGCCCTCGCGCCACAATTGACGGAGGCGGTTCAGCGGCTTTGCGGGGACCGACATGGAAAAACCTGCGGGACGATGGCGACGGCAAAGCCTAGCAGCGCGCCGCTAGGGCGCAAGCTCAGGCCACCGCGCGTCCGCCGAAGAACGGCGTCAGCGTGGCGCTGAGACCATGCACGCGGTTCGATGTAAAAATCATCTCGGCGCCGGACTGCACGATGCTGCCGATCCCCTGGCCGAGCAGGTCGGAGACGCGGCGCGCGATCGCGGGCGCCGGATCGATCCAGTCGACCGGCCAGGGCGCGAGCTTCTTCATCCGGTCGAGCAGAAGCGGGTAGTGCGTGCAGGCGAGCACCACGGTGTCGGTGCGCGATGTTGCATCCGAGGCGTCGCCGACGAAGCAGGGAGCGAGCTCGGCGAGAATGGCTTCGTCGCTGATCGGAGCCCCGCTGAGCTCGGCTTCGGCCAGCGAAGCGAGCTCGGGCGAGCCGACCAGCGTCACCTCGCATCCTTGCGCGAAATCGCGGATCAGCGCCTTGGTGTACTCGCGCTTCACCGTGCCCTTGGTGCCGAGCACCGAGACGCGGCGGGTCTTGGACTGCGCGCAGGCCGGCTTGATCGCCGGCACCGTGCCGACGAAGGGTACGGAATAGGCGGCGCGCAAGTGAGACAGGACCAGGGTGGACGCCGTGTTGCAGGCGATGACGACGAGGTCTGGATTATGCCGGCCGATCAGCTCCCCCATCAGCGGCACGACGCGGGCGATGATCTCGTCCTCGCTGTGGTGGCCATAGGGGAAGAAGGCGTCGTCAGCGACGTAGACATAATGCGCGTCCGGGCGCGCGGCCACGACCTCACGCAGCACCGTGAGCCCGCCAAGGCCGGAATCGAACACCAGGATCGTCGGAGAATTGGTCACGTCGCCACCCTAGCCCAGCATGGTTACCATTCGGTTTTTAGGGCGATTTTGCGGCGGCCCCGCAAGGACCCGGAAGGCGTGTCCCGGACGCGCTGCGTCGTCAGCCCCGGCGTCACAGCGGCCGCGCAGCGCTCACGCGATCCTGTTCGTGGTGGGCCCGCGCTCGGTTGCCAGCTGCTTCTGCAGGCGGTCGATGTTTTGCAACAGGCGCTGGCTGGTCAACACCAGGAAGTAATAGCCGAACTGCGGATCCTGGAAGTAGATCTCGAGCAGCCGGTCATAGGTGATCGTCAGCACCTGGCCGTCCTCGATGCATTCGACCGTTCCCGTGCGCCGGTTGTCCGGCGTGAGGAAGCCGAGCTCGCCCATCAGCGCTCCGGGCAGGATCTCGACGTTGATCTCCTTGACCAGGAACTTGCCGGTGACGGTGAGGAACATCTCCTGCGCCGGATCGCGCAGCTTGAAGAGGATGTCGCCGCGGCGGTATCTGCGCTCGGTCATAAACGGCTTGAGCCATTCGATCGACATGTCGCCTTCGGCCGCATGCCGCGCCTTCTTGACCAGCTTGAGCATCTGCCGCAGGCGCAGGGCGTTGATCGGAAGCAGCAGCAGATAGAGCAGGAACGTGGCGACGTTGGCCGAGAGCGCGCCGAAAGCGGCGAAGAACGCGCAGCCGATCATGTTGGCGACGCGCAAGGGGACCATCGTCCGCATCAGGAGCGTGGCAACGAAGAAGCCGGCGCCCACCGCAGCGAACAGATTGGCAAACGTGATGTTGTGGACGAAGATCTCCAGGAGCCGGTTGAAGATCGCCTCGTAGGTGACGTTGTCGGGATCGAGGCCCATCTGGACCAGGATTTTCGCGATCCTGAGGTTGTCCGTGGCCGCCTCGAGGATGCGGTCGAGGATCGACGAAATGTCTGCGCTGCCGGACGGCATGGTACTAACCCCACGTAAGGCATTCAGTCCTGGTCGGCACCCGTATAGCCGAAATCGAATGACGACCGCTTGAATGACGCTTCCGGCCATCGTGCCGCAAGGGGCAAATTTTAGCCTGATCGGGCGTTTCGGCAATTGCCCGTTGGTTGCGCGGGCGGCCGTGATTCGGGCCAGCCGTGCGGGCTTGGGCGTCGCGGGCGGGGCTGGGCGACAGCCGGCGAGGGCGACCTTCGCTTACGGCTTGGTGGCGGGTTGCACGACCTGCTGCTCGACGAGGCCAAGGCGCCCCGGCAGCGAGCCTGCGCGCAGCAGCATGGCGACGCTGTTGGCCTCCTCCAGGGTGAAGCTGCCGGAAATCTGGCCGGAGCCGCCGGTGATGGGCTCGCGGATCACCGGAGCGGAGATCACCTTGTCGTCGAGCACGATGGCAAAGGGCTTTCCGACGTTCTCTGCCGTGATATGGGCGAAGCGCCGCGTGCCGCGTCCGTTGAAGCGGAACGAGGCGATCGGTTCCTTGCTCTCGCCGGTCAACCCCGGGCCGGCATAGTTGATATCGCCGCCCTCGAGCGCACTGTCCTTGGCGACGAGATAAGGACGCTGGTCCTTGAAGCCGAGCAGGACTTCCGTGCCCGCCGGCGGCGTGCCCGATTGCGCCTGCTCCGCGGACATCGAGAGGTCGATCAGGCGGAAGCCGACCCTGACCTTCCTGGCGAAGATCGCGGTGATTTGCTCCGGCTCCATCACGCCGGGCAGGAAGATGCGGATGCGGTCCGTCCCCTCAGGCTGGACGCTGGCGAACTTGACGCCGGCGTCCTTGAGGCGCTGCTCGATCATGGCGATGGAATCTTCGACGAGATCGCGCAGCCGCGCGGCGGATGCGGCATCGGTCGGCGCGAGCCTGAGCAGCCCGTCGCCGGCGTCGGTGACGTTGAGCGCGTGCGTGGGCAACCCCTCCTCCGCCGCGGCGAGCTTGCGGTTGAGCTGTTCGCGGCCTTTGGCGTCCACGATCTTCACGTCGACGCCGCCGTCGCGGATCGCAAGTCCGGAGAACGCGATCCGGCCCTCGCGTAGGGCCTTGTAGGCGTCGTCGCGCAGGTCCGTGACGACCGCCTCCCGCAAGGCGTCGGTGTCCACCCTGTAGACGATGCGCGATCCGCCCAGCTTCTCCATCTTGTCGGCGATGAAGGCCGCGACCTTGACGCGCACCTTGTCGCGCGGGCCGTCGGCAAGCGCGACACCGGGCAGGGCGACCATCGCGAACGCAGCGATCAGCCGTATGATCCGGTTCCGCAGGGGCGTCGTCATGATGACCTCGTGTCTTGCGGCAGGGCGCTGGCAAGCGAATTCAGTGCCAGTTCTTGGTCCCCAGACCAGCCGCAGAGGTTCAAGCGTCATAGCGGGTTGGCAATGGACGAACGCGAAATCATCCATCATTCTGGTCCGGCTCGGCCGGCCATCGGCCGAGCCCTCGCCGAACCAAAATGTCAAAAGATACGGGGCGGGGACAAGCATCTGAGGGAGGACGGAATTTCATGGCGGGCATCCACGCGCTCGATCGGTTGATCGGCAACGACTATCCGGCTCTGCTCACGGACGAGGAGGTCCGGGCGTTCGAGCAAGTCCCCTACGCCGACCGCGTCGCGGCCGAGAGCACCTACGACGCGATCAGGCTTGGTGCGGAGCGCAATCCCGACGGGGCGGCGATCCAGTTCCTGCAAAATGCGGATCCCGCCGATACGCCGCTGGTCGTCACGCACCGCGACTTCGTCGCGCGCGTCACCCAGGCCGCCAACATGTTTCACGCGCTCGGCGCCGAGAAGGGCGACGTCATCAGCTTCATGCTGCCCTTGGTGCCGGATGCGTTCGTCACTCTGTTCGGCGCCGAGGCTGCCGGCATCGCCAATCCCGTCAATCCGCTGCTCGAGCCGCACCAGATCGCCGAAATCCTGGAAGCCGCGAACACCAAGATCCTGGTGGCGCTCGGGCCGATGCCGGGCACCGACATCTGGCAGAAGGTCGAGCAGATTCGCCCGCAGCTAAAGCATTTGAAAGCCATCGTGCAGGTGTTCGGCGGCGGCGATCCGGCCAATGGCATCTTCGCCTTCAGCGATCTGATCAAGCAGCAGCCGTCAGACCGGCTCGTCAGCGGACGCCAGATTTCGGGTGCCGACATCGCCGCCTATTTCCACACCGGCGGCACCACCGGCACGCCGAAGCTGGTGCGGCATACCCATGCCAACCAAGTCTATCAGGCCTGGGCGCTCAATCTGCTGTTGCAGGGGACGCCCGGCGCAAATCTGCTGTTCGGCATGCCGCTGTTTCACGTCGGGGGATCGCTGACACAGGTGTTGACGACGCTGTCGAGCGGGGGCTCGCTGGTCGTATTGTCGCCGAGCGGCTGGCGCAACCCGAATGCGGTGAAGAACATTTGGCAGCTCGTCGAGCGCTTCAAGCCCGAAGCTCTGTCGAGCGTGCCGACCGTGCTCGCCGCGACGCTGGCGGTGCCGCCGGGGAACGCGGATATCTCAAGCCTGAAATATGCGGCCGGCGGCGGCTCGGCGATTCCGGTCGCCGTCGGCTCGGCTATACAGGAGAAGCTGAAGCTGCCGGTGGTCGAGGTCTACGGCATGACCGAGACCTCGAGCGTGCACACGCTCGCTTATCCGGGCCGGCCGATCCGGCTCGGCTCGGTCGGCCTTCCCATGCCCTACGCGCGGGTGCGCATCGTGCAGCTCGACGCCGACGGCCGCCTGATCCGCGATTGCAAGCCGGACGAGATCGGTGTCGTCATCATGGCCGGACCCGGCGTGTTCGGCGGCTATCTCAACGACGAGCACAACAAGGGTGCCTTCATCGACGGGGTCTGGGTCAATTCCGGCGATCTCGGCCGGCTCGATGCCGACGGCTATCTGTGGATCACCGGCCGCGCCAAGGATCTCGTCATCCGCGGCGGCCACAACATCGATCCGGCGCCGATCGAGGAGATCATGTTCCGCCATCCCGCCGTCGGCTTCGCCGCGGTGGTCGGCCAGCCCGATGCCTACGCGGGCGAACTGCCGGTGGGCTACGTGCAGCTGAAGCCCGGCGCAAAGGTCGAGCAGGGCGAGCTGGAAGCCTGGGTGCGCGAGCGCACGCCGGAGCGCGCTGCCGTTCCGGTGCAGGTCATCCCAATCGATCCGATGCCGGTAACGGGCGTCGGCAAGGTGTTCAAGCCGCAACTGCGCTGGGACGCGGCCGCGCGCGTGTTCACCAAAGTGCTGGCGCCGCTGGTCGAGCGCGGCATCGATTGCAAGGTCAAGGTCGGTCCGCACGGCAGCCACGGCTCGATCGCCACCGTGACGCTGACGGGCCTGCCGCCGGACCAGCGCGAAGCGGTGGAGAGCGAGGTGCACGCACTGCTTGCACCCTTCGTGATGCGCCACGAGGTGGTGCAGGGATAGGTATGATGGCACGTCGGGTCGACCAAGCTCGCGCCGCGCGTGCGGGGCGAGGCCTGACCGCATTAGCCATAAGCCGCGATCGAGGAGTTTCTGTGATGGACCTCACATAGAAAAATTTGGCTTTCATCGACGCTCCGAATAGTCTCAGGAAATTGCATCCGAGGGGGCTGCAGTGATTCCGTTTCGGCTGTTTGGTTTATTGATTTTTGCGACCTTGCTGGCCTGCGGATCGGCACATGCCGATCGGCGGGTCGCGCTCGTCATCGGCAATTCCGCCTACAAGAGCGCGCCCAAGCTCAACAATCCCGTGAACGATGCCACGCTGATCGGCGGCATGTTCAAGAAGGCGGGATTCGATTCCGTCGACGTCAGGCTGGATCTCAGTGCGAGCGAGATGCGGCGCATGTTGCGCGAGTTCGCCGGCAGGTCGCGTGATGCGGAGATGGCGGTGATCTACTATGCCGGCCACGGCATCGAGCTCGATGGCAGCAATTATCTGATTCCGACCGACGCGACGCTGGAAACGGATGGCGACGTTCTCGACGAAACCATCCCTGTCGAGCGCGCATTGTTCGCAGTCGAGCCCGCCAAGCAGCTGCGCCTGATCATCCTCGATGCCTGCCGCGATAACCCCTTTGCGAAGACGATGAAGCGCACGCTGGCCTCGCGCGCGATCGGACGGGGCCTCGCCAAGGTCGAGCCGACCAGCCCGAATACGATGATTGCCTTCGCCGCGAAGGCCGGCTCGACCGCATCCGACGGCGATTCTCGCAACAGTCCGTTCGCCACCGCGCTGGTCGAGCACCTGCCGAAGCCGGGCCTCGATCTGCGCAAGGCGTTCGGCTTCGTGCGCGACGACGTGCTCAAGGCTACCGGCTACAAGCAGGAGCCTTACGTCTACGGCTCGCTCGGCGGCGACGACGTGCCGCTCGTGGCGAAGCCGGCCGCAACCGGTCCGCAGGCAAACCCGCAGGACGCGGTTCGCAGGGACTACGAGCTCGCGCTCCAGCTTGCGACGCGCGATGCCTGGGAAGCCTTTTTGGCGACCTATCCGGACGGCTTCTATGCCAGCCTCGCCAAGGGACAGTTGAACAAGATCGGCGCTGAAGAGACGCGCGTGGCCGCCGAGCAGAAGGCCAAGGCGGCCGAGCAGGAAAAGGCAAGGCTTATCGCCGAGCGCGCCCAGAAAGCCGAGCAGGAGAAGGCGGCTGCTGCGGCCAAGGCGGCCGAGGAGGCGCGTATCGCGGCGGAGAAACAGAAGCAGATCGAACAGGCCAGGGCGGACGCGGCCGAGCAGCAGCGCAAGGCCGCCGAGGCGGCGGCCGCGAAAGCGCTGGCCGAGAAACAGGCAGCGGAGAAGGCCAAGGCCGAGCTGGCGGCCAAGCAGGCCGCCGAGAAGGCGGAGCAGGGCGCCAAGCCGGCTGCCGATCGGCAGATGCCTGAGGTCGAGAACCAGAAAGTGGCTGCGCTCTCGCCGGGGCCGAAGACGACCTTATCCGCGGCCGAACTCACGAAATCCGTGCAGAGCGAATTGCGCCGAGTCGGCTGCCTGACCTCGGCGGCGGAGGGCGAGTGGAGTTCGGCCGCGCAGCGTTCGCTGACGCTCTTCAACAAATATGCCGGCACGCAGTTCGACGTGAAGCTCGCCAGCATCGACGCGCTCGACGCGCTGAAGGCCAAACCGGGACGGGTCTGTCCGCTGGTGTGCAATTTCGGCTTCAAGGCCGACGGCGATCAATGCGTGAAGATCACTTGCCGCCCCGGCTATCGCGTCGGCGACGACAACGAGTGCGAGAAGGTGCAAGAGAAGAAGCCGGTCGCGACGCGCGAGGAACCGAAGAAGCGCGATCAGGACCGGAAAGAGGCGGAATCTGCGGCCCCAAAGTCGCAAGCGTCCGGTCAGATGATCTGCAATCAAGCCGGCTGCAGACCGGTCGCAAAGGGTTGCCGCCTTGGTTCGGTGGCCAGTGCAGGCATCGGAGTCATGAAGGTTACCGGCGAGATCTGCAACTGACCAGACCGGACCTCGTCTCCCATTACCAAGACCGGTCCTAGTCCGCCGGCATTCGCGTCTCGACCAGGCGCGCCCAGAACGAGGCGCCGTGGCCGAGGATGTTGTCGTTGAAGGTGTAGGCCGGGTGGTGGCACTCGTTGCCGTCGCCCATGCCGACCAGCACCATCGCGCCGGGACGCGCCTCCAGCATGAAGGAGAAGTCCTCGGCACCCATCATCGGGACGAACTTGTCGTTGACGCGATCAGCGCCGACGATGTCGCGGGCGACGTCGGCGGCAAGGCCGGCCTCGCGGGCATGGTTCATCGTCACCGGATACATCCGCGTGTATTTCGTTTCGGCCGAGCCGCCATAGGCGCGGGCGATGCTGTCGGCGACCTCGCCGATACGGCGTTCGACGAGATCGCGCACGTCGGGGTCGAGCGTGCGCACCGTGCCGGCGAGCTCGGCGACCTCCGGGATGATGTTGAAGGCGGTGCCGGCGTGGAATTGCGTGATCGAGATGACCGCCGATTTCAGCGGATCGACGTTGCGCGCCACGATCGATTGCAGCGCGTTCACGATCTGCGAGCCGATCAGCACGCTGTCGACCGACTTGTGCGGACCGGCGCCGGCGTGGCCACCCTTGCCGCGAACAATGATCTGGATGTTGTCGGAGGAGGCGAGCATCGGGCCGGGCGTGGTGGCGAAATGGCCCTCGGGCAGGTTCGGCATATTGTGCATGCCGTAGACCTCCTGGATGTTCCAGCGCGTCATCAGCCCGTCCTCGACCATGGCCTTGCCGCCGCCGCCGCCTTCCTCGGCGGGCTGAAAGATCATCACGGCCGTGCCGTCGAAATTGCGCGTCTCGGCGAGATATTTGGCCGCGCCCAACAGCATCGCGGTGTGGCCGTCATGGCCGCAGGCGTGCATCTTGCCGGGGACCTTTGAGGCATAGGGCACGCCCGAGGTCTCCATGATCGGCAGCGCATCCATGTCGGCGCGCAGGCCGATGGTCTTGCCGGAGGCCGACTTGCGGCCGCGGATCACGCCGACCACGCCGGTTCGGCCGATGCCCGTCACCACCTCGTCGCAGCCGAATTCGCGCAAGCGATCGGCGACGATGCCGGCGGTGCGGTGGACTTCGTAGAGCAGCTCGGGGTTCTCGTGGAAGTCATGGCGCCAGGCGGCCATTTCGTCGGAGAGGGCGGCGACGCGGTTGACGATGGGCATGAGGGAATCCGTTTCTTGTGGCTTTTGTCGTCATTCCGGGGCGATGCGAAGCATCGAACCCGGAATCCGGAGATTGTAGCGCGAGATTCTCAGGTGCGCGATTGCGCACCCTAGTTCACGCTTCGCGTGCCCCGGAATGACGGGAAGATCAGCTCTCGCCGAACACGCGCTTGAAGATCGTGTCGACGTGCTTGAGGTGATAGCCGAGGTCGAACTGCTCCTCGATCTCGGCGTCGGTGAGATATTTCTTCACCTCAGTGTCCTTCTTCAACAGCTGAAGGAAGTCGCCTTCGCCGCGCCAGACCGGCATGGCGTTGCGCTGCACGAGCTTGTAGGCGTCCTCGCGGCTGGCGCCCTTCTGGGTCAGCGCCAGCAGCACACGCTGCGAATGCACGAGGCCGCCGAGGCGGTCGAGGTTCTTCTGCATGTTGGCGGGATAGACCAGCAGCTTGTCGATCAGGCCGGCGAGGCGCACCAGCGCAAAGTCGAGCGTGACGGTCGCGTCCGGGCCCATCATGCGCTCGGCCGAGGAGTGCGAGATGTCGCGCTCGTGCCAGAGCACGACGTTCTCCAGCGCCGGCGTCACATAGGCGCGCACCATGCGGGAGAGACCGGTGAGATTCTCCGACAGCACCGGGTTGCGCTTGTGCGGCATCGCGGAGGAGCCCTTTTGTCCTTCGGAAAAGAACTCTTCGGCCTCCAGCACCTCGGTGCGCTGCATGTGGCGGATCTCCACCGCGATGCGCTCGATCGAGGAGGCGATGACGCCGAGGGTCGAGAAATACATGGCGTGACGGTCGCGCGGGATCACCTGGGTCGAGATCGGCTCCGGCACCAGGCCCATGGCTTTCGCGACATGCTCTTCGACGCGCGGGTCGATCTGCGCGAAGGTGCCGACGGCGCCGGAGATGGCGCAGGTCGCGACTTCCTTGCGCGCCGCAATCAGGCGCTCCTTGGCGCGGGTGAACTCGGCGTAGGCATAAGCGAGCTTGAGCCCGAAGGTCACGGGCTCGGCGTGGATGCCGTGGCTGCGGCCGATCGTCGGTGTCATCTTGTGCTCGAAGGCGCGCTTCTTCAGCGCGGCCAGCACCTTGTCGAGGTCGGCGAGCAGGAGGTCGGCGGCGCGGGTAAGCTGGACGTTGAGGCAGGTATCGAGCACGTCGGAGGAGGTCATGCCCTGGTGCACGAAGCGGGCCTCGGGGCCGACGATCTCGGCGAGGTGGGTGAGGAAGGCGATGACATCGTGCTTGGTCTCGCGCTCGATCTCGTCGATGCGGGCGACGTCGAAGGTGGCGTCCTTGGCCTTGGCCCAGACCGTCCTGGCGGCCTCCTTGGGGATGGTCCCGAGCTCGGCAAGCGCGTCCGCTGCATGCGCCTCGATCTCGAACCAGATCTTGAACCGGGTCTGCGGCTCCCAGATCGAGGCCATTTCCGGGCGGGTGTAGCGGGGGATCATTGGACGGCTCCAGGAAGGTGGGCGGGCGACCTCGAAGGGCGGCGCCGGCCAAAATGCTTTTTACGCCGTGATTTAACAGAGCGGGCAGGGCGAAACAAACGATCTGGGCCGATCGGAGAGGGGGATGGCCGAGCTTTCCACCGGACCGGCCGGTGGCGGAGCCTGGCCGCAGATATTAACTGTCAATCACGGATCATTGACTGACAGATATTGAAATCTGTCAGCGTGACGTGTATATCCGTTCTCGGACGCTCCGATTGGGCGTCCCGCGACAGCCCCGGGGAGCCTGACATCCGACGTAGGTCGGATCGGAGGGCGGATTGAAGAACGGGAACCGCGGACGAATGGAGACTTGGACAATGACGACCGAAATCCTCAATTTCACCGGCGCGATTGGGCATTGGCTCAATTTGCTGGTGGCGCGCCAGATCGCGGCGCAGGCTGCAAAACTGCCTCATTAAGGCATAGGCTTTCCGAACGACCGGCACAGGCGCTTCGGAAGCAGCCCTACTGCCGGGTAACTGAGCCCCTAACGGGAACATGGTGCTGGCATGAATGAAGCCGTTGTCTTGACGCCGGAGCGGATCCTCGAAGTCACCGAGGACGTGCTCAGGCGCTACGGACTCGCCAAGGCCACCGTGGTCGACGTTGCCCGTGCGCTCGATGTGAGCCACGGCAGCGTCTACCGCCATTTCCCCAGCAAGGCCTCGCTGCGCGAGGCCGTTGCCAAGCGCTGGCTGGACCGCATCGACGCCCCGCTGCTGGCGATCGCCAAGGAGCAGGGGCCGGCGCCCGACAGGCTCGACCGCTGGCTGCGCACGTTGTTCGCAGCCAAGCGTTCGCGTGTGCTCGACGACCCCGAGATGTTCCAGACTTATCTGACCCTGGCACGCGAGGCCTGCGCGGCCGTCAAATGCCACAAGGACACCATGATCGACCAGATCGCGGCGATCCTGACCGACGGCGTGAAGCGGGGCGAGTTCGCCGTGGGCGACGCCAAGGCGACCGCGCGCGCGATCTTCGATGCGACCGTCCGCTTCCACCATCCGGCCCATGCCGAGGAATGGAAGGACGCCGATCTCCCCGCGCGCGTCGATGCGACGCTGGCGCTGCTGCTGCGTGGGCTGAAGGCTTGATGCTCTTACCCTCCCCTGGAGGGCAGGGCTATCGCATATCACTCGTGGCGGCGGCCTGCGCGCACGCCTCGTCCTTCGAGACGGCGCTTATGCGCCTCCTCAGGATGAGGCTAATCAGCGTCAGTGCTTGTTGAAACTGATGCCGCGCACTCCGCCCTCATCCTGAGGAGCCCGCCCAAAGCGGGCGTCTCGAAGGATGGCCGCAGGGAAAATTCTCAAATGCGATAGCCCTGCCCTGGAGGGGGAGGGTCGATCGCGCGAAGCGCTAGCGGGGTGGGGTGATCTCTCCACGCGGGCACCGTATCGGTCGAGAGACTGTCACCCCACCCCGTCATGCAATCTCGCTTCGCTCGATAGCATGCCGCCCCTCCCCTCCAGGGGGAGGGTGAGCGCTCCCCTGGGTGCTCTCAATCAACCTCGGGTCTTTTGGAGAGCGGCGCCGTCGCGGAGCGAGGGCGCGGATGAAGAATGTCTTCGCGTGTGGAAGGCAGGATCGGACGAGGGCACGACCGGCGGACTATCCGGATACACATTGACCGCGATTTCGACGGCGTCCTTTGACCGCCTTCGAAGCCGGTAGAATGTCAGCTCCTGATCGAACATCGGGCAGCGAAAGTGGACGATGGCCGTGTCCGGCAGGCGGCAAAGTTCGTCGATGAGCTCGCCTACGGTGATGATCGGGGGATGGTCGACTGCTTTGGGGTGACCCTTACTCATGACCCTTTACTCCTTCTCTGCCGTACTAACCGGAGCCGGATCGGAACCGTTCCAATTTCGTTCAGCAGATTGAAGGCCCCTCAAGGGATGAGGCTGTGTGGCAGCTTTGCTGCTAAATCCGCGTCAGCCCACCGGTCACAGCGCTACGATCCGAAGCAGGCGGGCTATAAGCTGAAGCACGAGGCGCATGCGATCACCCCCGACGTTTGGTAAGGTCAGCCTGACAACGCAGCGTGCCTTGCCAATCGCAGCGAACGTCGGGATTGCAGCTCGGGCAAATTTCCCAAGCCGGATTGGGCATGGGTCTTTGGACCTGAAACGGCGGCTTTGATCTAATCGGTGAGGACACGTTGCAGGCCGGTGCTTGCAAGCCAGGAGCGGTGCAGCATGAGTTCGATGACGATTGGACCAATCGCGAGCCAGGCGGCCGATCCATCCGAGCGGAGCGCGCTGTTGTTCTGGATGATCTTCACCGGGCTGTCGATCTTCGCCGTCGTGCTGCTGTGGCGCTTCGGCCTGATCCATCTGATGTTGACCTCGGACCGCACCTACATTTCCAGCGTCATCGCGGCGCTCTATGTCGTCACCTGCGGCCATTGCTTCCTGCGGACGCGGGCGATCGCGCGGGAAGGGGCGGCGGCGCGGCGCTGCCGCGCAGTGCTGTCGGCGACCGGCGGCAGCAAGGCGCTCGATGCGAGCGCGGTGGCGCTGCCGCGTGGTCTGGTGCGCGACCATATCGAAAGCCTGGTGACCAAGGCCGCCGCGCAGGATTATCGCCCGGTCGATCAGACGCTGCTGCTGCGGACGCTCGCCGATCGCCTGCGCGGCTCCAACGGCTTCGGGGCCTTCGTCTCCGACACGCTGATGAAGCTCGGCCTGCTCGGCACCATCATCGGCTTCATCATCATGCTGGCGCCGATCGCGGGGCTGGATGCCGCCGACAAGGTCGCGATGCGCTCCTCGATGGGCTTGATGAGCGACGGCATGGCGGTCGCGATGTACACCACGCTCGCCGGCCTCGTCGGCTCGATCCTGGTCCGCATCCAGTACTACATGCTGGATGCCGCGACCCAGCGGGTGTTCTCGGACGCGGTGGTGCTGACCGAGACCTATGTGACGCCGGTCCTCGAGCGCAAAGGCGCTGGAATTAAAGGCGCCGGAACGCCGTCATGATGGATGATTTCGGTCTCTATCCGCGCGAGGAGCCGTTCGACCCGCTGGGCGTGATGCTGTTCAAGGCGCTCCAGGTGATCGCGTTCCTGTTCTTCCTGGCGTTGCTCGCGGTCTCCCCGGATGCCAAGGACGGCAAGATCGACTCCAAGGCGGAGTTCATGATCACGCTGGACTGGCCGGACAATCACCCCGACGATCTCGACCTGTTCGTGCAGGATCCCGCCGGCAACATCGCCTGGTATCGCCACCGCGAGGCCGGCTTCCTGACACTCGACCGCGACGACCGCGGCGGAGCCAACGATTTCATCGTCGTCAACGGCAAGAGGATCGCCTCGCCCATCCGCGAGGAGATCGTCACCGTGCGCGGCATCCTCGCCGGGGAATACACCGTCAACGTCTCGCATTTCGTCGCCACCACCGGCGAGCCTGTGACGGCCAATGTGAAGGTGCAGAAGCTCAATCCGACTGCGCAGGTGATCTTCGACAACAAGTTCACGCTCGACCACACCGGCGACGAGAAGACCGCGGTCCGATTCCGCATCGATGCGGAAGGCAAGGTCGTCAATGTCGATCAGCGCCCGAAATCGCTGCTGGAGACGTTCCGAAGCAGCTGGCGCAACGGCGCCGATGTCGATCCGAAGACCCGGGTGAGGGTGCGCCGTGAGTAATCCGCAAACGGTCATCCTGACGCTGTCGGTCGCCTATGCCGTCATCGGCGCACTGCTGCTGGTCGTTCTGGTCTATGCGCGTCTGCACTGGTCGCTGAAGGCGATCGCCGTGGTCGTGACCAGCACCTTCTACATCGTCAGCTTCACCGAAATGCGCGGGCTGCTCGGCTGGGCCAGCTCCGACCGGCTGCCGGCCACCTTCAAGCTGCTGAAGGCCCGCATCGTCGAGCCGCATTCGCTTCAGGGCGACCCCGGCTCGATCTACCTCTGGGTCGAGGCGCTGGACGAGGACAATCGGCCGAGCGGCATCCCGCGCGCCTTTCGTGTGCCCTACAATGACCGGCTGGCGGACAAGACCCACGCCGCGGAGAACGAGATCGCGGCGGGTCATCCGCAAGGAGGGCGCGCCGCGGATTTCGGCGGCGGCGACGGCAGCCTGATCGACATGGTCCGGGAATATGTGACGCCGAAGACCATCCTGGAGACCAGCGGCGGCGATTCCTCGACCGGCGAGTTCAATGCCCCGCCGGCCGGCGCGGAAGGCGCGGTATTCACCCCGATTCCACCGCCCCGAATGCCGCCGAAGGACGAGCAATAGGCCCTTCACCATCACCGCAGGGCAGTGCTGGCAAACGGCGCGGTGCTGGCGCATCTTGTTGACGTCCCTCAATTTGGCCTCATCGGCCTCCAATAAGAATTTGAGGGTGGAGGGTGCGTGCTTCTCGCTGTCTTCTCGGATATCCATGGCAACCGGCAGGCGTTCGAGGCCTGCCTGAAGGTTGCCCGCGCCAGGGGCGCGGAGCAGTTCGCCCTGCTCGGCGACTTCGTCGGCTATGGCGCCGATCCGGAATGGGCGGTGGACACCGCGATGGAGCTGGTCGCGCAGGGCGCGGTCGCGGTGCGCGGCAATCACGACCAGGCGATCAATTCCACGGCCGAGACCATGAACGCCGAGGCGCAGATCGCGATCGAATGGACTCGCGGCCGCCTCGACACCGCGCAGCGGCGGTTCCTGGCCGAATTGCCGATCCAGGTGGAGGACGATGGCCGCCTGTTCGTGCACGCGGAAGCCTCGCATCCGCAGCGCTGGCACTATGTCCGCACCACCGTGGACGCCGCCAAGAGCCTGATTGCGACACAGGCCCACGTCACCTTTTGCGGCCACATCCACAGGCCGGCGCTCTATTCGATGTCGGTGACGGCGAAGATGACGAGCTTCGTGCCGAAGACCGACGTCCCCGTGCAGCTGCTGCGCGGACGGCAATGGCTCGCCGTGCTCGGCTCGGTCGGCCAGCCCCGCGACGGCGATCCGTCGGCGGCCTTCGCACTGTTCGACACCGAGTCGTGCCAGATCACCTATTGCCGCGCGCCTTACGACATCGCGACCGCAGCAAGCAGGATTCGCGACAACGGGCTGCCGTCCTGGCTGGCCGACCGGCTGTCGCTGGGGCGCTAGAGGCCGATGCCGAAACCCCTGGTGAAATCAGGTGCGGAGATCGACGGTTACATCATCGGCGAATGCGTTCATGCCGGCGGCATGGCGACGCTGTGGACCGTCACGCATCCCGGCATCGACGTGCCCCTGCTGATGAAGATCCCGCGGGTGTCGGAGGGCGAGGACCCCGCCGCGATCGTGTCCTTCGAGATGGAGATGATGATCCTGCCGCGGCTTGCGGGGCCGCACGTGCCGGCCTGCTCCGGCACCGGCGATTTCGCCCGCCAAGCCTATGTCGTGATCGAGCGCATTCCAGGCGCCACGCTGTACAAGCGGCTCCCCGACCTGCCGCTGCCCTATGACGAGGCGCGGCAGCTCGTCGCCAGGATCGCAACTGCGCTTGCCGATCTGCACCGGCAGAACGTGATCCATCACGACATCAAGCCGAGCAGCATCATGGTCCGCGAGAGCGGCGAAGCGGTGCTGATCGACTACGGCCTGTCGCATCACAACCACCTGCCGGACCTCCTGCAGGAGGAATTCCGCCTGCCTTACGGCACCGCGCCCTATATGGCACCCGAGCGGCTGCTCGGGGTGCGCGACGATCCGCGCAGCGATCTGTTTTCGCTCGGCGTGCTGCTCTACTTCTTCACCACCGGCGAGCGGCCGTTCGGCGAGGGCGAGACGCTGCGGGCGATGCGGCGCCGGCTGTGGCGCGATCCGCATCCGCCGCGGAAGCTTCGTGCGGATTATCCGCCCTGGCTTCAGGAGGTGGTGTTGCGGTGTCTCGAGATCGAGCCGGTGTGGCGCTATCCGACGGCGTCCCAGCTCGCCTTCGATCTCGCCCATCCGGACAAGGTGAAGCTCACTGCGCGCTCGGAGCGGGTGAAACGCGATTCCCTCGGCGTCGCCTGGCGGCGGCGCTTCAACCAGGGCGCCATGGCGCCGCGCGCGAAATCGGATGTGGCAGCCCAGATCGCATCGAGCCCGATCCTCGCCGTTGCGCTCGACACCGCGGAGGGCGCTCCGGAGCTGAACGAGGCGCTGCGCGTGACCACCGAGCGTATCCTCGCCACCTTGCCGTCGGCGCGGCTTGCCTGCGTCAACGTGCTCAAGCTGAACCGCATCGCGATCGATCGGACATTGGACGAGCAGGGCTCCAACAAGCACATCGATCGCCTGGTCGCGCTCAGGCATTGGGCAACGCCGCTCAAGCTGGACGAGAGCCGGCTGTCGGCTCACGTGCTGGAGGCGGTCGACCCCGCCGCCGCGATCCTTGAGTTTGCCGAGGCCAACCAGGTCGACCACGTCATCATCGGCGCGCGGCAGAGCTCGTTCCGGCGCACCCTGCTCGGCAGCGTGTCGGCCAAGGTGGCCGCGGAGGCGAGCTGCACCGTCACCGTGGTGCGGCCGCCGCGGATGGCGGGGGACGCCGGGGGAGCGGAGGCCGGCGAAGGTTAGGCCGGCGGGGGCGACTTGCGGGCTGGATCAGGCCGCGTGGACGGCCATGGCGCGCTTGCGGCGGATCGGCCAGGAGAATTGCGGCCCTCGCTCGCCGTGATCCGCGCTGCCGCCGAAATACTGGATGATCTCGCGGCAGGGCTCGCAATTGAACAGGTTACGCGACGCGGACGCCTTGGTCATTTCCTTCAGGCAGTTCGGGCAATGCGGTTTCATGGGGCGGTCCGGGAAAAGAAGTCTCAGTGTCGGCGCGGCGAGGCAAGCGAACGGTCGAGGTCCGAATTGTCGAGCCCGGCATCATCGTCCAGCGTGCCAACGGCGCGCTCGAGGCGGCCGAAGAAATAGTCGAGGCTCGGATGCGGACGCCGTGGAATCCGGCACCTGCGCCTCGGGTGATGACGCTTCACGAGTGCGGTCTGCATGGACGTCAGCCCCTGTCGCGGGCGCGACGGATGTTGCTGGCTGAACGTACCGGGGCCTCGACCGGTCCGGCCGACGGACCGAACACGACAAATGCACTGAAACCGATCCACAACGCCACGCCAGTCCAAACCAGAGTCGTCGTCATGATGTGCTCCCGCGATAACAGGCAGGAACCACTTGCAATGATTTGCGCGAATCAGTGAAGTCCGGATGAGTACGGACCAAGGCTACAATTTTAAGCTTTGCGCCTTGCAGCACCCGTAGAAGCCGCAGTTCTTCCCGAGGGCGACCGGCGTACTTTGCCGGTGCGCGCATCGTCGAGGATATCCCGGATGCGCCGTGCGTCTCGAACACAGCGAAACCCATAGCGCCCGGTGTAGTCGGTATCGGGCGAACGGGTCGAGCGCCCTGACGCAAAGTTGAGGTGGCCGACGCCGCCGCCGATGTCGAGGATTTCGAACACTGCATCCATGGCGTCGAACGAAGTCGCGGTCACGCTGCGTCTGCTCCAGGCCGTGCGCACGATCAGCGCGCGGCGGTCGGTGATCACATAAAGCGTCTGCAGGTCTTGCAGCAGCATCACGAACGGAGCTGCAACCATCCCGACTCCAAGCATCGCGAGAGGTTGGGTCGCTTGGCCGATCCAATCGTTCCTGACGGCGACGACGGTGAGCAACAACCAGGGAAATCCGATCCACCAGAGAAATCGCCACATTGCCGCGCGGGCGATGCCGTCGGGCTGCCCCTGCCAGACCACTTGCTCTCCATCCTGAAGCGACTCGGCGAGAAGACGAAGCAGGCCGGCAGAAAACGGAGTGGCGCGGAGTTCATCCATTCCCGTTGGTCGCGGCGGCCGCAGCTCCGGTTCGGATAGCGATGGTCTCAGACCGCCTCGCCGCGTGCCCCAAGTGCCGCGTTGCGGATCGCGGCGATGTTGGTTTTGTAGGAGTCCAGCGTGCCGCCCTTGAACACCGAGGTGCCGGCGACGAAGGCGTTGGCGCCGGCCGCGGCAAGCGCGCCCGCAACATCGGGGCCGACGCCGCCGTCGACCTCGATGTCGATCGGACGGCCGGCTACCATTGCCCGGATGTCGCGGATCTTGTTGATCGCGGAGGGAATGAAGGCCTGGCCGCCGAAGCCCGGATTGACCGACATCACCAGCACGAGGTCGACGAGGTCGAGGACGTATTCGAGCGCGCTGATCGGCGTCGCCGGATTGAGCGAGACGCCGGCCTTCTTGCCGAGCGCGCGGATCGCCTGGAGCGAGCGGTGCAGGTGGGGACCCGCCTCCGCGTGCACGGTGATGTGGTCGCAGCCGGCTTTGGCGAAGGCCTCGAGATAGGGATCGCAGGGCGAGATCATCAGATGCGCGTCGAAGATCTTCTTGGTGTGCGGGCGCATCGCCTTGACGACATCAGGGCCGTAGGAGATGTTCGGAACGAAGTGCCCGTCCATCACGTCGAGATGGATCCAGTCGGCACCGGCGGCGTCCACGCTGCGCACCTCCTCGCCGAGCTTCGAGAAGTCCGAGGCCAGGATCGAGGGCGCAATGGCGAGGGGGCGGGGGACGAAAGCTTGGGTCATGGCACGTTTTCCCGTGGCGGATGGACGACGAATGGCCTCGCCTAACATGGGCCCTTGTGGCGGGCAATGCAGGAGGGGCGCGCTTCCTGTGGGCGGAAATTTCTGCCGCTGGCGGCATGAATTGCCGATGTTCCCGCGACCTGCACGACCTGATGGACGTGGATTTCATTGAGCTTTTCGCGATGGCACGGCGCTTGCTGACTTCAGCCGCAGAACATTGGTCGCGGCGTGCCGCATCCTGTTGGAGTTGTGCAATGTTGTTCGCCCTAAGTGCGGTCTCGAGCGCGCTCGACGCGATCCAGTCGCTGACGAACTCGAAATCGTCGTCGGCGGCGCACAAGACGGGCGCTTCGCAGAGCGCGCCGGCCAATCCGTTCGCAATCGACAGCGGCAGCAGCAGCACGGCCGGCGCAACCTCGTCGGTCAATGCAGGCAAATATCCGCAGAT
Organism: Bradyrhizobium sp. CB1015; assembly: GCF_025200925.1. Taxonomy (GTDB): domain Bacteria; phylum Pseudomonadota; class Alphaproteobacteria; order Rhizobiales; family Xanthobacteraceae; genus Bradyrhizobium. The sequence continues at coordinate 6,040,371 of NZ_CP104174.1, read as the reverse complement.
CTCGTCGGAGACGATGAACGCGCTGTTCGCGGCGCAGAGCCAGTCGGCCGACGGCGCGGCCTTGTCGAGCTCGACATCCTCGACGCCGAAGAGCCGTGAGGCCGCCCTGAAGGACCTGTTCTCGCAGATCGACGCGGACGGCGACGGCAAGATCACCAAGTCGGAGTTCGAGGGCGCGCTCGGTGCGGGCGGCACCAACCTGGCCCAGGCCGACGACGTGTTCTCGAAGATGGACGCGAATGCGGATGGCAGCATCAATCTCGGAGAGATGACGAAGGCGCTGGGGGGCGGTCGTCATCATGCGCAGGGCGCGGGCGATGGGTCGGATTCCTCGTCACAATCCAGCCGCGGCTCGACGTCGACCACGACGACCAATGCCGACGGCTCGACCACCACCACCGTCACCTATGCCGACGGCTTCAAGATGTCGACGACGGTGCCGGGCGCTTCCAGCCCGCGGAATTCGGCCTATGATCTGTTCGCGCAGCTGATGCAGCAGCAAGGCGGGCAGGGGCAAAGCGCCGCGTCGACGGCTGGTTCGTCGCTGTCCGTGAGCGTCTGAGCGGCATCCGACATCAGCCCGCATGCTCGCGCGTGGCGTCACGATAGACGTAGCGGTCGCGGATTTCGCGATTGAAGAACGTTCCCTTTGCGCGCGCATCCTCGAACGCGGCAGCGACCTCGGGCGGAACATCCTCATAAACATAGAGACGCCCGCTGACGAACGTTACCTTCAGCTCGCGTTTCTCGGGCGCATAGCGAAAGAAGCGGATCACGGAAGCGGGCATGGCCGCGCACCTTGTCCGCCGGTAACGCGTTGAGGGCCGTTTCGTTTCTCTCCTAGCCGAACCGGTCCTGCCAAGCCGGCTGCGCGCCCGGAAACGGCAAGGCCGTCGCGCTGTAGACACCGCGGGCGATCGCGCGGGCGACCACGTTGGCGGCGATCGTGCCGAGCTCGGTGAGGCCGACCAGCGGCTCGATCGGCTTTTCGCACGTGGCAGCGGCAAACAGCACGTCGCCGTCGGTCGGCGCGTGCACCGGATAGATCGCGCGGGCGAAGCCGGTATGCGCGATCATCGCCAGCCGCTTGGCCTGGGGCTTGGTCAGCACCGCGTTGGTCACGACGGCGCCGATGGTGGTGTTTTCCCGCGCGCTCGCGGCAGGCCCGCCCTTGATGCGCATGCGGAGCATGTCCTCGGTGAACTTGTCCGGCAGGCCGCGTCCGCCGAATTCGCCGTCCATCTCGAACGGCGCCGCCCAGAACCACGGGCCATTGCCGACGGTGACGCTGCCCACGGCGTTGACGGCGACGATCGCCGCGACCTTGATTCCGCTCGGCGTCACGGCCGATGCGGAGCCGAGGCCGCCCTTGAACGTCGCGGTGGTGGCGCCGAAGCCGGCGCCGACGCTGCCAAGCGTGAAATCCGCGCTGGTGGCGGCGGTGGCCGCGGCATAGCCGAGGTCGCGATAAGGCGAGAAGCGTCCCCAGGCCTTGTCGCCGCCATTGAGCAGGTCGAACAGGATCGCCCCCGGCACGATCGGGATCAGCGCTTCGCGAACCCGGTGGCCGCGGCCCTGCTCGGCGAGCCAGGCCTGTACGCCGCCGCCGGTGTCGAGGCCGAAGGCCGAGCCGCCCGACAGCGCGATGGCGTCGACGCGCTCGATCGTGTTGGCGAGATCGAGCAGTGCATCCTCGCGCGTGCCGGGGCCGCCGCCGCGAACGTCGATCGCGGCGATGGCGGGAGAATCGAAGATGATCGCGGTCGCGCCGGAGCCGACTTTCGGGTCCTCGGCATGGCCGACCCGCACGCCGGCGATATCGGTGAGAAGGTTCTTCACGGCGGCCTCGTCGTTGAGAGCAATTCACGATCTGCGATAGCGCAGCAATGCCGCAGGCTCAACTGGCGAGCGCGGTCCTCAGCATCTTGGCGAGCTCGGACTTGCGGTAGGGCTTGGCCAGCAGCAGCACGCCGGAATCAAGTCGGCCGTGATGGACGATGGCGTTCTCGGTGTAGCCCGAGGTGAACAGCGTCTTCAGATCGGGGCGGCGCCTGTGCGCTTCGTCGGCCAGCTGGCGGCCGTTCATGTTGCCGGGCATGATGATGTCGGTGAAGAGCAGGTCGATAGTCTCGTCGCTGTCGATGATATTGAGCGCCTCGGCGCCGTTGGCGGCCTCGAGCGCGGTATAGCCGAGGCTCTTGACCTGCGTCATGACATACTGCCGGACCAGCGCATCGTCCTCGACGATCAGTATCTTCTCGTTGCCGCCGGTGATGGGCGCGTTCTGGAGCGCCTCGAACTCGGTCTCCTGCACCCCGGTCGAGCGCGGCAGGTAGATCTTCACGCTCGTGCCATGGCCTTCCTCGCTGTAGATCTTGATGTGGCCGCCCGATTGCTTGACGAAGCCGAACACCATGCTGAGGCCGAGGCCGGTGCCCTTGCCGACCTCCTTGGTGGTGAAGAAAGGATCGAACACCCGGTCGATCAGCTCGGCAGGAATTCCGCTGCCGGTGTCGCTGACGGCGATCATCACGTAATTGCCGGCAAGGACGTCGGGATTCATGCTGGCATAGCCGTCGTCGAGGAAGATGTTGCGGGTCTCCAGCACCAGGGTGCCGCCGTCGGGCATGGCGTCGCGCGCGTTCAGCGCGAGATTGAGAATGGCGGTGGAGAGCTGGCCCGGGTCGACCAGCGTCGGCCAGGCATCCTCGGTGAGCTGCGGCATGATGGTGATCTGCTCGCCGAGCGTCGGATGCAGCAGCTTGGCGGCTTCGAGCACCAGTGCGTTGACGTCGATCTCGCGCGGCTGGAGCGGCTGCTTGCGGGCGAAGGCGAGCAGATGCTTGGTCAGCTGCGCGCCGCGCTCGGCGGCGTCGTCGATCAGCTTGGTGATCGCGGCAAGCTCGGGCCGGTCGGCGACCGCGTCGCTGAGAATGCCGATCGTGCCCGTGATCACGGTCAGCACGTTGTTGAAGTCGTGGGCGACGCCGCCGGTCAAGTGGCCGATCGAGTCCATCTTCTGGACCTGCCGGAGCTGGGCTTCGGCCGCCTGCTTGTCGGTGAGGTCGCGGCCGATGAAGAAGTGGCGTTTCACCGGCTCCGACCAGGTGCCCATCCAGTTCAGCGCGACCTCGTGACCGTCGTAATGGTAGTAGCGCGCCTCGAAGCTGCGCTTGACCGCGCCGCGACGGGCTGCGCGCATCTCGTTCCGCGTCCTCTCGAGATCGTCGGGATGGATGAATTCGATCGCGCTGTGCCCGACCATGTCCTCTGGGCTGTAGCCGAGAATGTTCCGCACGCTCGGGCTGACCTGGATGAAATTGCCATAGCCGTCAGTGACCAGGATCAGGTCCTGCGATGTCTCGAAGATGCGCTGGCGTTCCTCGGTCTCGCGGCGCAGCTTCTCTCTGGCCTGCTTTTCTTCGGTGATGTCATGGGCGATCTTGGAGACGCCGATGATCTCGCCATCGTCGGTCCGCAGCGGTGAGATGTTCAGGACGACGTCGAGCGGGCGGCCGTCTTTCCGGATTCGGACCGTCTCGTGCTGGGCGATCGACTCGTTGCTGGCGATCCGGTTGAGGATGCTTCTGACTTCGCCCTTGCGATCCGGCGGCACGATGATGTCGATCGGCCTGCCGACGGCCTCGGCGGCGGAGTAGCCGAACAGATGTTCGGCGGCCTTGTTCCAGCCGGTGATGATGCCGTCGAGCGACTTGGTGATGATCGCGTCGTTGGACGATTCGACGACTGCGCCGTACAGCGCGAGGCGCTTGCCGAAATAGTCGCGTTCAGAGGCCGATTGCTGGCGCAGCCTTCCGACGAGGCCCACCGTGCGCGCCTGCAGGCGGACATTCTCGATCAGCAGCACCGCGAGCACGAAGGTCGCCGCCGCGAGGCCGTAGAGCCGGCCGGCATAGAAGCCGAGATCGAAGCGTGCGATGTTGACGATCGCCGACAGGGCGATGTCGAACAGCCAGGCGCACATGACCACCATCAGCCAGATGTCGATCACCGTATGCGGCTTGCGGAACCAGAGCGAGACCAGCGCGGCAAAGCTCAGCGACCACACGAAGGACACGACTCCGATCATGGTCGCCGTGTAGCGGCCCTCGCTCAGCAGGACCGGCAACAGATCGTGCTGCGCGGTGACGATCCAGGCGAACACGGCCATCACGGCGATGACGCAGAGCACGCTGGCATAAATTGCGTTGCTTGCCGCGCCGCGGACCCGGGGTCCACCGTCCTTTTCTTTCAGCCAGGCATACGCCATCACGCAGAGCGGAAAGCCGGCGTGCCAGACCATGTAGAGCCAGACCGTGGTCTGCCGGCCCGCACAGAAGAGTCCGGTCGGCGTGAACAGGCCGGGGAAGGTGAGGGCATGTACCAGCGCCGCCGCGGCGGTGAAGAGATAGCCGCTCGCGAGCCACAGCAGCGCGCGGGTCCGCAAGATCGCAAATTGCGATAGCAGCAGCACGGCCGTGACGATGTCGCTCACGGCCAGCGCGGATTGATAGCTGGCGACGAAGGCGGGGGCCGGCAGGAGCGGGGTACCGGCGAAGGGCACGGCCGCGGCGAACAGCAGGGAGGACACACCGACAATCGTCAATGCTGCAGTGCGGTCGGCCGAAGTGGCCGGGAGGGTCGACAGAAAGGCGTTTCGGTCGATCGTCGCAGGCACGTCCAGTTCGCGCGAGTCGGTGCTGAGCAGGTCGGGTTTGAGCATCTCCGCTAGTCTCATTCGCCGGTAATCCGTGCATCGTAGCGGGTTTTGGGCGCGGGTCGTGACGGAACCGGTTTACGACTCAACCGAGGGTTACAGTTTACCTAATTTCGGTGGATGCACGGAACAGGGATCGGTAAGGGGCGCTTTACAGGGCGGTGTCATAATGCCCATCCGCGGCAGCGGGTTCCAGCTTTGAAACAAGCGATTTCGGTTTCGAGATCGGGAGTTGCTCCCATGCCACGCGTTCTCATCATCGACGACCACAAGGACGTCCGATGGTCGCGATCGTGCTTCGGGGCAATCGTTTCGAGGTCGTGGAGGCCGAAAGCGGCGCGGCGGGGCTGAAGGCCTTTGCGGAAAGCCCCTTTGACGCCGCGATCGTGGACATCTTCCTCGGCGATACCAGCGGCGTCGATGTCATCACGTCCCTGCGCGAGCGCGCGCCGGCGCTGCCCGTCGTTGCGGTATCCGGGATGACGGCGCTCGATTTCATGGACCAATCGCCCCATCTCGCCAACGTGGCCTGCCTGCAAAAGCCGTTTCGGCCGAACGATCTCCTGCAGGCGCTCCGCAAGGCCCAGGCCGCGGCGGGCGGCGAGATGTCGGCCGCGGTCTGACCGGGCAAAAAAACGCCCCGGCAAGCCGGGGCGTGGTCGCGTTGGCAGAGCCTTCGGAGACCGCTGATCGAGATCCCCGACGAGCCTCCTTGATCAGGAACCCTTGGCACCGAGCTCGGCGTAATTGCCCTTGGCGTCCCACTTGTAGACGACATAGTCGATCTGCTTGAGGTCGCCCTTGGCATCAATTTCGATCGGGCCGAGCACCGTGTCCCACTTGCCGGCCTTGATGGTCTCCATGACCTTCTTGGCGTCGGTGGTGCCGGCCTTCTTGACCGCCTGCGTCCAGACCTGCAGCGCAGCGTAGGTATAGAGCGTATAGCCTTCCGGATCGATGCCCTTGGCCTTGAACGCCTCGACGATCTTCTTCGCGGTCGGCTTGTTGCGCGGATCGGGACCGAAGGTGAACAGCGTGCCTTCGCCGGCGGGACCGGTGATGGAGGCGTACTCCTTGTCGGCGAGCGCGTCGCCCGACATCAGCACCGTCTTCATGCCCTGATCGCGCATCTGGCGCAGGATGAGGCCGGCTTCCTGATGGTAACCGCCGACATAGACGAGCTCGACATTCTCCTTCTTCAGGCGCGAGACGATCGCGTTGAAGTCCTTGTCGCCCTTGTTGTAGGATTCGTACATCTTCTCGGTGATGCCGGCCTTGTTGAGCGCCTTCTTGGTCTCGTCGGCAAGACCCTTGCCGTAGGTGGTCTTGTCGTTGAGGATCGCGATGTTCTTGCCCTTGTAGTTCTTGGCGATGTATTGCGCGGCGATCAGGCCCTGCTGGTCGTCGCGGCCGCAAACCCGCGCCACGTTCCACAGCTTGCGCTCGGTGAAGAGCGGGTTGGTCGAAGCCGGGGTGATTTGCAGGACGTTACCGTCCGCATAGGCTTCAGAGGCCGGGATCGAAGACGACGAGCAGAAATGGCCGGCGACGAACGGGATCTTGGCGCCGGCGATCTTTTCCGCCACCGAGCGGGCCTGTTTCGGATCGCAGGCGTCGTCCTCGGCGTTGAGCGCGAGCTTCTTGCCGTTGACGCCACCGGCGGCGTTGATGTCGGCGATGGCCATCTCGGCGCCGTTCTTCATCTGGCGGCCGAAGGCGGACTCGCCGCCGGTCATCGGGCCTGCGACTGCGACGGTGACATCCTGCGCGAATGCCGCGCTCGACAGCGCGAGCGATGCGCCGAATGCTAGACCGATGAGCTTCAGTGATTTCATGAGATACCTCGCGGGTGGTCGCCTGTGGAAGTTGCCGGGCATGCCCGGTTCAAACCGGCGCCATTCTTGAATGAATTCGAGGAGAAGTCACCGGCAAAATACGGGCATAGGTCAAGATATCTAGCCGCATTCTCGCGCAGGGCGGGGCCGGTCAGTGCCGGCCGCCTTCCAGATAAGCGGCGCGGATTTCGGGGCGCTGCAGCAATTCGGCACCGCTGCCGGCCAGCGTGATAAGGCCATTGACCATGACATAGCCGCGATGAGCGAGCTTGAGCGCGTGGTTGGCGTTCTGCTCGACGATCAGCACGGTCAAGCCGTCCTGCCGGTTCAGTGTGCGGATGGCGTCGAAAATCTGCCGCGCGATCAGCGGGGCGAGCCCCAGCGAGGGCTCATCGAGCAGGAGCAGGCGAGGGCGGCTCATCAAGGCGCGGCCGATCGCCAGCATCTGCTGCTCGCCGCCGGACAGGGTTCCGCCGCGCTGGGCGAAACGTTCCTTCAGGCGGGGAAACAGGGCAAACACGCGCTCGAGCGTGCTCTCCCGTTCCGCCGGCGTGCTCTCGGTGACGTCGGCCCCCATCTGGAGGTTCTCGGCGACGCTCATCCGCGGGAAGATGCGGCGGCCTTCGGGCGACTGCGCGATGCGCAAATGGGCGATCTCGTGGGTCGGGACGGCCGTGATGTCCTTGCCCTCGTACAGGATCTGCCCGGCGCGGGCGCGCGGCTTGCCGAAGATCGTCATCATCAGCGTCGACTTGCCGGCGCCGTTGGCGCCGATCAGCGCGACGATCTCGCCGGAATTGATGTCGACGTCGACGCCCTTCAAGGCCTCGATCTTGCCGTAGGCCGCGTGCAGGCCCCGGATCGCGAGCAGGGGGGATGCCGCCGTCACGATCCGCTCTCCATGACGGCCATGGCCTCTTCCTCGTCGGCGCCAAGATAGGCGGCGATCACCTTGGGATCGTCGCGCACCTCGCGCGGCGTGCCTTGTGCGATCTTCACGCCGTGATCCATCACCACGATGTGGTCGGAGATCTCCATCACGACCGACATGTCATGCTCGATCAGGAGGATCGACGTTCCCAGGTCGTTGCGGATCGAAAGCAGGAGCGCGTTCAACGCGGCGCTCTCTCGCGCGTTGAGGCCGGCAGCCGGCTCGTCAAGGCACAGGAGTGCAGGCTCGGTGCACATCGCGCGTGCGATCTCGAGGCGGCGCTGATCGCCATAGGCGAGATTGCCGGCCGCATCGTCGGCGCGGTCGAACAGGTTGACCCGCCTCAGCCAGTCGGTGGCGAGATCGATCGCGCGCTTTTCGGCGTCGCGATAAGCGGGCACGCCGACAAGGCCGAGCAAGGTGAAGCCCGAGGCGCGCATCAGCATGTTGTGCTGCGCCACCATCAGGTTTTCGAGCACGGTCATCCCGGGAAACAGTCGGATGTTCTGGAAGGTGCGCGCGACCTTGGCCTGCTTGGCGATACGGAAGTCGTTGAGCCGCTCGAGCGCGATTTCCCTGCCGTCATCGTGGGTGAGGCGGATGGCGCCGCCGGTCGGCTTGTAGAAGCCGGTGATGCAGTTGAACACGGTGGTCTTGCCGGCACCGTTCGGTCCGATCAGCGCCGTAATCTTGCGCCGCTCTGCCGTGAACGACAGGTCCTGCACGGCAACGATGCCGCCGAAGCGCATGGTGAGCTGATCGACGTCGAGGATACGTTCGCCGCTCATCCGTGGCCTTCCTTGACGAGGTCGGAGGAGATGGCCTGCGCCTTCTTCAGATAGACGGTTGGCGCGCGATGGCCGACCAGGCCGCGTGGCCGCCAGATCATGATCAGCACCATGGCCCAGCCGAACACCAGCATGCGATAGGTCTCGAGGCCGCGGAACAGCTCGAACCCGCCGATCATGGTCAGCGCCGCGAGCGCGACGCCGAGCTGCGAGCCCATGCCGCCGAGCACGACGATGGCGAGCACCAGCGCGGATTCCTGGAAGGTGAAGGATTCCGGGCTGATGAAGCCCTGGCGGGTGGCGAAGAAGGCGCCGGCGAAGCCGCCGAACATGGCGCCGGTCGCGAACGCCGTGAGCTTGGTCGTCGTGGTGTTGATGCCGAGCGCGCGGCAGGCGACCTCGTCCTCGCGCAAGGCCTCCCAGGCGCGCCCGATCGGCAGCCGGCGCAGGCGGATCGTCACCCAGTTGGTGAGCAGCGCCAGCGCCAGGATCAGATAGAACAGGAAGACGATACGGTGGGTCGGTGAATACTCGATGCCGAGCTTGGCGGCCAGCCCATCGTCGCTGTTGTTGAGCGGAATGCCGAACAGGGTCGGACGCGGAATACCGGATACGCCGTTCGGTCCGCCGGTCAGACTCTGCCAGTTGATCAGGACGAGGCGGATGATTTCGCCGAAGGCGAGCGTCACGATGGCGAGATAGTCGCCGCGCAGGCGCAGCACGGGAAAGCCGAGCAGCACGCCCCAGAATGCGGCGAGGATGCCGGCGAGCGGCAGGCAGATCCAGAACGACCAGCCGAAATTGGTGGCGAGCAGGGCGTAGGAATAGGCGCCGACCGCATAGAACGCGACATAGCCGAGATCGAGCAGGCCGGCGAGCCCGACCACGACGTTGAGGCCCCAGCCCAGCATCACATAGGTGAGCACGAGAATGGCGAGGTCGAGGATGTAGCGCTGGTTATAAAAGATGACGGGCACCAGCAGCGTGAAGATCAGCAGCGCGGGCGCAAGGTAGCGGCCGACCAGCGACATGCCCTTCTGCACCGCCGGCGGCACCAGCTTCTCGGTGCCGGCCGGGCCGATCCATTGCCTGAGCAGCTCGATCACGATCGAGCCGCCGAACACGGCGGCGACGAGCGCGGCGAGCTCGCCAAAACGCGTCCAGTAGGTGAGCTGGCCGTCGGAACCCGCCTCGGTGCGGATGCCGACCATCAGCGAGAACAGCACCAGCGCGATCACTGCGTTGATGAAGGCGGTCTTGAGGAGAGCGGGGATGCCCGTTGCAGGTTTGGTCGTGTGGGGCGAGGGAGCTGTCACGCGCGTCAGACTTTTTCGACTTCGGGACGGCCGAGCAGGCCGGTCGGCATGAAGATCAGCACGACGATCAGGATCGAGAACGCCGCGACGTCCTTGTACTCGACCGAGAAATAGGCCGACCAGAACGTCTCGATCAGGCCGATCGCGAGCCCGCCGAGCATGGCGCCCGGCAGCGAGCCGATGCCGCCGAGCACGGCGGCGGTGAAGGCCTTGATCCCGGCGACGAAGCCCATGAAGAAGTCGACCAGGCCGTAATAAAGCAGGTACATCAGGCCCGCGACGGCGGCGAGCGCGGCGCCGATCACGAAGGTCATGGAGATGGTGCGGTCGACGTCGACGCCGAGCAGCGCCGCCATGGTCTGATCCTGCTCGCAGGCGCGCATGTCGCGCCCGAGCCGGGTGCGCGACACCAGCCAGGTGAAGATCGCCAGCAGCACGATGGTGGTGATGACCACCATGATCTGGATGTTGGAGAGCTGGATCACGAAGCCGTCCTGGCTCTCGTGCAGCGTGTAGCCGCCGGTGATGAAGGGCGGGATCGGCTTGACGCGGGCGCCTTGCGCCACTTGCGAATAATTCGTCAGCACGAACGACATGCCGATCGCCGACAGCATCGGGGCGAGGCGGAAGGAATGCCGCAGCGGCCGGTAGGCGACGCGCTCGATGGTCCAGCCATAGAGCGCGGTGATTGTCATCGACACCAGCAGCACCACGAGCAGGATCACGGGAATGGCCGTGAGGCCGAGCGAGATCAGGATCAGGAAGGTGATGAGGGCGATGAAGCCGCCGATCATGAAGACGTCGCCATGGGCGAAGTTGATCATGCCGACGATGCCGTAGACCATCGTGTAGCCGATCGCGATCAGGCCGTAGATGGAGCCGAGCACGAGGCCGTTGATGAGCTGCTGGGCGAAATAATCCATAAGCTGCCGTACCCAAACTTGACGCGGCTCAAAGGGAGCTCTTGCAGAGAGTTCTTGGGCCCCGGCAGCCCTTGAGCGTTCTGCAGGTTTTGTAACAGGAGGGAACTGGCGGCCGCAACTGGCCCGGTCTCCGCCTTAAGGCTTGTACAGAGATCATTTTGCCGCCGAGTTCCTCGGTCGCTGCGAGGAACCGGGTTCCCCAGGCAACCAAAATGGATGCTGGCCGTTGTCTTGCCTCTGACGTCCAACAAGGGAGTTTCCCCGAATGACGAAGCAGCAGAACCAGAATCCGGGTCAGCAGAGTCAGAACCCCGGCCAGCAGCGCCCCGGCCAGCAGCAGGGCGGCGGTCAGAAACCCGGACAGCAGCATCAGGATCCGCGCCAGGGCGATCGCCCGGGCCAGCAGCAGGGCGGCCAGCGCGACCAGGAATAGCGAGTTTTGGAGCCCAGGAGCAGGAGGGGCCCCGCCACAAGGCGGGGCCTTTTTCTTGCAAAAGAGTCATTCCGGGGCGGCTCGAAGTGCCGAACTCCGGTGCCTGCGCACCTGAGAATCTCGAGATTCCGGGTCTGGTGCTGCGCACCATCCCGGAATTGACGCCACGGGGAGGGAGCAGGCAGTCAGGCAGTTAAGGTAAACAAAGGGTTTAAATTGCCGCCATAGTCTGATGCGAGTTAGCTCCGGCATGGCCGCGCCTTCCTCCGAAGGCTCGGCAAACTAAGCGGGAAGCGGCATGTTCAGGAATTGGCGGATCGGCTCGGTCAACGGCGCGCTGCTGGCGGCCTATTTCATTCCCGTATGGAGCCTCGTCGCCTTCAACATCATTGTCGCGCCGGTGCACGGCCTTTACGAGCGGCCGAGCGTCGCGGTGGCGCTGTACCTGAGCGACCATCTGCAGATGGCGGGCATGGACACGGTGCGTGCCGCCTGGCTGCTGGCGCTCGGACGGCTGACCGTGGTGGCGTTCTTCGCGATCTACCTGGTGCTGCTCTGCATTCCCCGAACCCGCAAGGGCGGCGGCAGTGACGAGGCGCTCGGTATTGCGCTCGCGATCGGCAGCCTGATCTCCTTTGCCAGCATGGTGATGGCCTCGAAGGTCGGCGAGCTGGCCGCGCTTCGGCTGCACGCCACCGAGGTTCTGGTCTTGCTCGGCGCGGCCATCGTGGTCGTGATCGAGCAGCCGGCGGCTGCGCCGAAGACGCCCGAGGTCGCCGCGCCGCCGAATCTCCAGCCTTTAGGTCTTGAGCAGGCCGAGCTCCTGCACAATCGCTGAGGCTTCCTTGACGGCGTGGTTCGCGGCCGGCACGCCGCAATAGATCGCCTGCTGCAGCAGGATCTCCTTGATGTCGTCGGGCGTGAAGCCGCCCTCGGCGAGCGCCGCACGCACGTGCAGGCGGAATTCGTCCCATTGCCCGAGCGCGACCATGGTGCCGATCACGAGCACGCGCCGCGTGCGCTCGTCGAAATGCGGCCGCGTCCAGATCTCGCCCCAGGCGTAGCGGGTGATCAGGTCCTGAAAGTCGGTGTTGAAGGCATTGCGGTTCGCGATCGACTTGTCGACCCAGGCATTGCCCAGCACTTTTCGCCGCACGTTCATGCCGGCATCGCGGCGCTTCTGGTCGTCCATGGTGTTTCTCCGGATCAGTCATTCCGGGGCGCTCAAAGAGGCGACCCCGGAATCTTGAGGGTTGTGAATGCCGATCGAGATTCCGGGTTCGACGCTGCGCATCGCCCCGGAATGACGATGGTTGCAATCAGCGCTGCGTCAGGAACCCCACCACCGCATCCGTGAACGCATGCGGCTGCTCGACGTTCGAAATGTGCGCGGCGTCGATGATGGTCATGCTGGCGCCGGGAATGCTGGAGCGGATCAATTCGGCCGCCGAGATCGGCGTCGCCACGTCGTGGCGGCCGGCGATCACCAGCGTCGGGCTCTTGATCTTCGGCAGCAGCGCGCGCTGATCGAGCGTCGACAGCGCCTCGCAGCAGGCGAGGTAGCCTTCGACCGGAGACGCCAGCAGCATCGCTTTCATCTTTGCAGTGATCGCAGGCTCGCGCTCGCGGAAATCCTGGGTGAGCCAGCCCGCGATCACGGCGTCGGCGACCGCGCCGATGCCGCCTTTTTTCACCGCCTCGATACGTTCCAGCCATCGGGTCGGCTCGGCATAATAGCAGGAGGTGTTGGCGAGGATGAGCTTGCCGAACCTTTCGGGCGCATTGGCGCCGAGCCATTGCCCGACCATGCCGCCCATCGACAGGCCGCACCAATGCACCTTCTCGATGTTGAGATCGTCGAGAATCGCGAGCACGTCGCGGCCGAAGCGCTCCATCGTGTAGGGGCCGGGCGGAACGTTCGATTTGCCGTGGCCGCGGCGATCGTAGCGGATGACGCGGAACACCTGCGTCAGCGCCTTCATCTGCGGCTCCCACATCTGCAGCGTGCAGCCGAGCGAGTTCGACAGCATCAAGGTCGGCCCGCCGTCGCGGCCTTCGACGGAGACGTTGAGCAGGCATCCGTCGGCATCGATCATGGGCATGCGGCGTCTCCGTTCTGGAGCATGATCCGGAAAAGTGTGGAGCGGTTTTCCGACAAGATCATGCTCAAACAATTAGTCTTGATCGAGGCTGTCGAGCAACCGGTCGATCAGCGCCTGTGACGCCCCTTGATAGGCCATCGGCTCGAACAATGCCGCAATTTTTTCCGGCGTCAGGTGCGCGGTGACTTGCGAATCGGCCGACAGCACCTCGCGCAGATGCTTCTTCTCGGCGACGGCGCGCTTGCTCGCGGCCTCGACGAGATGATGTGCATCGCTCTTGCCGATTTGCTCGGCGAGCGCGAAGGTGACGGCCTCCGCCATGATCAGCCCATGCGTCGCATCGAGATTGCTGCGCATGCGCGCCGCATCGACCTCGAGACCCTCGGCGATGTCGACGACGGCAGCCAGCGCGCCGGAGGTGACCAGCATCAATTGCGGCAGCGTCGGCCATTCCGCGTGCCAGGGACCGGCACTGCGCTCGTGGTCCTGCACCTGGGCGGTGAAGATCGTCGCGGCGAGCTGCGGAGCCATGGTCGCAGCGCCCAGCGCGCTTGCGGCGGCGACCGGGTTGCGCTTGTGCGGCATGGTCGAGGAGCCGCCGCGGCCTTCGCCGGCCGGCTCGAACGCTTCGGCGACGTCGGTCTGCATCAGCAGCGAGACGTCGCGCGCGATCTTGCCGCAGCTGCCGGCGAGAATGGCGAAGCAGGAGGCGGCCTCGGCAATGCGGTCGCGATGGGTATGCCAGGGCGCCTCGGGCAGTGGCAGATCGAGCTCCTGTGCCAGCCGTTCGGCCACAACGAGTCCCTTGTCGCCGAGCGCAGCGAGCGTGCCGGCCGCGCCGCCGAATTGCAGCGCGAGGCCCTCGCGGGAGAGCCGCCGCAGGCGGCAGCGGGCGCGGGCAAGGTTTGATGCGTATTCGGCGGTCTTCAGCCCGAACGGCATCGGCAGCGCGTGCTGGAGCCAGGTCCGCGCCACCACCGCGGTATTGCGATGGCTGCGCGCCAGCGCGGCAAAGCCCTTGATGGCGCGGCTGAGGTCGGTATCCAGCGCCGCGATGCCGGCGCGCAGCGTCAGCATGGTCGCGGTGTCGATGACGTCCTGGCTGGTCGCGCCCCAGTGCACATAGCGCGCGGCCTCCACGTCATTCTTGCCGACATTGGCGGTCAGCGTCTTGACCAGAGGAATCGCGAGATTGCCCGATCGCGTCGCGGCGCCGGCCAGTGCGGCCAGATCGAAGCAATCGGCCTTGCACGCAGCCTCGATCGGTCCGACGGCGGATGCCGGAATCACCGCGCTGGCCGCCTCGGCGCGTGCCAAGGCTGCCTCGAAATCGAGCATGTTCTGCAGGGTCGACCGATCGTCGCAGACCACGCGCATGGCGGCGCTCGACAGCATCGGTGCGAGCAGGGGGGAGATGGATGTGCTCATCTTGCGAGCGACCTAATCATCATGGCCGGGCCCTGCCAATCCCCCACCGCCCGCACACGTCATTTTGCAGTTGCGAATATGCATTGCACGTGACCGAGCGCCGGCCTTTTCTTTGCCGCGTCCCTGCGTTACTTCATCTGCACTATAGTTGCGCGATCCGGGAGGCACCCTCATGGCCATGACGATGAACGGCGAAGTCCAGCTTGCGGCGCCGCGCGAGGCCGTGTGGGCCAAGCTCAACGATCCCGAGGTGCTGAAGGCCTGCATCCCCGGCTGCGAGGAGCTGGAGAAGACCGACGACGGCGGCTTCCGCGCGACGGCGAAAATGAAGGTCGGCCCGGTGTCGGCGCGCTTCAAGGGCAAGGTCACGCTGTCCGATCTCGACCCGCCGAACGGCTACAGGATTTCCGGTGAGGGCGAGGGCGGGGTGGCCGGATTCGCCAAGGGCGGCGCGGCCGTCAAACTCGCCGAGAAGGACGGCGGCACGCTGCTCTCCTACGACGTCGAGGCGCAGATCGGCGGCAAGTTGGCGCAGCTCGGCCAGCGCCTCATCAACGGCGCCGCCAAGAAGCTGGCCGACGAGTTTTTCGCGAACTTCGCCAAGGCCGTACAGAGCTGAAGGTCCAATACCCTTAGCATAGCGCCTTCGGCATGGCGCCTTGCGCCCCGGGCGATGTTGCCCCGGGGCATAATGGCCCATATGATAGGTTGGAATAATTATAAGAACCGCTTCGACGGGACCCGTCGGGGCGCTGACAGAGAGTGCTTATGGCAAAAATCTCCCTCATCGTGAACGGCAATCCTGTGACGGCCAACGTCGATCCCCGCACGCTTCTGGTGCAATTCCTGCGCGAGAATCTGCGCCTGACGGGCACCCATGTCGGCTGCGACACCTCGCAGTGCGGTGCCTGCGTCGTGCATCTCGACGGCAAGGCCGTGAAGTCCTGCACCACGCTTGCGGTGATGGCCGACGGCCACGAGGTCAAGACGATCGAGGGACTGGCTGCCGACGGCGCGCCGCTGCATCCGATGCAGGAGGCCTTCCGCGAGCACCACGGCCTGCAGTGCGGCTTCTGCACG
This sequence comes from Bradyrhizobium sp. CB1015, assembly GCF_025200925.1. GTDB lineage: Bacteria > Pseudomonadota > Alphaproteobacteria > Rhizobiales > Xanthobacteraceae > Bradyrhizobium. The sequence continues at coordinate 6,024,818 of NZ_CP104174.1, read as the reverse complement.
CCGGGCATGATCATGACCGCGATCGACATCGTGCATCGCAAGGGCCACGAGCTCGACGACCACACCATTCGCGAGGAGCTCGAAGGCAATCTCTGCCGCTGCACGGGCTACCAGAACATCGTCGCCTCGATCTCAGCCGGCGCCAAGGCGATGGCGAAATCCGATCTCGCGTAACGCGCATCCCGCGATCAGGACATACAGATGTACGAATTCAAATATCATCGCCCTGGGACCGTTCGCCAGGCGGCCAACCTCCTGGTGAAGAACGAGGACGCCAAGGTGATCGCCGGCGGTCACACGCTGATTCCGGTCATGAAGCAGCGCCTCGCGAGCCCGCCGCACCTGGTCGACCTCTCCCATATCGAGGGGCTCAACACGATCGAGATGAAGGGCCGCTCCCTGGTGATCGGCGCCACCGCCAAGCACGCCGAGGTCGCGACCTCCGCCGTTGTCGGTGAGGCGATTCCCGCGCTGGCGAATCTCGCCGGCGGAATCGGCGATCCCGCCGTGCGCCACAGGGGCACGATCGGCGGCTCGCTCGCCAACAATGATCCGACTGCGGATTATCCGGCCGCGGTGCTTGCGCTCGGGGCCACCATCGTCACCAACAAGCGCCGCCTCAAGGCGGAAGAGTTCTTCCAGGGCCTGTTCACGACCGCGCTCGAAGCGGATGAGATCATCACCAAGGTGATGTTCCCGCTGCCGAAGAAGGCCGCCTACATCAAGTTCCGCAACCAGGCCTCGCGCTATGCGCTGGTCGGCGTGTTCGTGGCACGGCGTCCTTCGGACGTGCGCGTTGCCGTCACCGGTGCGGGCTCCGAAGGCGTGTTCCGCGTCACCGCATTCGAGGAGGCCCTGAAGAAGCGCTTCGCCTCGAAGGCGCTGGAGGGCATCGCGGTACCGGCGGAAGGCCTCAACAGCGACATCCACGGTAGCGCCGAATACCGCGCGCATCTCATCGGGGTGCTGACGCGGCGCGCCGTCGATGCCGCCAATGCCAAGGAATGACGAGCCTCACGCCTTGGCCCAATACTTGCCCGGTGAGGGCGCAAACGAGACTGGCCTTTCATGACTTCAGCGGCCAATAGTTCCGGTGCCAATACTTCAGTTGTATTTCCGGCATCGGTCGATGCGATGCTCGAACTCCTGACGTCGCGCGGCTATCTGGCCGAGCGCTCGTTGGCGACGGTGACGTACCTGTCGCTGCGCATGGGCCGGCCGCTGTTCCTGGAAGGCGAGGCCGGCGTCGGCAAGACCGAGATCGCCAAGGTGCTGTCGGCGGCGCTAGGGCGGAAGCTGATCCGCCTGCAATGCTACGAAGGCCTCGACGTCTCCTCCGCCGTCTACGAGTGGAATAGCGCGGCGCAGATGATCGCGATCCGGATGGCGGAAGCCGCCGGCGACACCGATCGCGATCAGCTTTCGAGCGACATCTTCGCGGATCGCTACATGATCAAGCGGCCGCTGCTCCAGGCGCTGGAGCCTGATGTCGCCGGCCCGCCGGTGCTGCTGATCGACGAGCTCGACCGCGCCGACGAGGCGTTCGAGGCGTACCTGCTCGAAATCCTCAGTGACTTCCAGGTGACCATCCCCGAATTCGGCACCGTGAAGGCGCCGCATCCGCCAATCGTCATCATCACTTCCAACCGTACCCGCGAGATCCACGACGCGCTGAAGCGGCGCTGCCTGTATCACTGGGTCGACTATCCCGCCGCCGAGCGTGAGCTCGCGATCGTCAAGACGCGTGTGCCCGGCATCTCGGCCAAGCTGTCGCAGCAGGTCGTGCGCTTCGTGCAGGCGCTGCGCAACCAGGACTTCTACAAGTCGCCGGGTGTTGCCGAGACCATCGATTGGGCCACCGCCCTGTCCGAGCTCGATGCCCGCTCGCTGACCCCGCAAGTGGTCGGCGACACGCTGGGTGCGCTGCTCAAGTACCAGGACGACATCACCCGCATGCAGGGCGACACGCTGCAGAAGGTGCTGAAGGACGTGACGAGCGAGAATTGATCTCGCGCCACAATTGAGCTCGTCATTCCGGGGCGCGCGTAGCGCGAGCTATGGTGCGCAATTGCGCACCTGAGAATCCATAACCACGATCGGGAGTATGGATTCCGGGCTCGCGCCAAGTGGCGCGCCAAATGACGGCTGGGAGTGTAGATCGATGGCCATCAACCACCTTGCCCCCGAAAAGACCGAGCAATTCGCCGACAACATCGTCGGCTTCGCCCGCGCGCTGCGTGCCGCCGGCCTGCCGGTCGGGCCGGGCGCTGTCATCGATGCCATGAGCGCGCTGCAGGTGATCGACATCGGCAACCGATCCGACGTCTTCACCACGCTGGAGGCGATCTTCGTCAAGCGCCATGAGCATGCGCTGATCTTCAGCCAAGCCTTCAACCTGTTCTTCCGCGCGTCGGAAGAGTGGAAGCATATGCTGGACTCGGTGCCGCTGCCGGAAGAGGCCAAGAAGAAGCCGCAGGCCGGCGCCCGCCGCGTTCAGGAGGCGATGTCACGGCCGCGCATGACCGAGACGCCGCAGCACCAGGAGCAGGATTTGCGCCTGTCGGTCTCCGACAAGGAGATCCTGCAGAAGAAGGATTTTGCGCAGATGAGTGTGGCGGAGATCGCCGAGGCGCTCCGTGCCATTGAGCGGATGCACCTGCCGCAGGCCGAGCTCTTGACGCGCCGGCAGCGGCCCGATGCCCGCGGCCTGCGCCTCGACCTGCGCCGCACGCTGCGCGCCTCCTTGCGCACCGGCGGCGACATCATCGACATCCATCGCCTCGGGCGGATCGAGAAGCCGGCCCCGATCGTGGCGCTGCTCGACATCTCGGGCTCGATGAGCGAATACACCCGCCTGTTCCTGCATTTCCTGCATGCGATCACGGATGCCCGCAAGCGCGTCTCGGTGTTCCTGTTCGGCACGCGCCTCACCAATGTCAGCCGCGCGCTGCGCCAGCGCGATCCGGACGAGGCGCTGGCGAGCTGCTCGGCCTCCGTCGAGGACTGGGCCGGCGGTACCCGCATCTCGGCCTCGCTGCACAACTTCAACAAATTGTGGGCGCGGCGGGTGCTGAGCCAGGGCGCTATCGTGCTCCTGATCTCCGACGGGCTGGAACGGGAGGCCGATTCCAAGCTCGCCTTCGAGATGGACCGGCTGCACCGGTCCTGCCGGCGGCTGATCTGGCTGAACCCGCTGTTGCGGTTTGGCGGCTTCGAAGCCAAGGCGCAGGGCATCAAAATGATGCTGCCCCACGTTGACGAATTCCGCCCGGTGCATAATTTGAGTTCGATCCAGGAGCTGATCACGACGCTCTCCCAGCCGCTGCCGCCGCATCACCGCAGCCTGATCCGCTCCGCAGCTTGAGAGGCCAGCCATGCTCGATCGCGACGAGGACATCCTGAAGGCGGCGGAGGACTGGCAGAAGGCCGGCCGTGGCGTCGCGCTGGCGACGGTCGTCGAGACCTGGGGCTCGGCGCCACGCCCGGCGGGCTCGAGCCTCGTCATCAATGACGAGGGGACCTTCCTGGGCTCCGTCTCCGGCGGCTGCGTCGAGGGCGCCGTGGTCACCGAAGCCATGGATGTGATCCAGAGCGGCAAACCGAAGATGCTGGAATTCGGCGTCGCCGACGAGACCGCCTGGAACGTCGGGCTGTCCTGCGGCGGCACCATCCGCGTCTTCGTCGAGAAGGTCGGTTAGCCGTGAAGCTCGATATCCTGCACGAACTCAATGCCGAGCGCGCCGCGCGGCGGCCGGTCATCCTGGTGACCGACACCGAGAGCGGCGAGCAGCGGCTGGTGAAGGCGAAGGATTTCGCCAAGGATCCGCTGCGAGCCGAGCTGGAAAAGCAGCTTCGCATGGGCAAGAGCGCCAGTGTCGAGGCCGGCGGCAAGAAGCTGTTCCTCAACGTCTACGCGCCGACGGCAAAGCTCGTCATCATCGGCGCGGTCCACATCAGCCAGGCGCTGGCGCCGCTGGCGCGCTCGCTCGGCTATGACGTCACCGTGGTCGATCCGCGCACGGCCTTTGCGAGCCCGGAGCGCTTTCCCGATATTCCGCTGATCGCCGAATGGCCCGACACGGCGCTGCCGCCGCTCAACGTCGACGCCTACACGGCGTTTGTCGCGGTGACTCACGATCCCAAGATCGACGACCCTGCTCTGCTGCACGCCTTCGAGCGCAACTGCTTCTACATCGGCGCCCTCGGCTCGCGGAAGACGCATGCCAAGCGTGCCGACCGGCTGCGGGCGCAGGGCGCCAAGGAAAGCGACATCGCGCGCATCCACGCGCCCATCGGTCTTGCGATCGGCGCGGTGTCGCCATCCGAGATCGCGGTGGCGATCATGGCCGAGATCACGGCCGTGCTTCGGCTGCCTCCCAAGGAAAAAGAAGAAGCGGCATGAAGTTCGGCCCGGCGAGCCCCAGGGATGCGATCGGCGGGGTGACCGTCCACACCCTGCGCCAGGGATCGCTGGTGCTGAAGAAGGGCACGACGATCGGGCCGGCCGAGGTCGAGGCGCTGGAGCGCGCCGGCATCAAGGACATCGTCGTGGTGCGCATGGAGGCGGGCGACGTCTCCGAGGACGTTGCGGCCGCCAGCATCGCGCTCGCCATCGGCGGCGAGGGCATCCATGTCGAGCGCGCGTTCACCGGCCGCGCCAATCTGTTCGCCGCGCGAGCGGGCGTGCTGGTGATCGACCGCGCCGCGGTCGACCGCATCAACAACATCGACGAAGCCATCACCTTTGCCACGCTCGCGGCCTACAAGCCGGTGGTCGAGGGCGAGATGGTCGGCACCGTCAAGATCATCCCGTTCGGCGTCGAGGCGAGCTTGCGCGATGCCGCGGTGAGGGCCGCCGGCAAGGACGTGTTGAAGGTCGCGCCTTACGTGATCAAGCGCGTCGGCGTGGTCTCGACGCTGCTGCCGGGCCTGTCCACCAAGGTGATCGACAAGACCCTGCGCGTCACCGCCGAACGGCTGGCGCCGGCCGGCGCCAGCATCATCGCCGAGCGCCGGGTCCCGCACGAGGAGCAGGCGCTGTCGGCCGCGATCAAGGAATTGCTCGGCCTCGGCGCCGAGCTCGTGATCGTGTTCGGTGCATCCGCGATCGCCGACCGCCGCGACGTGATTCCGGCGGCCGTCACCGGGATCGGCGGCGAGATCGAGCATTTCGGCATGCCGGTCGACCCCGGCAATCTCCTGCTGATCGCCCGCGCCGGCGAGGTGCCTGTGCTGGGCGCGCCGGGCTGCGCGCGCTCGCCGGTCGAGAACGGTTTTGACTGGGTCTTGATGCGGCTTCTCGCCGGCATCAGGGTGACGCGCTCCGAGCTGATGGGCATGGGCGTCGGCGGCCTCTTGATGGAGATCGTGACGCGGCCGCAGCCGCGCGCCAAGCCGGAGACCGAGGGCAACAGCCACGTCGCGGCCATCGTGCTCGCGGCCGGCCGTTCGACCCGGATGGGCGGGCCGAACAAGCTGCTCGCCGAGCTCGACGGCAAGAAGCTGGTGCGCCTCGCGACCGAGCAGGCGCTGGCCTCCAAGGCCTCCGAGGTGATCGTCGTCACCGGTCATCAGGCCGAGCTCGTCGAGCAGGCGCTGCAAGGCCTGAAGGTGAAATTCGTCCGCAATCCGGAGTTCGCCGGCGGCATCGCAAGTTCTGTGAAGGCCGGCATCGCGGCCGTGCCCGAGACCTGCGACGGCGCATTGGTATGTCTCGGCGACATGCCGCTGATCGACTCAGGCCTGATCGACCGGCTCATCGACAGTTTCGCGCCGGACCGCGGCAATCTCATCGTCGTCCCCGTCAGCGAAGGAAGGCGCGGCAACCCCGTGCTGTGGTCGCGCCGCTTCTTCAAGGAGCTGATGACGCTCGATGGCGACATCGGCGCGCGGCATTTGATCGCCAAGCACACCGAGGCCGTCGCTGAGGTTCCAGTGGACGGCGAGAGCGCCTTCCTGGACATCGACACGCCGCAGGCGCTGGAAGCGGCAAGACGCGGATGAAGGTGCCGTGCTGCTGTAGGGTGGGTTAGTCTCGCGACTGCGCGAAGCGCAGACGCCGGGCGTAACCCACCATGTTTCCGCGTTTGCCGAACGATCTTGGTGGATTACGCTGCGCCAATCCACCCTACGGCACCCCCCAAGGCGACCGATTTCAACGCCTCATTCACCATCTGGAAACGACCGCCGCTTAAAGTTCCTCCGACCTGCCTTGGGGGGAGGGGTTTTTCCATGGCTTCGAACGTCGTCGCGCGCCGTTGCGCGATGTTTTTCTTTGCGCTGTCCGTTTGCGTCGCCGGCGCTCGCCACATCACGGATGCGCACGCGGCCGGCGCGTTTGCAGTCGGCAAGTGCGGCGCCTATGGCCAGGCCTTTGACTATGGCCACGAGCACGAGGCGCGCGCTGCGGCACAGAAGCAATGCAAAGGCGATTGCACGACCGTGACGATGAAGCGCGCCTGCGCTGCGATGTCGGTCGATATGACAAATCCGTGCGGCGCCTATGGCTACGCCGTCAAGCCGAAGATCTCGGCCTCGCTCAATGCCGCTACCCGCGAATGCTACAAATACGGCGGCAAGGAATGCGTGATCCGCGCCTGGGCCTGCGACGCAAAGGGCTGATTTTTCGATCATTGAATTTCTCTTGCTGTCATTCCGGGGCGATGCGTAGCATCGAGCCCGGAATCCATAACCACTATCGGGAGTATGGATTCCGGGCTCGCGCCAAGCGGCGCGCCCCGGAATGACAGTCGAGGGAATACATGCAGTTCGACACCAAGATCGCGGTCGTGATCCGCACCGATCTTCAGGCCTGGCAGAAGCTCAACGTAGCCTCCTTCCTCACCAGCGGCATCGCCGCGGCCTTTCCGGAATGCATCGGCGAAGCCTATGAGGACGCCTCGGGCACGAGGTATCATGCGCTGATCGGCCAGCCGATTCTGATCTATGGCGCCGATGGTCCTGCATTGTCGCGCGCGCTGGACCGCGCGCTCACCCGCAACGTCAAGGCGGCGGTCTATACCGAGGACATGTTCAAGACCACGCATGATGCCGCCAATCGCGAGGCGGTGAGGGCGGTTGCGCGCACTGAGCTCAATCTCGTCGGCATCGCGATGCGCGCCGAACGCAAGGTGATCGACAAGATCGTCGATGGTCTGAAGTTCCATAGCTGACAGGTCGAGAGCACCGCGCGGCGTCATCGTGGTGTCATGATGGACCTGCCCTTGCGCAAACTTTGTGATGGACCCGCCCTTGCGCAAACTTTGTGCTGTTTGACTCCCGTCAAAGGTGCGCCGGGCGGCGTCGCTATTCTGCTTTACAAAGCACAGAGGAGCAGACCGATGCCGACCATGAAAGCCGCAGTCGTCAAGCAGTTCGGCAAGCCGCTGGTGATCGAGGACGTGCCGGTGCCGCAGCCCGGTCCGGGCGAGGTTCTGGTCAAGGTCAAGGCCTGCGGCGTCTGTCACACCGATCTGCATGCCGCCTCCGGCGACTGGCCGGTGAAGCCGGTGCCGCCATTCATCCCCGGTCATGAGGCCGCCGGCATCGTCGCCGCGCTCGGGCCCGGCGTGAAGAATCTGAAAGTTGGCGATGCCGTCGGCGTCGCCTGGCTGCACGACGCCTGCATGTCCTGCGAATATTGCGAGACCGGCTGGGAGACGCTGTGCGAGCACCAGCACAACACCGGCTACAGCGTGAACGGCGGCTTTGCCGAATATGTCATCGCCTCGGCCGCGTTCGCCGCCAAGCTGCCGGCGACGATCGATTTCGCGGCCATCGCGCCGATCCTCTGCGCCGGCGTGACCACCTACAAGGGATTGAAGGAGACCGAGGCAAAGCCCGGCGAGTGGGTCGTGATCTCCGGTGTAGGCGGGCTCGGCCATGTCGCGATCCAGTACGCCAAGGCGATGGGGCTGAAGGTTGTGGGCATCGACATCGCCGAAGACAAGCTCGAGCTTGCTCGTGAGACCGGCGCCGATCTCGCCGTGAACGCGCTTGCGGCCGGTGCGGTGGACAAGGTGCTGGCGGCGACCGGAGGCGGCGCCCACGGTGTGCTGGTGACCGCGGTCTCGACGCCGGCCTTCGCGCAGGCGCTCAAGATGGTGCGCCGCAAGGGCACCGTCAGCCTCGTCGGCCTGCCGCCGGGCGAATTCCCGACGCCGATCTTCGACGTCGTGCTCAAGCGCATCACCGTGCGCGGCTCCATCGTCGGCACCCGCCGCGACCTCGACGAAGCCATCGCATTCGCCGCCGACGGCAAGGTCAAGGCCGAGGTGACGAAAGTGCCGCTCGCGCAAATCAACGACGTCTTCGACCGCATGAAGGCCGGCAAGATCGACGGCCGCATGGTGCTGGATTTTGGCTAAAGCGTTTTCGAGCGAAGTGGATACCGGGTTCGCGTAAAGAAAACGCGTCAAAAATCTAGCGCTTTACCCCGGCGGCATGCCCTCGAATTTCACCAGGCCAGGGTCGAGAGGGTCCCACGCCTGGCCGCGCGCGGCGAAGGTCACCGCCTGCGGCTTGTAGCGGGCGGGCTCGTCGAGGCTTGCCGCGCGGATCGTGAAGACATCGGGCTGCGCGGCGAAGGTCATGTAGACGGCTACGCCGCATTGTGTGCAGAAGCCGCGCGTCTTCACCTTGCCGCTATCGGCGACCATGTCCCAGTGCCTGGCATCGCCCGTCAGCGTGACACCGGCGCGCGCGAAGGTCGCGTACGAGCCATGGCCGCTGCCGCTTTCCCGCTGGCAGTCGCGGCATTGGCAGTGATTGCTGAAGAGGGGCTCCCGTTCGATCGAATAGCGGATCGCGCCGCAGGCGCAGCCGCCGGTATAGGGCTTCTCCATCGCGATATCTCCCACTCAACCTTCGCCGCTGATCTCATCGAGCTTGCGAACGACCTTCTTCCAGCCGCCGCTCATCACCGTGTAGGCCGACTCGTTCCTGGGCAGGACGAAGCCCGCATGGACGAGGCGGATCCGCGTGCCGGCTTCGACCGGGGTGAGGGACCAGGTCACGACGGTGTCGAGCGGGGCGCCATAGCCGGTGTTGCGCTCGTCGCCGCCCTTCCAGGCGTAGACGAGGCGGCGATGCGGCACGACCTCCAGAACGCGGCAATGGATCACGCCGTCCCAGTTGCCCCCCGGGGTGGTCTGGAAGGTGAAGGTCTTGCCTTCGACGGCCTCAAAGCCGGTCGGCTGCATCAGCCAGCGCCCGATCAGCTGCGCGCTGGTCAGCGCCTTCCAGATCGTCTCGGCTGTGTGAGGGAAGACCTCGTCGATGACGATGTCTCGTGTGTCGGCTTTCAACGCGGCAGCACTCACGGGTCGATCTCCTTCAAGAGGTCACGCAGGTTCTGGAAACGCTCGCGCCAGAAGACGCCGTAATGGTCCATCCAGGTGACCAGCGGCTCGAGTCCTTGCGGCGCGGCGCGGTAATAGACGTTGCGGCCCTCGGCGCGCTCGGCGACGAGGCCCGCCTGTTTCAACGACTTCAGGTGCTGCGAGACGGCTCCTTGCGTGACGCCGCTGCCGCGCGTCAGCTCGGCGACGCTGATCTCCTTGCTCTCGAACACACGCTCGAACACGGCGCGGCGGGTCGGATCGGCAAGGGCGCGCATCACGGTGGTGACGGGGTTGGGAGTGGCTTCGATCATGCGATCGGATTAGTAGATACTAATGCATTAGTCAATACTAATTCGTTTGCTCGGCCACTTTCCAGGCTTGACTATGACTGACCAGTCAGTCATCTATTTTAGATGACGAAGAAACCGACCAAAGCCGCCTTGCCCTCTGCGGCTCCCCACGCGAACGCCCCTGCGTCTGCAGGCCCCGATGCGACGCCTGCCTCGAACCGCGCCACCCGCGCGGCCGAGCGGCGTGCGGCGATCGTGGAGGCGGCGATGGAGGAGTTCATCGCGCGCGGCTTTGCCGCGACCAGGCTCGACGACATCGCCAAGCGCGCCGGCGTCGCCAAGGGCACGATCTACCTGCACTTCAAGGACAAGGAATCGATGTTCGAGGAGCTGGTGCGCATCGTCATCGTTCCCGTGGTCGCGCGGCTGACCACGCTGCCGCCGCCGGCGGGATCGGTACGCGACCTCATCGAGACTTTCGCCGGCAACTTCCTGAAGGAGGTGATCGGCACGAGGCGCGGCGATCTGGTGCGCCTGATCGTGGCGGAGGGGCCGCGCTTTCCGTCGGTCGCCGACTTCTACTACCGCGAAGTGGTCTCGCGCGGGATCGCCGCCATGCGCGCGCTGATCGAGCTCGGCATCGCCCGCGGCGAGATTCGCGAAAAGGACCTCGCGCGCTATCCGCAGATCCTGGTCGCGCCGGCGATGATCGCTGTGATCTGGCAGAGCCTGTTTGCGCGGCATGCGCCGCTCGACGCGCAGGAGATGCTGCGCGTTCATCTCGATTTGATTTTTGGCGAACGGAGCACGACATGAGGTCGTCGCAAGCAATTTTTGTCTTGGCATTGCTCGGTGTGCTCGCAACCGGGCTTGCCGGGTGCAAGGAGAAGCGCGATCCCGGCTTCCAGGGCTGGGTCGAGGCAGACATGATCTTCGTCAGCCCCGACGAAGCCGGGCGCGTCACCAAGCTCAACGTCCGCGAAGGCGACGAGGTCAAGGTCGGCGATCACCTCTATTCCGTCGATGACGATCTCCAGCTTGCCGACCTCAACCAGCAGAAGGCGACGCTCGCGAACGCGCAGCAGACCTATGACCGTGCGGCCTCGCTGAGCAAGACCGGTTCGGGCACGCAGGCCAATCTCGATGCCGCCGTGTCCGCCCTGCGTGTCGCAGAGGCGCGGGTGGCGACCTCGGAGACGCGGATGGCGCGGCGCAAAGGCTTCGCGCCCGTCGCCGGCACCATCCAGCAGATTTATTTCCGCGAAGGCGAGATGGTGGCGGCGCAGCGGCCGGTGCTCTCGATCATGCCGCCCGGCAACATGAAGCTGCGCTTCTTCGTGCCGGAGACCGAGTTGCCGAAGCTCGCGATCGGCGACACGGTGCGTGTCTCCTGCGACAATTGCGCCGCCGATCTCACCGCGAAGATCTACTTCATCGCGACCTCGGCGGAATACACGCCGCCCGTCATCTACAGCCTCGAGGAGCGCAACAAGCTGGTCTATCTGATCCAGGCGCGGCCCTCGCGGCCCGATGCCTTGCGCGTCGGACAGCCGATCGACGTCCACCTCAATCCCAAAACTCCTGAGACCAAGACACCGGTGGCGGACAAGCGATGAGCAACGGCAACGGCATCGCAATCGACGTCAAAGGCCTGACGAAGTCATTCGGCGGCCGCGAGGTCGTGCACGATCTGTCGATGCAGGTGAAGCGCGGCTCGATCTACGGCTTCCTCGGTCCCAACGGCTCGGGCAAGACCACCACCATCCGCATTCTTTGCGGCCTGCTCACGCCTGATAGCGGCGAGGGCACCTGCCTCGGCTACGACATCCGCCGCGACGCCGAGAAGATCAAGCGCCAGGTCGGCTACATGACGCAACGCTTCAGCCTGTACCAGGACCTCTCGGTGCGCGAGAACCTCGAATTCGTGGCGCGGCTCTATGGCCTCGCCGACGCGCGCGGCGCCGCGCGCGACATGATCAAGCGGCTCGGGCTCTCGGGGCGCGAGGAGCAACTCGCCGGCGAGCTCTCCGGCGGCTGGAAGCAGCGCCTGGCGCTGGGAGCCTGCACGCTGCCCAATCCACAATTGTTGCTGCTGGACGAGCCGACCGCCGGCGTCGACCCCAAGGCGCGGCGCGATTTCTGGAACGAGATCCACGCGCTCGCCGCCGAGGGGCTCACGGTGCTGGTCTCGACCCATTACATGGACGAGGCCGAGCGCTGCCACGAGATCGCCTATATCGCCTACGGCTACCTGCTGGCGCACGGCACCGTGGAGGAGGTGATCGCGAAATCCGCGCTGACGACCTACACCGTCACCGGCGAAGACCTGAACGGCCTCGGGGCCGCGCTCACGGGTAAGCCCGGGATCGACATGGTGGCGCCGTTCGGCACCTCGCTGCATGTTTCCGGCCGCGACGTCCCGGCGCTCGAAGCCAGCATCGCGCCCTGGCGCGAGAAGGGCGGACTAAACTGGCAGAAGTCGCAACCGTCGCTGGAAGACGTGTTCATCGAGCTGATGGGGCGCTCCAAGGACAATTTCCAATGAGTGCACTCGACCATCCCGAACCACGGCGCGAAATTCGCGAGCGCTTCGGCTTTTTGCGGCGCTCCTACGCGATGCTGATCAAGGAGTTCATCCAGCTGAGGCGCGACCGCGTCTCGTTCGCGATGATCGTGATGCTGCCGGTGATGCAGCTCATGCTGTTCGGCTATGCCATCAACACCACGCCGCATCATCTGCCGAGCGCGGTGCTGCTCCAGGAGGATTCCGATCTCGCTCGCTCGATCCTGAAGGCGCTGGAGAACACCGCCTATTTCCGCTTCCTCTATGAGGTGCACGACGTCGATGATTTCGACAATCTCCTGAAATCCGGCAAGGTGCTGTTCGGCGTCGAGATCCCGCGCGGCTTCGAGCGGGCGGTGCGGCGCGGCGACAGGCCGGCGCTGCTGGTTGCCGCCGACGCCACCGATCCGGTCGCGGCGAGCGCCGCGATCGGCTCGCTCGGCATGGTCGTGCAGACCGCGCTCAAGCACGATCTCTATATCGGCGATCCCCCGGAGATGCCGTTCGAGATCCGCTCCCATGCCCGCTACAATCCGGCAGCTAGCTCCAGCCTCAACATCGTGCCGGGCCTGGTCGGCACCATCCTGACCATGACCATGCTGATCTTCACCGCGCTGTCGGTGACGCGCGAGGTCGAGCGCGGCACCATGGAGAGCCTGTTGTCGATGCCGATCAAGCCGGTCGAGGTCATGCTCGGCAAGATCATCCCTTACGTGCTGGTCGGCTTCGTCCAGGCCTTCCTGATCATCAGCATCGGTGTCGGCCTGTTCGGCGTGCCCGTGCTCGGCAACCTCGTTCTGCTGGCGCTGCTCTCGACGCTGTTCATCACCACCAATCTGTCGATCGGCTACACCATCTCGACATTGGTGCAGAATCAGCTCCAGGCCATGCAGATGTCGATGATGTTCTTCCTGCCGAGCATTCTGCTCTCTGGCTTCATGTTCCCGTTCGCAGGCATGCCGGCCTGGGCGCAATATCTCGGCGAGGCCTTGCCGCTGACCCATTATTTGCGGATCGTCCGCGCCATCATGCTGAAGGGCGCGACCATGCAGAATTTGCATTTCGACGCGCTGGCGCTGGCGACCCTGATGCTGCTCGCCATGACCGTCGCCGTGACGCGCTTCCGCCGTACGCTGGATTGAGGCAAACTGACCCCTTGAGAGTCATTCCGGGACACGCGTAGCGTGAGCCCGGAATCTCGAGATTCCGGGTTCGCGACTTCGCCGCGCCCCGGAATGACAAGGGGGTGGAATGGCCAAGTTTGCGAGCAGGAAAGCGCGGCAGCATGCCGCGATGTCGGCGGAGTTCGAGCGCGAGCTGACGCGGGAGGTGCTGCGCACCGAGCTGTTGCGGGTGCGGACACTGATCATCACCGGCTGCGTCATGATCCTGTTCCTCACCTCGACATTCCTGATCGAGCCTGCTCTCGTGAACCGGGTCTGGCACGGGACCGAGGGCCTCGTCCGCGAATACATCCTCGTCGGGGGCTTCATCCTCTTCGAGGCCTGGGTCCACCGCCAGATCAGGCGAAACCTCAAGCTTGATCGCGACCTGCCGGTCATCCGGCGCTATATCGGCGCCCTTATCGAAACGTCGCTGCCGACCGTCATCCTGATCCTGCAGATCCGCAGCATGGGCGCTGGGCCCGCGCTTGGTTTCGTGCTGCCACTGGTCTATTTCATCTTCGTCATCCTTTCGACGCTGCGGCTCGATTTCTGGCTGTCCACCTTCACCGGATTCGTAGCTGCGGCCGAGCTCTTGGCCGTCGCGCTGTATTACAATTCGGTGAGCGACACGGGCGAGCCCCTGATCTACTTCCACGCCGTTCGCAGCACGGTCATCCTGATCTGCGGCGTGCTGGCGGGCGCCGTCGGCGCGCAGCTGCGGCGGCAGTTCGCCGCGAGTATCGCGGCCGCAACCGCGCGCGACCGGGTCACCAATCTGTTCGGCCAGCACGTGTCGCCGCAAGTGGTGGAGCGGCTGATGACGGCGGGAACGCGCACGAGCGGCGATGTCCGCCGCGTCGCGGTGATGTTCGTCGATTTCCGCGGCTTCACGGCCGGTGCGCAGTCGCGCACGCCGCAGGAGGTGGTCGACCGGCTCGATGGCGCATTCGCCGTGCTGGTCGACATTCTTGACCGCCAGGGCGGCATCGTGAACAAGTTTCTCGGTGACGGTTTTCTCGCGCTGTTCGGCGCGCCGCTGGAAGCATCCGACGCCGCGCACCGCGCGGTCGCCGCCGGCCGCGAGATGCTCCGGGCAATGGATCGCATCAACGCGGAGAGCAGCTGGCCGCTGCGGATCGGCATCGGCATCCATTTCGGCGAGGTCGTCGCCGGCAATATCGGTTCGCCCCGGCGCAAGGAATACACCGTCATCGGCGACACCGTGAACTTCGCCGCGCGGCTTGAGGCGCTGAACAAGGATTTCGGCTCGCAGCTCTTGATCTCCGCGTCCGTGCGCGAGGCGCTCGGTGCCGACGGCGGCGATGCCGTCGCACTCGGCGAGGTCGAGGTGCGCGGCTACGAGCAGAAAGTGCCGGTGTTTCAGCTGGGGTAGGTATTACCTCTCTCGCCGGTTGGCCGTCCTGTCGCGTCCAAAGTTCTTCCGCGATTGCTCCGATTGCACTCAATTTTGGGGCATGACTAGCGATGTTTCCGGCTTGTAGAGTGCTGCGCGATGCGGCCGGTCGCGGCCGCGACTTGCATGGGGAAGTGCAGATGCAGCGCCGCTACGTCACCGTCGACGTGTTCACCGACCGCGCCTTCGGAGGCAACCAGCTCGCCGTGGTGCTCGATGCCGGCGGGCTCACGACGCAGCAGATGCAGGCGATCGCGACCGAGTTCAACTATTCCGAGACCACTTTCGTGCTGCCGCCGCGCGACAAGGCCAACGACGCCGAAGTGCGCATCTTCACGCCGGTGCAGGAGATCGCCTTTGCGGGCCATCCCAATGTCGGCACCGCCTTCGTGCTGGCCTCGATGGCGAAAGAGCCGAAGCCGCGCCTGCTGTTCGAGGAGAAGGCCGGATTGGTTCCGGTCGAGATCGTGCGAGAGCAGGGCAAGGTGATCAGAACCGAGCTCACCGCGCCGCAGCCGCTGCAGCGGCTCTCAAGGCTGTCGGCAGCGGATGCCGCGAGCTGCATCTCCCTCGTTGCTGACGACATCAAGACCGACAATCACGAGCCGCAGATCGTCACCGTCGGAAACGCGTTTCTGGTGCTCGAGCTGCATTCGCGCGAGGCGCTGAAGCGGGCCCGGCCCGATGCTGCGGCTTTTGCCAGGGTCTTGCCGCGCGATGGTGCCCGCTCGGTGTGGTTCTATACCCGCGAGGTGCCAGCGACGGAGGCGCCTAGCGAGCGGCAGGCGCGCATGTTCATGCGCGGCGCCGGCGGTCTCGCCGAAGATCCCGCCACCGGCAGCGCCACGGTTGCCGCCGCCGCGCTGTTCGCCGATCTCGATCCCGCCCGCGATGGCGAGTTGAAGCTCACGGTCGGCCAGGGCTTTGACATGGGCCGGCCGAGCATTCTCCTGACACGCGTGCGCAAGCAGGACGGCAAGATCGTCTCCGCCCATGTCGGCGGCGCTTGCGTGCAGATGATGGAGGGGACGTTTAGGTTGGCGGGAGAGGGGTAGGCGGTCATTCTAAACTCGAGCTGGGCGCACTCCACCTAGAGAGCATGTTGTTTTTGACTGGAATCGGGATTCCCACTGGGAGCGATTTCTGATTCAACATCCATGCTGGAGGGCGGAGGCCAGCATGGATGACGCGACCCTATTCGGAAGACATCCGGGAACGGGCTTTGGCGCGAGCTGACGCAGGGGAAACGGTTCGTTCGATTGCCGAGGCGCTCCAGATCAGCCCCTCCTGCGTGACGAAGTGGAAGAATCTGAGGCGGGATACCGGAGGCCTGGCGCCCGGCCAGATCGGCGGCCACAAGAAGCGGGTTCTGTCGGATGCCAACGCCGACTGGCTGCGCAAACGCATTCGCTCGGGGCCATTCACCTTGCGCAAGCTGACGCAGGAGCTGGCTGCACGGGGGATCAAGACAGACGTGCGGGCGGTGTGGACTTTTGTTCACGCCGAGGGGCTCAGCTTCAAAAAAACGCTTCTACCGGCCGAGCAGGATCGCCCAGACGTCGTCCGTAAGCGGACCCGCTGGAAAGCACATCAAGGCAGGATCGACGTCGCACGGTTGGTTTTTATCGACGAGACGTGGATCAAGACCAATATGGCGCCGCTACGCGGCTGGGGGCCTTGTGGACAGCGCCTCCAAGCATCTGCACCTTTCGGCCATTGGAAGACCATGACCTTCATCGCGGCGCTGCGTCACGATCGGATCAGCGCGCCTTGGGTGATCGATGGTCCCATCAATGGTGAGCTCTTCACGCTGTACGTCGAGAAGGTGTTGGCACCCACCCTCGCACCGGGCGAGATCGTCGTTCTCGACAATCTTGGCAGCCATAAGGGCAAAGCGGCTCGCCAAGCCATCCGCGCCAGAGGCGCCCACCGCATCTTCTTGCCGCCATATAGCCCTGACCTCAATCCGATCGAGCAGGTCTTCGCCAAACTCAAACACCTCATGCGAGCCGCCGAGCCTCGTGACGTGGAGGCAACCTGGAGAAAGGCTGGTGAACTCCTCGATCTCTTCTCCGAGACGGAGTGCACCAACTACTTCAAAAACTCAGGCTACGTTTCCGTATAAAAACATCATGCTCTAGATCCGTCATCCTGAGGTGCGAGCCCTTGCGAGCCTCGAAGGATGCACGGCCGAGATGCTGCCAACATCGGTGGCACGCCGTCGTCCTTCGGTGGCCGCTGAAGAAGCGGCCACCTCAGGATGACGGCTACGGATAGAGTCGTGGTTTCGTCCCCGGCCCGAGCGGCAGCTACACCTGCCGCCCCGCCAAATTCTTCACCGCGACCCCGTCGCGCTCCTCGATGATCTCCGCGATCATCTGGCGGTGGCAATGGGTGTGGTCGCGCTCGTAGCAGAGCAGGCACACCGGGCCGGCCTTCTTCACCAGCGCCGAGAGCTCGTCCATCTCTTCTTTCGCCTGCGGCGTCTTCAGGTGCTTTGAATAGATCTTCTCCAGCACGTCGTACTGGCCGCTGCGGGCGGCGAGGCGGCCTTCCTTCGGCGTGCCGAGCGCGGCGAGATGGACATAGCCGATGCCGCGCTCGTCGAGGCCCGCCGAAAGCTGCTTCTTGGAAAAGCCCGGCCGGCGCGACGACGTCACCGCGCGCACGTCGACCACGAGCTTGACGCCGGCCCGTTCCAGCTCGTCCAGCACGGCCTCGGGCGGTGTCTGCTCATAGCCGATGGTGAACAGCTTCTTCGCCTTTGCCATGTGACCCTCAGCTCACCCGCGCAATCAGTTCCATGGCGCCGTGCGGTGCGCGCACCTTGCCCTCGTGGATGACATAGGCGAACACGTCGCGCGGCTCCTTCTTCGGCTTGGCCTTGTCAACCTTCGGCAAATCGTCGGGTTCACCGCCCGAAGCCCAGGCCTGAAAGCGCTCGGCCCAGGCATCGAGCTGCTTCGGCGGATAACAGGTCTTGATCTCGTCATTGCCCTTCTGCAGCCGCGCGTAGACGAAATCGCCGGCAACATCTGCGATGGCGGGATATTTGCCGTGCTCGGCGAACACCACCGGCGTCTCGAACTCGCGGATCAGCGCCACGAAGTCCGGCGTGCAGAAGCTGTCATGGCGCACTTCCACGACATGGCGCAGTGCGCGCCCCTCGAGCTTGCGCGGCAACAGCTCCAGGAACTTGCCGAAATCGGCACCGTCGAACTTCTTCGTCGGCGCGAACTGCCACAGCACCGGCCCCAGATGATCACCGAGCTCCAGCACGCCGGAATCATAGAACCGCTTGATGGAGTCGCCGGCCTCAGCGAGAACGCGGCGGTTGGTCGCAAAGCGCGGGCCCTTCACCGAGAACACGAAGCCTTCGGGCACTTCGCTCGCCCATTTGCGAAAGCTCTCCGGCTTCTGCGAGCCATAGTAGGTGCCGTTGATCTCGATCGAGGTCAGCTTGGAGGCGGCATAGGACAGCTCCTTCGCCTGCGCCAGCTTCTCCGGATAGAACACGCCGCGCCAGGGCTCGAAGGTCCAGCCGCCGATTCCGATGAAGATGTTGCCGGATTTTTTTGACGCAGTTTTTGCTTTGGCCACGGGAGGATCTCGCATCGACGGGGAGGGATCCCATCCTAATCAAACCAGATGTGATTGGCCAGTTGGCCGGCCCGGTCTAAGCTCGCGACGGGCCCGCGAAGAAGGACAACAAGATGCGGATGCTGCTGGTGGGAGGCGCACTCGTCGTGATGACATCTGCTGCCATGACGAGTTCTGCCGAGGCGGATGACGACGATGCGAAGGGCGCGCAGAAGCTCGCTCAGCAGGGCCGCGACGATTACTGGCATTGCCTGGCGCGGGAATATTCCCGCAACTCCAATCAGGGCCTCTCGGAGCAGGATTTCGGCCGCTCGGTTGCGGGCGCCTGTCCGTCGGAGCGGCAATATTACCGGGTGACGCTGCTCGATTATCTCACCACGCAATATCCTGACATCGATGCCGGTGCCCATCTCGCCACCGCGAACAGGGCGGTGCAGGCGGCGCAGAAGGACATCGTGATGGCCTTCGTCAAGCAACGGCCGCCGGCGAAGTAGGAGTGGCGAATAGCGAGTAGGGTAGAAGCCCGGGTTGCCTCATTCGCCATTCGCCATTCGCTATTCGCGCGGGCCTTCCAGCCGCGCGCTCATCCATGGTATCAGTGGGCCCGTCTGGAGCAGGAACTTGCATGTCGTCTGAGTCGGTGGGTGGCATTCTGGGGGCGATCGTCGCGGCGGTCGTGCTTGCGGTTGCCGTCGTGTTCGGGCCGATCGGCCAATACGGCAAGCCGCCCAAGCCGGCGAAGATCGAGCCCGCCCCGGCGGCACCGGCAGTCCCCGCCGCGCCCGCGCCGCGGGGACCGATCATCCGGGAAGTGCCCAACCAATAGGGCACGAAAAATGGGGTTTCCGCCCTTGCGGAACGCCTTTGCCGTCCCCATCTAGCTTCTAACGGCGACGTTGAGCGTAAAGACCTCCGTCGCTGGGACGACCTTGGAATAGCTTAAGGCTTGCGCCGGATGTACGCGCGGCCCGCCGTTCCGGGGTCGTTGGCATTTTAGGGCCTTTTCGGCCATTCCCCAGAACCCCGGCTTGGCAGCGCAGGATGCGGCAGATATACGCTGCCGTCATGAATGAAGCGATCAGACCGGGCATCGACAACCAGGCTCAAGAGGGGCCGGAACTGTCGGTCATCGTCCCGACCTTCAACGAGCGCGACAACGTCACGGTGCTGTACCGGCGCCTGGAGGCGACGCTTGCCAACGTCGCCTGGGAAGTCGTGTTCGTCGACGACAATTCGCCCGACGGCACTTGGGACGTCGTGCGCGAACTGGCGCAGCGCGATAGCCGCGTGCGCTGCGTCCGCCGCATCGGCCGCCGCGGCCTGTCGGGCGCCTGCATCGAGGGCATCCTTGCCTCGAGCGCGCCCTATGTGGCCGTGATCGATGCCGACCTCCAGCACGACGAGACGCAGCTGCCCAAGATGCTGTTGCTGCTCGCAAGCGACCAGGCCGACCTCGTCGTCGGCAGCCGCTACATCGAGGGCTACAAGAGCGAGGGCTTCAACAAGCAGCGCGCCGGCGCCAGCGCGCTCGCGACCGAGGTCGCCAAGAAGATGCTGCGGGTCGAGATTGCCGATCCCATGAGCGGCTTCTTCATGATTCGCCGCGACCGCTTCGAGCAGCTCGCGCCGAAGCTCTCGGTGCACGGCTTCAAGATCCTGCTCGACATCGTCGCGACGGCGCACGGTGGCTTGCGGGCGGTCGAGATTCCCTACACCTTCGGCGCCCGCCAGCACGGCGAGAGCAAGCTCGATTCCATGGTCGCGCTCGACTTCCTAGGTCTCGTCTTCGCCAAGCTGACCAACGACATCGTCTCGTTGCGCTTCATCCTGTTCGCGATGGTCGGCGGCATCGGCCTCGTGGTGCATTTGACCACGCTGTTCATCGCGCTTCAGCTGTTCAAGGCGCCGTTCGCGGAGGCGCAGGCCGCCGGCGCGATCGTCGCCATGACCAGCAATTTCATCCTCAACAACTTCCTCACCTATCGCGACCAGCGGCTGAAGGGCTTTGCGCTGCTGCGCGGCCTGATCGCCTTCTACCTCGTGTGCAGCGTCGGCCTGCTCGCCAATGTCGGCGTCGCCTTCTCGGTCTACGACCAGGAGCCGATCTGGTGGCTGGCCGGCATGGCAGGCGCGCTGATGGGCGTGGTGTGGAACTACGCGATGTCCGGACTGTTCGTCTGGCGCAAGAAATAGCGCGACATGGGCGGAGCTGACGCGCGGATCGTCCGCAATACTGCGCTGCTGATTCTCGCGCTGGTCGGATTGCGGCTCGTCGCGGCCGCGTTCACGCCAATTACCTTCGACGAAGCCTATTACTGGATGTGGTCGAAGAACCTCGCCGGGGGCTATTACGACCACCCGCCGATGGCCGCCTATGTGATCCGCGCCGGCACCATGATCGCGGGCGACACCGAGCTCGGCGTTCGCCTCGTCTCGATCCTGCTGGCCCTGCCGATGAGCTATGCGGTCTATCGCTCAGCCGCAATCCTGTTCGGGGGCGCGCGCGTGGCTGCGACCAGCGCCATCCTGCTCAATGTGACGCTGCTGGCCTCCGTCGGCACGCTGATCGTCACGCCTGATGCGCCGCTGCTGGTCGCCTCCAGCTTCGTGCTGTTCTTCCTCGCCAAGGTGCTGGAGACGGGACGGGGCGCCTGGTGGCTCGCGGTCGGGATGGCGGTCGGCGCCGCGCTGCTGTCGAAATACACCGCGATGTTCTTCGGGCCGGCGATCCTGATCTGGCTCGCGTCCGTGCCAAAACTGCGGCGCTGGTTTCTCTCGCCCTGGCCCTATCTCGGCGGCCTCGTTGCCCTGGCGCTGTTTTCGCCGGTGATCCTCTGGAATGCGGACCATCAATGGGTCTCGTTCGCAAAGCAGCTCGGCCGCGCCAAGATCGAGGACTTCCGCCCGGTCTTCATCGCCGAGCTGATCCCGACCCAGATCGCGTTCGCAACGCCGCTGGTCTTTATCCTCGGCGCGATGGGCCTGCATGCGCTGACCTGGCAGCGCGCCGGCGCGCTGGCCTCGCGCGTGCTGATCGAGACGATGTTCTGGACCATCGTCGCCTATTTCGTCTGGCATTCGCTGCATGCCCGCGTCGAGGCCAACTGGTTCGCGCCGGTTTATCCGCCCTTCGTCATTGCCGCGGCCGCCGCTGCCAACCTCGCCCAATGGAAGCCGCGGCAGCGGCGCCTCGTCGAATTCTGCCTGCGGTGGGCCGCGCCCGTGGGCATCGTCATGTTTGCAGCCTTGATCGTGCAGGCCAACACCGGCTGGTTGTCCGGATATCGCCGCGATGCCACCGTGCGCAGTGTCGGTGTCGGCTGGCGCGAGCTGGCGGCTGAGATCGAAGCCGTGCGGGCGCGCCATGGCGCCACCTGTGTGCTCGCGCAGGACTACGGCACCACGAGCTGGCTCGCATTCTATCTGCCGCGCGGCACCTGCGTCGCACAGCAAAATCAGCGTATCCGCTGGGTCAACATGGAAGAGCCCGATCCCAAGCTGCTCGCCGGCAAGCTGCTCTATGTCGACGAGCTGCGCGCCGACGGCCATCCCGCCCTCAATGCTCTCTTTGCGCAGGTGACGCAGGTGGCGCAATTGCAGCGCAAGCGCGGGCCCCTCGTGATCGAGACCTACGGCATCGACCTGCTGGAAGGCGCCAAGGGCGAGGTGCTGGACCGCTCGCCGCCGCCGGAAGCGCGGTAGCGCCCTCACACTCCGCCGTCGTTCCCCGCGAAGGCGACGCCTGCGCGGGGACGACGATGAAGTGTTGGAGACAGCAATGGCTACTCAGCCCATCATCTCGGCCTTGGCCGCGTCCTGGCCCGGCCCGTCGCGATCGCGCCAGAACCAGACGGTCACGACGCCGGAGCGGCCGCGGACCTGGGCGAGCAGGGGGCCGGACAGAACGCCGTCGGGCGCGCCCTGGAAGTCGGCCGCATCCAGTAGCGTGTCGCTCAGCGCGAGGCGCGCACCGTTCTGGGCGGCTATCTCCATCAGCCGGCTTGCGACGTTGACGGTGTCGCCTGTCGCCGTGATGTGCTGATGGCTTTCGCCGAGCCGCGAGGCGACGATGGGGCCGTAATGCGCGCCGATCTTGAAGCCGAGCTGATCTGCGATCGCCGGCGGCAGCGAGGCGATCCAACGTGCGAGGCCGCGATGCAGATCGACCGCGCATTTCAGCGCGCGCGCCGAATCGTCGGGCATCGCGCGCGGCAGCCCGAACAGGATCATGGCGCCGTCGCCGAGAAAGCCGGTGATCATGCCGCCGCAATCGATCGCGATCCGGTCGATCAGCGCATGAAACGCCTTCAGAATATCCGTGAGCTCGTCCGGATCGATCCGCTCGCTCAGACCGGTGAAACCGGAGAGATCGACGAAGACCACGGCTGCATTCTGCCGGACGGGTTTTGACAGGAAGTTCGGATCTCGCGCCAGCCACTCCTGCACCGCCGGAGCCTGGAATTGCGCAAGCGACCGGCTCTGGGCGGCGAAATACTGCGTGCGGCGGCCTCCGGCCCAAAGCTGCACGCCGGCAAAGACCGCAACCGGCGGCACTGCGGCGGCGAGGGTGGTCGCCGCGTTCAGCCAGACGCCGTGCGTGAACGCGAACAAATTGAGCCCGGCCCAGGCGATCATCACCGCGGCCGCGGCCATGGTGCCGAGCGCGATGCGCTGCCAGGCGAGCAGGCCGACCAGCAGCATCGGCAGCAGGATCGCCGTGAGCGCGTCGGCAATGCGGACCCTGTGGTCACGCACGATGGTGTCGCCGGCGACGAGATGCGTGATCGCGGTCGAGACCACTTCGACGCCGGGCATCAGGGAATCGAACGGCGTCGGATAGAAGTCGCCGCCGCCGGCGACGGATGCGCCGATCACGACGATCCGGTTCTCGATGGCCGCGCGATCGAGCGTGCCGTCGAAGATGCTCTGTGCGCTGACGGTACGGATGGTGCGCCGCGGGCCGTAATAGGTGATCGGCAATGCCAGATTGCTGTCGGTCGGCACCAGGCGATCGCCAAGCATGAGATGGCCCGGCGCGACGGTCAGCGGCTTGTCGAGCGCGCGGGCCGCGACGCGCAACGGAAACGACAGCTCGACCTTGTCGCGTGTCTTGAACAGCATCGGCACCGCGAGCGGCGAGCCTGATTGCCCTGTGGCGACGTTGACGACGCCGACCTCGGCGTGAACGGCGAATGCGGGCAATGGCTGCAGGAAGCGTTCGGCCTCCGGCAGCACGGCGAGGGGACCTTCGCGGCTGGGGGCCACGGTTTCGCTGGCGGAGGGGAAGATCGCCGCGGCGGCGAGCACCATGGGGCCGGTGGCCAGCGTGTTGGCCAGCGTCGCATCGCCGATCGCGGCGCTACGGTCGACCAGCAGCAGGTCGATCGCCACCACCTTCGGCTTGAACTGCACGATGGTGTCGACCACGCGGGCGAGATCGGCGCGCGGCAGCGGATAGCTGCCGCCGCGCTTCACCACGGTGTCGTCGATCGCGACGATGGTGACGAGATCCGGCGGACGCTGCACGCCGCGGGCCTGCGTCCGCCAATCCGTCAACGTGGCTTCGAGGCGGTCCAGAAAGCGCAGATGGCCGTCGGCGTGCGTGGCATAGATTCCCGCGCCCCACAGCGCGGTGAGGACGAGTGCCACCAGGATCTGAACGCGTCGGCTGCGCATGCGGTCGTCTTGCAATCTCTATTGTCCAAATCTCACGGGCCGGGCCTGGTTGACCCGGGCTCATTGCCCGAGTCTTGCCATCAGCGCATCGACGCGCGGCTGGCCCCATGTCTTGACGGTCAACGGGCCGGTTGCCTCGACATCGACGCCTTCACCGGGTCCGAGCACGACGGCGCGTCCACGAGCCCTGCGGCTCACGCCGACCCGGCCGTCTGCGACGAACACGGACGTCTTGGCGTCAGCGACATCGACCGCCCATTTCGTGCCGCGCACCGCGGCAATCGCTTGCGGCGTCAGCACCTTGAAGGGATTGCCGCGCGGCTTCTTGGGCACCTCGATCAGCAGCGCTTTGCTGCTCAACTCCACGGAGTCTATATGTCCGTCGCGGTTGGCGTCCTTAAGTTCAAATCTGGCGCCGTTTTCCGCAACGATGGTGATGCCGTTGTCGCAGCGCCAGGTCTGCGTCCCGGCAGCCGACGGCGACGCCGTGCAGCCGGTATCGGCCGCAGGCTGCGCAGTCGCAGATCCAATCAACAGAAACGACCCCGCCAGGGCGAAAAGCCCCGCGCGCGCGATCCCTCTCATGCCAGCCTCCGTTTGCGTGCTCGGCACAGGTCAGGGCGGGATGATACGGTACCGTATCACACGCAGAGGCTGCTGAAAAGTGCCGCTTCTCGCAGCTATTTTCTTGCTGCGGCATTTTCCAGTCAGGTGCGATCAACTTTCAGTCAAAGCGCGCATTCCGGCCTCTGCCCGCAAGCGGGGAGAGGCGAAGGCGGAGCCGGATGCACCAGCCTCGCGCAACCCTTCCCCGCTATCATCAGGGTATTGAAGACCACGAAAATGACTTGGTTGGATGCGCCTAGAGAGGCGGCCGTGAGACGTCTGCTGATCGCCCGATCCAGCCGAGAATTATGGTTAACAAACGCGACTAAGTCCGTACTTCTGCGGGCTTTTTTCTCAAAACGGGACAACGTTAACGCGTTGCCCGACATCCGCCCGAACTTAATCCGCATTTAACTAAAAGTCGCCTTAATGACGCTCCGACCCTCTGCGAGATGCTGTTCCCGGATCGTGACCAGCGGCACTTCGAAAGGGGGGACTGAGTGACACCGTCCTGGACGCAAGGCGAATGAGTACGAGTATCGCTGCGCAGAGTAACGCGGCACGGAAGTCCAAAAATCCTGGCAAGAATTCTCTTCGGAAGCCTTCCCGGAAAATGACCACCACCAATTGGCTCGGCGCCGCGGCGATCGGCTGCGTCGTGATGGGCGCCGGCTGGACCATCCACAGCAACATCTTCGGCGCGAGCGTCTATCCGACCGTCGGCAGCATCGGCTACGACGAGCCGGTGATCAAGCGCGCGCCCAAGGTGGCGCTGCGCGAGGCCGGGGAGGCCATCAAGGAAACCTTCGCGCTGCTGCCTGACCGGCTCCAGGTCGCAGCTCCGATCTCGCGCGAGATGTTCAACGAGCGCTTTGCCGCGGCCGCGACGCAGGGCGTGCCGTCGAATGCCGCCAGCGCCGCACCCGCGACCCAGGTTGCGGCAGCCAAAGACGCCCCGAAGCAGAGCGTGATCGCGAAGGTCGCAGACGCGCTGAAGCCGGCGGCCAAATCCACTGACAAGACCTCCGACAAGGCCAAGCGCGCGGCGGAGGGCCAGATGCAGCTGGCCTCGGCCGACCCGGCCGAGATCGTGCCGGGACCCGAGGCAAAGCCGAAGTCATTCGCCGACAGGGCCAAGGCCGCGGTGATGTCGATCACCGGACCGCGCCAGTCGATGGTGGACAAGCTTTGGGGCAAGCGCGAGCCGTCCGGCGGACTGCTCGCCTATGCCTCGGCCGATGCCAGTGTGACCGCGTCGATCGCGCCGAAGGAGCAGAATCCGATGCTCGGCGGCGCGCCGCCCTATGAGCGCGACACCGCAGTCTACGACATCACCGCCAAGACCGTGTATTTGCCCGACGGCACCAGGCTCGAGGCGCATTCGGGCCTCGGCTCCAATCTCGACGATCCGCGCTCCTCGAAAATCCGCATGCGCGGCGTGACGCCGCCGCACATCTATACGCTGAAGCCGCGCGAGGCGCTGTTCCACGGCGTGCCGGCGCTGCGCCTGACGCCGATCGGTGGCGAGAGCGCGATCCATGGTCGCGACGGCCTGCTCGCGCACACCTTCATGCTCGGGCCGAACGGCGATTCCAACGGCTGCGTGTCGTTCAGGGATTATTACGCGTTCCTCGATGCCTACCGCAACAAGGGCATCCGCAAGCTCGCGGTGCTGGCGCACGTGGAGTGAGGCGCGCTCAGGCCGCCAAGGTCTTGCGCAGCGCCATCTCGGTCGCGATCGCTTCCTTCACTGCCGGCCGCGCCTGCATGCGTTCGAGATAGGCCGCGAGCGGCGGCCATTGCGCGATGTCGACCCCTGCCGGACGGAGCAGCAGCAAGGCCCAGGTGAGATGGGCATCTGCCACGGTGAAGCCGTTGCCGACGAGGAATTCGCGGCCCGCCAGATGCGCTGACGGCACCGACAGGGTCTGCGGGATCCGTGCACGCGGCTTGGCGAGCGAGCCGTCGTCCTTGTACCAGAAGGTCGGAAACAGGAACGCCTTGTGGATCTCGGTTCCGACGAAGCTCAGCCATTCCTGCAGGCGATAGCGATCGGGATCGCCGAACCGCGGCGCAAGGCGTGCCTCCGGCTTCACATCGGCGATGTATTGCAGCACCGCTGCGCTCTCCGTCAGCCGCTCGCCGTTCTCCAGCACCAGGACCGGCACCGCGCCCTTCGGTGACACGTCGAGGAAGTCGCTGCCGTCGTCCACGACCTGCTTGGTCCTGAGATGCACCAGATGATAGCGAGCCTCGAGGCCTGCTTCCATCAGCGCGATGCGGCTCGCGAGCGAGCAGGCCATCGGCGAGAAATAGAGTTGCAGCATCGCGTTGCTCCGTTATTTCAGTGCGTCGCCGCGCGCGATGATGGCGAAGCGGTCGGATAGCTCGGCGAGTGCAACTTCATGGATGGTCCGAGCATCCAGCGTGCCGCCGCGGCCGTCCGGCAGGTCGCGCGTGGCGCAGGAATCGGCATCGATCGTCGTGCGAAAACCGAGGTCGAGCGCGGCTCGTGCGGTGGAGCTGACGCACATATGCGTCATGAAGCCGGCCAGCACGATGTTCTTCCTGTCGGTTTCGGCAAGACGCGCCCGCAAATCAGTGCCGGCGAACGCATTCGGCAACTCCTTCTCGATCACCAGCTCGCCGGTACGGGGGCTGAGTTCGGCGACGATGGCGCCGCGGTCTGCGCCGCGATCGAACAGGCTGCCGGCCTTGCCGCGATGGGCGATATGGAAGATCGCGGCGCCGCTCTCGCGAGCCCGTGCCAGGAGCGCAGCAGCCCGCGCGATCGCAGGTCTCGCCTCGGGCAAGGCGAGAGGACCTTCGAGATACTCGTTCTGGATATCGATCAGCACCAGCGCGGCGTCGGCGAGGCGCGGCGGATTGAGATCGGCGCCGGCGAGCTGCAGCAGGGTCTTTGCGGTCGTCATGGAAATCTCCGGAGCAAAAGGCTGAACGAACATAGCGCCGCGGAGGCCTGCCGATATGCAGGGATATTGCAGCGGGTGGCTGCGATATTGCAGGGTCCTCGGGGCCGGTGTAGCCTCGCGCAATGAACTGGGACGATCTGCGCATCATCGCTGCCGTCAGGGACGAGGGCACCTACGCGGGCGCCAGCGCGCGGCTGCGCATCGACGAGACGACGGTCGGGCGCAGGCTGTCGCGCATCGAGCGTGCGCTCGGTTTGCGTCTGTTCGAGGCCGCTGACGGCGTCCGCAGGCCGACGCGGAGTTGCGAGGCGGTGCTGGCGCATGTCGAGGCGATGGCCACACATGCCGCCGAGATCGGCCGCCTCAGTGAGAGTCTGGAAGGTCCGGTGGGACGCCTGCGGATCGCCTCCACCAACACCGTCGCCGAGGAGGTGCTGTCGCCCCGCGCGAGCGACTTCCTGCGTGCCAATCCCGGCCTGACCCTGCAATTCCTCACCTCGAGCGAGAACGTCAAGTTTTCGCGCTGGGAGGCCGATCTCGCCATCCGGCTGCGCAAGCCTGACAAGGGCGACTTCGCGATCTCGAAGCTCGGCGATATCAGGCTCTACTATTTCGAGCCTGATGCGACCGAGAGCGAGCCGATGCTGTGCGCCTATCCGGACGAGCTCGGGACCATTCCCGAGATGCAATTCCTGCGCACGAAGAAGGCCCGCGCGCGCTGCGTCACCGACAACGTTCGTGTCATCCGCAACCTGATCCGCGCGCATCAGGCCGCAGGCGTGTTGCCGGAATATGTTTGCGCGGATCTGCTGGGTGATCGCCGCCTGCGCGCCACGCTGCTGCCGAAGCGCCGCGACGTCTGGCTCTTGGTGCAGAACCATCTCAAGCGCGACGCTGCAGCGCGCGTGACCATCGACTGGGTGAGGGCGTGTTTCCAGGAGATGTCGCGCAGTTGAGGCGATGTCTCGCTGTGACGATCGCGCCGCTGCGCACAAGGTGCGACGAAAAATCTTGAACCTGCCCCTTGCAACCCGAACGTGCCTGGTCTATTAGCGCCGTCCTTCGCTAGGCCATGAGTTCGGGCTCGCTGAGATCCCGACTGGCGCGGGCCGGTCTTCCGGTTTCGTGTTCCGCCGAATGAAGGAGAAACGCAGGACGTAGCTCATGGAGAGCGTCGGGTTGAACACCCGAAGGCATCGGTTCGATTCCGGTCTCTTGCACAAAGGATAGCTCAGTTTGGTAGAGCAGATGATTGTGACTCATCCTGTCGCGGGTTCGAATCCCGCTCCAGCGCTCCGTTTCAGCCTGAAAAGCTGATACCTCTGAAGGGGACCGGACGCGCGCTTCAGTCGCCGTCCGGCCGCATTGCCCAAAAGGCTTTCGTCCGAACAACGACACTGTGAGACCGGCTTTGCGCCGCGGGTAGATACCGCTTGCGCCGATGCCGGGTGGCTCCGCATGACCGCGCGACACGTCTCGCGCGATCGCGCGCGTGCGCCCGTCGTCACGCAGGCTCAAGCCTCGGCCCGTTGATCTCCCAGGAAGCGTCGTCCGCGTCCTCAAATCCTTTTGCGACCGAAACAGTTGTCCGGCAAACGGCCGGGCGCAAATGAAGGAGGCGTGCCATGACTTTGAACAAGACCTGGCATTTGCTGATGCTGAACGTGACGGTGAAGGATGGCGAGCGTGCGTTGCTGATGCGCAACGGGCAGCTCGTGCGCGTGCTCGCGCCCGGCAAGCATCGCCTGTTCGATCCCCTGCACGAGCTGAAGGCCGAGGTGCTCGACGTGGTCCGCAGCGAATTTCCCGCGGAGCGCTATGCCGTGTTGAAGGCCGCGCGGCCCGATCTTGCCGCCGAGCTGTTCGAGGCGGTCGAGACCAAGGCGGACGAGATCGCCATCGTCAGCCTCGACGGCCGGCCCGTGCATCTGATGACGCCCTGGCAGGTGCGCGTCTACTGGAAGGTCGCAACGCGCATCGATGTCGAGCGCATCGATGTGTCCGCTGATCCCAAGGTCAGCGCGCGGCATCTGGCCATGATCGAGCGCAACCGTTCGGCCGTGACGTCGGAGACGGTGGTCGAGAACCACGAGGCGGGCCTGCTCTATGTCGAGGGCCGGCTCACCGAGCGGCTCGCGCCCGGCCGGCACGCCTTCTGGACCGTCGGCCGCAAGATCGAGGTGAAGCGCCTCGACCTGCGGCCCCAGGCGGTCGAGATCACTGCGCAGGAGATGCTGACCAAGGATCGCATCGCGCTGCGGGTGACGCTGACGGCGTTCCGTAAGGTGGTCGATCCCGAGCGCACGGTTGCGACCGTGCCCGACGTGGATGCGTGGCTGTACCGCCTGGTGCAGTTCGCGATCCGCGAAGCGGTAGCTAGCCGGACGCTGGACGAGGTGCTGTCGGCGAAGGCGGCGCTGGATGCGGAGCTGCGCGACTATGTGCGGGCACGCGTCGCAGAGTCCGGCGTGGAGGTGACCGAGCTCGGCGTCAAGGACGTGATCCTGCCCGGCGAGATCCGGGAGCTGGTGAACAAGGTGGTGGAAGCGGAGCGGGTCGCGAAGGCGAACCTGATCCGCCGGCAGGAGGAGACCGCGGCGACGCGTTCGCTCCTGAACACCGCCCGCCTGATGGAGGAGAACCCCCTGCTGCTCCGGCTCAAGGAGCTGGAGTCGCTGGAGCGGCTGGTCGAGAAGGTCGGCCGCATCGACCTCCATGCCGGGGACGGCCAGGGGCTCGATGCCCTCCTGACCAGGCTCGTGCGCCTGAAGGCGCCCGAGAGCGCATGAACCGAAGGGCCGCCCACGGGCGGCCCTTCACATCTGCGTTGCCGCCGTCTGCGATGAACGCGATCGGCGCGGAGCGCGACCAATTTGAGTTCGCCGGGGATTGAGCGCGCTCGCAGGTTGCGTAATCTAGGCGCCGCAACGTCTTGATCAGGGAAGGCACATGACCGCTCTTCAGGAATCGATCCGCCCCGCGGCGCGATCCAGCGACTGGAAGGCGATCGTCGTCCTGATCCTCATGATCCCGGTGCTGTGGTCGCCGGTGATCCTGTTTCGCTTCGTCCTGTATCAGCCGTTCAACATTCCGTCCGGTTCGATGACACCGACGCTCATGGTCGGCGATTACGTCTTTGCCGCGAAATATGCCTACGGGTATGGCCGCTATTCCCTTCCGTTCGCGCCGTCCTGGATTTCGGGCCGCATCCTCGCCGCCGATCCCGAATATGGCGACATCGTCGTGTTCCGGACGGCGAAGGACGGTTCTGTCGACTACGTCAAGCGCGTCGTCGGCCTGCCCGGAGACCGCATCCAGATGCGGCAGGGCCACCTCATCCTCAACGGCCGCCCGGTGACCCGCGTCGCCCTGGAGGCGACACCTGCCGGCGACGCCTGCGGTGTCGACGACCGCGCGGCCGTCAAGCGCTGGCGCGAGACGCTGCCGAGCGGCGCGTCCTATGTGACCTACGACTGCGCCGACGACGGCTACCTCGACAACACCAACGTCTTCACGGTGCCGCCGGGCCACTTTTTCGTGCTCGGCGACAACCGCGACAATTCCACCGACAGTCGCATGCTGTCGACATTCGGCTTCGTGCCGATGGACAATCTCATCGGCAAGGTGACGCGGATCTACTGGTCGCTCGACGAGGACGGCGAGCCGCGCTTCGAGCGGATCGGGAAGGTGGAGTGAGGGGGGCCGTCATTTCGGGGCAGTCCGTAGCCCGGATGGAGCGCAAGCGTAATCCGGGAGAACTGGCCGCGTCGCGCAAGCTACCCCGGATTGCGCTGCGCTCCATCCAGGCTACGGGCGAGCCGCTGTCGTTTGGCGAATCCCAAAACAAAAACCCCGGCATCGCTGCCGGGGTTTCGCATTTCGTATTGTGCCTGAACGGCTGGATCAGAAGTCCATGCCGCCCATGCCGCCGCCGGGGGGCATCGCCGGGCCGGCGCCGCCCTTCTTGGGCAGCTCGGCAACCATGGCTTCCGTGGTGATCAGGAGCGCGGCCACCGAGGCTGCGTTCTGGATCGCGGTGCGGACCACCTTGGTCGGGTCGATGATGCCCTTCTTGACGAGGTCGGCATATTCGCCGGTCTGGGAGTCGAAGCCGTAATTGTAGGCCTTGTTCTCCAGGATCTTGCCGACGATCACCGAGCCGTCTTCACCGGCGTTGATCGCGATCTGGCGAGCGGGCGCCGACAGCGCCTTGCGCACGATCTCGACGCCGGTCTTCTGGTCGTCGTTCTTGGTGCGCAGGCCCTTGAGCTGCTCGGAGGCACGGAGCAGGGCGACGCCGCCGCCCGGGACGATGCCTTCCTCGACCGCAGCGCGGGTCGCATGCATCGCGTCATCAACGCGATCCTTGCGCTCCTTCACCTCGACCTCGGTCGCGCCGCCGACGCGGATCACCGCGACGCCGCCCGCGAGCTTGGCGAGACGCTCCTGGAGCTTCTCACGGTCGTAGTCCGAGGTGGTCTCCTCGATCTGCGCCTTGATCTGGGCCACGCGCGCCTCGATGTCGGCCTTCTTGCCGGCGCCGTTGACGATCGTGGTGTTCTCCTTGTCGATCATCACCTTCTTGGCGCGACCGAGCATGTTGAGCGTGACGTTCTCGAGCTTGATGCCGAGGTCTTCCGAGATGGCCTGGCCGCCGGTCAGGATCGCGATGTCCTGCAGCATGGCCTTGCGGCGGTCGCCGAAGCCCGGAGCCTTGACGGCCGCGACCTTCAGGCCGCCGCGCAGGCGGTTCACGACCAGGGTCGCGAGGGCCTCGCCTTCGACATCCTCGGCGACGATGACCAGCGGCTTGCCGGTCTGCACCACGGCCTCGAGCAGCGGCAGCAGCTCGTTCAGCGAGGAGAGCTTCTTCTCGTTGATGAGGATGTAGGCGTCGTCCATCTCAACGCGCATCTTGTCGGCGTTGGTGACGAAGTAGGGCGAGATGTAGCCGCGGTCGAACTGCATGCCCTCGACCACGTCGAGCTCGGTCTCGAGCGACTTGGCTTCCTCGACGGTGATGACGCCCTCGTTGCCGACCTTCTTCATGGCGTCGGCGAGGAACTTGCCGATCTCGGCATCGCCGTTGGCCGAGATGGTGCCGACCTGGGCGATCTCGTCGTTCGAGGTGACCTTCTTCGAGTTCTTCTCGAGGTCAGCCACGACGGCTTCGACCGCGAGGTCGATACCGCGCTTGAGGTCCATCGGGTTCATGCCGGCGGCGACCGACTTGGCGCCTTCCTTCACGATCGCCTGGGCGAGCACGGTGGCGGTGGTGGTGCCGTCGCCGGCCGCGTCGGCGGACTTGGAGGCGACTTCGCGCACCATCTGCGCGCCCATGTTCTCGAACTTGTCGTCGAGCTCGATCTCCTTGGCGACGGTGACGCCGTCCTTGGTGATGCGGGGAGCGCCGAACGACTTGTCGAGCACGACGTTGCGGCCCTTCGGACCGAGCGTGACCTTCACCGCGTTGGCGAGAACGTCGACGCCGCGCAGCATCTTGTCGCGCGCTTCAACCGAGAATTTGACTTCTTTGGCTGCCATCTGGATTTTTCCTTGGATCGGTTTGACTGGAGGGAGGAGAGGGGCTCTTAAGCCGCCTTCTTCTTGGACTCGCTGACTTCGAGAACGCCCATCACGTCGCTCTCCTTCATGATCAGCAGGTCCTGGCCGTCGATCTTGACCTCGGTGCCGGACCACTTGCCGAACAGCACGCGGTCACCGACCTTCAGGTCGATCGGGATCAGCTTGCCAGCTTCGTCGCGGCCACCGGGGCCAACGGCGACGACTTCGCCCTGGGAGGGCTTTTCCTTGGCAGTGTCGGGAATGATGATGCCGCCAGCGGTCTTCTCTTCTGCGTCGATGCGCTTGACCACGACGCGGTCGTGAAGCGGACGGAATTTCATGCAGTCCTCCTAAATATTTGCACGAGTTGAGGATTTTGAGATTGTTAGCAATCGTTGCCCGCGAGTGCTAGCACGGGCGACGCTGAAATAGGACAGGAATTTTGCGGGGGCAAGGGTTTGTAGCAGAAAAATTAGCAGCCGAAAGCGCGGACTGCCAGAAACCCATTGCCATCGTTAACCAGCCTCGGAGGCCTCTTTGAGGCTCCTGGAAGGCCGTATTAGCACGGGGAAGCATCTGCTGCTAAAGCATTGAATTTCAACAGCTTGTTAAACTTTCGGGCTTGAGATGAGTTGTCAGTTTGCGTCACATTTCTCGTCTGTGAGCGCATCGTTTCCGGGTGGCTCCCCGGGGCACGGACAAGCCACTCGCCGAATGCGCTCCTGCAAAGGAGGTTTGGCATGGGACTGCGCGTTGGGGGTGTTTCCGACGATTTCCGGAAGCAGATGCTGGGCTACGGGCTGACGACGGCACAAATTCTTTATCGGATGCCGGATCATCCTTCGCTGCTGCAGACCTATGTCTGGCAGAACTACGACATGTTTCCGAAATTCCCCGCGCTGACCGATTTCCTGGCGTTCTGGCAGGAGAAGCTCGACGGCCCCCTGCATTCGGTCACGGTGGCGCATTGCAAGCTGATCAAGCCGGCCGAGCTCCGCGCCGTCGACGGCGTGTTCCGCTTGCATTGAGCTGATCACCCGTAGCGCAGGGTGGCGAGGCGAAACCCATTGCCTTCGCAAATCCTGGGATGATGGGTTTCGCAAGAGCTCTACCGATCCTACACGCGCGCATTTCTGTGCTAGCCTCTCTTCACAATAACGACGGGAGGCAGCCATGGCCAAGAAGGTGAAATCGCGCAGCGCAGCTCAAGCCGCGGTCAAGAAGCGGAGCGGCGCCAAGGCGGCGGCGCGATCCTCCGCACGCAAGGCCGTGAAGGCGAAGGCGCGCACTGCCGCGCCGAAAAAGCCCGCACGTCCGAAGCAGCGCATCGCCGTCAGCCATCACCGCGAGGAAGACTTCAAGGCCGACGGCCTGCGTGCCTACGCGAAGTACCGCGATCTCGGCATCGCCGAGGCGACCCACGGCCTCGCGCAGGCGCATGTGATCCGCTTGCAAGGCCCCTGCAACCCGGCCGAGGTCTCCAAGCTCCACTATCACGACGTCGAATTCCAGATGGTCTACGTGCTCAAGGGTTGGGTGAAGACCTATATGGAAGGGCAGGGCGAGACCTTGATGAAGCAAGGCAGCGCCTGGACGCAGCCGCCGAAGATCAGGCACATGATCCTGGACTATTCGGACGACGTGGAGCTGCTGGAGGTGATCCTCCCCGCCGAGTTCAAGACGGTGGAGCTGAAGGCGTAAGCGCGCGACTCTTGATCGCTAAAATGCGGTCAATCGGCTAAACCGGGCGGTCAGCAATCGGGATGATTTCAGCCGCCCCGCAAACTCGGTGCTAACCAGTCGCAAATACCTCTCGCGTCAACTCAAGGCTGTGACAACGCGAGAATGCTTTCATGGCGACCAACACTTTTGGCCGACGCGGCACCGTAGCGCCAGCTCCAAGAGCATCGTTTCGACCGGCCCCCGTGCCGGTCGCCGTAGAGGAGCCCTCTTCAAGCGAGGAGAGGTTTTTTGCCGACAACAAGCTTCTGGCCGATATCCCCTTCCTCACCATCGGCCTGATCTTCGGTCTGCTCCTGATCTTCGTTCTGCAACGCAGCCTGGCCATCGACATTGCGCGAGACGGCGACCTCGATGTGCGCTCGCTGATCGCTCAAGGCGCGTCCGGCTACGATCTCGTCGTCGGACGGGGGGAGTGGTGGCGGATCGGCCTTGCGCCGCTTCTGCATGGCAGCGGCTGGCATCTCGTGAGCAATTGCGTGGCGCTGTTCATCGTCGGGGTCAGGCTGGAATCGCTGATCGGCCGCGGCTGGTTTGCCTTGATCTTTATCGCCGGTGCATTGGCCGGTGAGGCCGGCTCGCTGCTGGGCAACGGCTCCGGCACGGTCGGCGTCGGTGCGTCCGGCGCCATCACCGGGCTGATCGCAGCGCTGTTCGTTGCGAGCTTCGATCCCGAAGCGGACGCCGATCAAACCATATCGAGGCTGAAGACGTCGCTGTTCTTCGGTGTGCCCGCACTGCTGCCGCTCGCCTTCGGCGCGTCCGGCAACGTCAACTATTATGCCCATGCAGGCGGTGCGGTGGCCGGCGCCGCGCTCGCCGTCACGCCGTGGCTCGCCTTCTGGTCTTATGACAGCCTGCCGCGTAGCGCGAGCATAACGTTGCTCGCGGGATTCATCGGATCTCTCGTTTGCGCCGGCTTCGCCGCCGCGCATTATTCGGCTTACATGGCCGATGCCGCGCACTATATCCGTGCGTCGGAAGTGTCGGTGAAGGCTAACGAGATGGTCAGCCGGTCGCTCGATCTTGTCACCCGCTACCCAAAGGACGCGCGGGCTCACGTCTACCGTGCCGTCTTCTTCCTGGAGCAGGCGAACCTCAGTGCGGCCGAGTCGGAGGCGCGAACCGCCATGTCGCTGGCAGCCTCGGACGTGGCGGGAGGGCCGGTGCGTTCCGGCGCGCAGGGCCTGATGGCGGTGTTGCTATGGGCGCAGGGGCGAACCAGCGAGGCAAAGGCCATGGCGGCCGAGCCGTGCCGCGCCAAGATAGCTGAGGTTCGCCGTATCCTGCAGAAGTCGAAATTGTGCGGTTGATGCAAAGACTCTCACCGCCGTCATTGCGAGGAGCTCTTGCGACGAAGCAATCCAGACTGTCTCCGCGGACGCATGTCTGGATTGCTTCGCGGAGCTTGTCATCGGGCCGCGCTACGCGCGGACCCGGTGGCTCGCAATGACAGGCGGAGAGACCTACGCCAGCACTCCCACCACCGCCCCCATCAGACACGTCGTCAGCGTCCCCGACACGATCGACTTCAGCCCCAGCGCGTTGATCTCCTCGCGCCGCTCCGGCGCCATCACCCCTAAGCCGCCGATCATGATGCCGAGGCTGGCGAAATTGGCGAAGCCGCACATCGCATAGAGCATGATCAGGCGCGAGCGCGGATCGAGCGTATCGAGCGGCAGCTTCGAGAAGTCGACATAGGCGATCAATTCGTTCAGCACGGTCTTGGTGCCCATCAGGCTGCCGGCGGTGATCGCCTGATCCCACGGCAATCCCATCAGCCAGCACACCGGCGCCATGACGAGACCGAGCAGCCGCTGCAGCGAGATCGCGGCGCCGCCGACGTGCGGGAGCAGGCCGAGGATTGCGTTGACGAGATAGACCAGGGCCACCAGCACCAGCAGCATCGCGACGATGTTGATCAGCAGCTCGATGCCGGCGCTGGTGCCTTTGACGATCGCGTCCATCGTGCTGGCGATCTCCATTTGCGGATGCTCCAGCGCGCCGCCGGTGCGCTTGTCGGATGTCTCGGGCACCATGATCAGGCTGACCAGGATCGCCGCCGGCGCCCCGAGCACGGAGGCGATGACGAAATGCGCGGCGGCGTCGGGAATGAGCGGGGCCAGCAGCGTCGCGTAGAGCACCAGCACGGTGCCGGCGATGCCGGCCATGCCGCCGGTCATCACCAGGAACAACTCGCTGCGCGTCATCTGTGCCAGATACGGCCGCACGAACAGCGGCGCCTCGACCATGCCGAGGAAGATGTTGGCGGCGGTCGAGAGCCCGACCGCGCCGCCGACGCCCAGTGTGCGCTCCAAGAGCCAGGCCATGCCGCGGACGATCGGTGGCAGCACGCGCCAATAGAACAACAGCGTCGTCAGCACGCTCATGACCAGCACGATCGGCAGCGCCTGGAACGCGAGGATGAAGTCCGCGCCCGGCGCCTTCAGGTCGAAGGGCAGGGCTCCGCCGCCGACATAGCCGAACACGAAGGCGGAGCCGGCCCGCGAGGCCGCCGAGATCGCGCCGACCGCGTCGTTGATGGCACCGAAGGCATGGGCGACGACCGGCAGCTTCAGCAGCACGAGGGCGGTGACGAAGGTCGCGGCGAGGCCGATCGCCGCCTGGCGCAGCGACACGGCGCGCCGATTCTCCGCCAACGCGAAGGCGATCAACAGCAATGCGAAAATGCCGAGTGCCGATTGCAAGCGCAGCATGGTGTCCCCAAACCCTCAATGATTATGGCCGCGCCTGCGCTGCAAAGGCAATGCCGGAGCAGCTGGAAACGCGCCGGTGTTGACAAGCGGGGTCACCTCGGCCACGCGGGAGGCCATCGAGGGAAAGAGCGGTCAGAGGGTGATCCAACAGGCGATGCCAGAGCAGCCAATATCCGGACATCGATCGGTCAGCGCCGGCGCGCTTCTCGCCCACCGTGCCTTCCTGTTCTTCCTGCTCTCACGCAGCCTGTCGCGCTTCTCCAGCCAGATCGCGGCCGTCGCGATCGGTTGGCAGATCTACGATCTCACCGGCTCGGCCTTCGACCTCGGCATGGTCGGTCTCGTCCAGTTTCTGCCCACCGCGCTTCTGGTGTTCGTCGCCGGCCACGCCGCCGACCGCTACGAGCGCAAGCGTGTGGTCCAGCTCTGCCAGCTGGTGGAGGCCGCGACCGCGCTCTATCTTGCAACCATCACCTATCTCGGCGCGGTCAGCGAGGTGCAGATCTTCATCGCGACCTTCCTGCTCGGGATCGCCGGCGCGTTCGAGAGCCCGACCACGGCGGCGCTGCTGCCGCTGATCGCGCCGCAGGGCTCGCTCCAGCGCGCCACTGCCGTCTCCAGCGGGGCGGCGCAGGTCGCGACCATCACGGGACCTGCGCTCGGCGGCATCGCCTATGCGGTCGCCCCGCACCTTGCCTATGCCGTGATGGTCCTGTTCTGGGTCTTGGGGATGATCTTGACCGGCTTCATCCGCCCGCGCCCGCAGGCGATCGCAAAGGAGGGGGTGGACTCGGACGACATCTTCGCCGGGGTCCGCTTCATTCGCAGCAACCCGGCGATCCTCGGTACCATCTCGCTCGATCTGTTCGCCGTGCTGTTCGGCGGCGTCACGGCGCTGCTGCCGATCTATGCCCGCGACATCCTGCAGGCCGGCCCGGTCGGGCTCGGCGTGCTGCGCGCCGCGCCGGCGGTCGGCGCTTTGCTGATGACCATGGTGCTGGCGCGACATACCATCTCGCGGCATGTGGGCCTGCGCATGTTCCAGGCCGTGATCGTGTTCGGCCTCGCCACCATCGTGTTCGCATTGTCGTCCTGGATGTGGCTGTCGGTACTGTCGCTCGCCGTTTTGGGTGCGGCCGATACGATCAGCGTCGTGATCCGTTTCTCGCTGGTGCAGCTGTCGACGCCCGACGAGATGCGCGGCCGGGTCGGCGCGGTGAATTTCCTGTTCATCAACGCCTCGAACCAGCTCGGCCAGTTCGAGAGCGGCCTCACGGCCGCCCTGTTCGGCGCCATGCCCGCCGCCGTGCTCGGCGGCGTCTGCACGGTTGCCGTGGCGCTGTTGTGGATGAAGCTGTTTCCAACCCTGCGGAAGGTGGAGAGCCTGGAGTAGGGGAAGTCTCGTGTCCCGGACAAGCCGCAACGCATCAGCGTTGCGGCGCAGAGCCGGGACCCATAAGGCCAAGCACGAGATCGCGGAGGCATGGGCCCCGGCTCAGCAGCGCGTCATTGCATGCCGCGCTGCGTCCGGGGCACGAGACCGATGCCCTAGATTGCTGCCGTAATGAATGTCGCGGATAGAGCATAGAGGAATCAATGAGATCCCTATTGTGCATGGGGTTGTTTTCGCGCTTTTTGTTCAGCCCCGCCCCACGAACGGCATCTTGGTCGCCATCACCGTCATGGTCAGCACGTTGGCATCGAGCGGCAGGCTGGCCATGTAGGCCACGGCATCGCCGACCGCTTTCGCGTCCATGCGCGGCTCGTGCTTGGTGGTGCCGTCGGGCTGCAGCACGCCGGGGCCGTTGACCATGCGATCGGTCATCGGGGTCGCGGCATTGCCGATGTCGACCTGGCCGACCGCGATGTCGTACATGCGGCCGTCGAGATTGCTCGCCTTGGTCAGGCCGGTGATGGCGTGCTTGGTCGAGGTGTAGGCCGCCGAGAACGGCCGCGGCGCGTGCGCGGAGATCGAGCCATTGTTGATGATGCGGCCGCCGCGCGGGCTCTGGTCCTTCATGATGCGGAAGGCGTGCTGGGTGCACAGGAACGGGCCGGTGAGGTTGGTGTTCACCACGGCCTGCCATTGCTCGAGGCTGAGGTCCTCGAAGTTCACGGCCGGCGCGCCCATGCCGGCATTGTTGAAGAGCACGTCGAGGCGGCCATAGGTCGCCTTCACCTTGTCGAACAGCGCGGCAATCTGGTCCGGCTTGGTCATGTCGGCGGTGACGCAGAGGCTTTTTCCCGCGGGTCCGAGCTTCGCCGTCTCCTCGAGCATGTCGAGCCGGCGGCCTGCGAGCACCACGGTGAAGCCGGTGTTCATCAGCGCCAGCGACGCCGCGCGCCCGACGCCGGTGCCGGCGCCCGTCACCAATGCGATCTTTTTCGCTTCACTCATCGTTTCCTGCCTTTTCTCTTCTGTCAGGTCTTGGGTTCTTTGTCGTTCTTGTAGGGCGGGCGCGGAATGTTCTGATGAGCCGCGCGCAAGGCCGCCGACCAGCGTGAGCGCAGGTCGTGGAAATAAGGCTCGCCCGCCTCGATGCGGTGGTTGAGATCCGCTTCGCAGGCGTCGGTGCGCACCACCAGCACATCGATCGGCAGGCCGACGCCGAGATTCGATCGCATCGTCGAGTCCATCGAGATCAGGCCCGTCTTCAGCGCCTCGTAGAGCTCGACGTCGTAATGCATGGCGCGGTCGAGCACCGGCTTGCCGTATTTGTGCTCGCCGATCTGCAGGTAGGGCGTGTCGGTGGTGCACTCGATGAAATTGCCGGCGGTGTAGACCATGAACAGGCGCATGCGCGCGCCCTTGATCTGGCCGCCGAACAGGAAGGAGACGTCGAAGGAGACGTCCTCGGATTTCAGCGCCGGCCCTTCGGTGGCATGC
The DNA here is from genome assembly GCF_025200925.1 of Bradyrhizobium sp. CB1015. Classification (GTDB taxonomy): domain Bacteria; phylum Pseudomonadota; class Alphaproteobacteria; order Rhizobiales; family Xanthobacteraceae; genus Bradyrhizobium. The sequence goes on along the minus strand of NZ_CP104174.1, from coordinate 5,984,320 downwards.
ACCGCGCGGATCGCCCGGCCGATGCGCTGGGCGGCCTGGAACATGGTCGGCGCATTCATCAGCGTCTCGATCTCGCCCGTGTTGGGGTCTTCGAGGCCCTCGGTCAGCGTCGACAGCACCGACTGGCTGATGGCGAGGTTGCCGGCACTGGCGATCGCCATGATGCGCTCGCCGGGCTTGGAGAAGATGTGCAGCTTGCGGAAGGTCGAGACGTTGTCGAGGCCGGCATTGGTGCGGGTGTCGGCAATCATCACCAGACCGTCCCGAACCAGGATTCCGCAGCAATAGGTCATTTCCAGTCCCCGAACGCGTTTGCGCGGAATTACTAGCCAATTTCGGGGAGGCATGAAACCCCCGATTCCCGCGGGGGAAGGCTGTCATTCCGGGGCGCGTAAGCGCCAGCCCGGAATGACGCTAGCTTTGCCGCTCAGTCCGCGGCATCGACCAGAAACGCCTCGTCGACGGGCACGCCGAGCGCCGTGACCAGCCGGTTGGTCTCTGCGGCCATGCCGACGATGGCGAGCAGCTCGCCATATTCGGCCTCGGTCATGCCCTTGGCCCGTGCCGCGGCCGTGTGGGAGTGGATGCAGTAGCTGCAGCCATGCGCGATCGACACCGCAACGTAGAGCATTTCCTTGACCTTGGGATCGAGTGCACCCGGAGCCATCACCTCCTTGATGCTCTCCCAGGTCCGCCGCAGCGTCTTCGGATCATGCGCCAGCGCGCGCCAGAAATTGTTGACGAAGTCCGATTTCCGCACCTTGCGGATATCGTCGAAGACGGCGCGCGCCTCGGCCGAGAGTTCATCATCCGAAAGCAGTTTCACAGTCGCCATGGGCTACCTCGCCGGTCTGATCAGATCCCGCAAGTGTAGCACGCCGAATGCGTTCGGCTGGCAACTCCTAGCCCTGCCGCTGGGACTGCGATTGCGACTGCCCGCCGCGGCCGGCCTGTTCGACCTTCACCGCCACCGTCAGCGTTTCCGTGCCGCCGCCGTAGCGCGTGCCGCGCACCGGGGCCGCGCCGAGATAGTCGAGCCCGATCGCAACGCGGACATGCGCGTCGGTAGCGCAGATGCTGTTGGCGGGATCGAAGCCGACCCAGCCGAGATCGGGCACATAGGCCTCCGCCCAGGCATGGCCGGCGTCCTGATGCAGGGTGTCGTCGGCGCGCAGGAAATGCCCGGAGACGAAGCGCGCCGGCACGCCGCCGGCGCGGGCGCAGGCAATAAAGATTTGCGCGTAATCCTGGCAGACCCCGCGCTTGAGCGTGAACGCCTCCGCTGCGGACGTGCCGCTGTTGGTGGGGTCCTCGTCGAACGTCATGTGATCGGCAACCTGCGTCATCAGCGTGTGCAGGAAGCCCAGCGTGTCGCTCTCGGCCTCGCTGCGCAACTGGCGTGCGACCGCCGCCATCGCCGGATTGACCGAGGTGAGGTCGGTGGCGCGCAGGAACATGCCGGGGGGAAAACGCTCATCGGCGCCGCGCAGCACGCCGCCGGTGTCGTGGGTCTCGATCAGCCCTTCGGCAATGATCTGGATGTCGCCGACGGGCCCGCAGGACAGCACGTGGGTGAGGTTGCCGAAGGCGTCCTCATGCATGTCGAGCTTGGTGTCGGTAGAGACGTCGATCTGCCATTCCGCGACGTACTGCCCGTCATGGCTGCCCGGCGTCATGCGCAGGATCTGGATCACGCTGGTGGCCGGCGGCTCGTAGCGATAGGTCGTGGTGTGCAGGATTCGCAGGCGCATGGTGTTTTGATTCCGTCATTCCGGGGCGATGCGCGAGCATCGAACTCCGGGGCGCAATTGCGCACCTGAGAATCTCGAGGTTCCGGGTCTGGTGCTTCGGACCATCCCGGAGCGACAGCGTGGGTCAGATCAAATACTGCTTCGTGATGATTTCGCCCAGCCTGGAATTGTCCGCGATGAATTCCTGAATGAATTCATGCACGCCATGCTGGAAAATGTCGTTCATGTTGCTGTGTTCCAGCCGGTTGCGGATGCCGCGGGCGTGGCGCTGGGCCGGGCCCTGGCGGCCATAGGCGACGCCGATCTGGTCGAGGTTGCGAACGAGGTTGCCGTAGCAGCTGGCGAGCGAACGCGGCAGCGTGTCGTTGAGGATCAGGAGGTCCGCGATCAGCCATGGTTTCAGCGTCTCGCGATAGACCCAGTGATAGGCCGTCAGCGCCGAGACCGAGCGCAGGATCGAGCTCCACTGGTAGAAGTCGAGCGGGCCGCCGACATGCTCCTCCTCGGGCAGCAGCACGTGGTACTTCACATCGAGGATGCGCGCGGTGTTGTCGGCGCGTTCCAGATGCACGCCCATGCGCGAGAACCAATAGGCGTCGTTGCGCAGCATGGTCCGATAGGCCGAGCCGTCGAAGCGCAGCGAGGTCTCCTGCACAAAGCGCAGGAATTTTGCGAGGTCCTCGCGCGTCGAGGTGCCCTTGCTCCACACGGCCTGAAGCTCGATCCAGGCCGAATTGATGGTGTCCCACATCTCGCTGGTCAGCGCCGTGCGCACCGAGCGCGAGTTCAGCCGCGCCGCTTCGATGCAGTTTCGGATCGAGGACGGGTTGTTCTGGGAGAACGAGAGATACTCGACGACGTTGTGCTCGTTGGCTTCCTCATAGGCCTGATAGAAGCTCGCGGCGACGCCGGCGGTGAGCAGCGCCGAATCCCATTCATTGGTCTTGCCGATATAGGCGGCGGGAAGCGCGGTGACGCGCAGCGTCGCATCGATGGTGCGCGCGAGATATTCGGCCCGTTCGACGTAGCGGGCGAGCCAGTAGAGGTTTTCGGCGGTACGCGACAGCATCTCTCTACTCGTCCAAAATCCAGGTGTCCTTGGTGCCGCCGCCCTGGCTCGAATTCACCACCAGGGAGCCTTCCTTGAGCGCAACGCGGGTGAGCCCGCCCGGCACGATCGTCGTGCTCTTGCTGCCCGTGAGCACGAAGGGGCGAAGATCGACGTGGCGCGGGGCGAGGCCCGACGCCGTGCAGGTCGGGCAGGTCGAAAGCGCCAGCGTGGGCTGGGCGATGAAGCCTTCCGGCTCGCGCTTGAGCTTGTCGCGGAACGCTTCGATCGTCGCCTTGGTCGCGGCGGGACCGATCAGCATGCCGTAGCCGCCAGAGCCGTGCACTTCCTTGACGACGAGCTCGCTCAAGTTGTCCAGCACATAGGCGAGGTCCTTCGGCTCGCGGCAGCGCCAGGTCGGCACGTTCTTCAGGATCGGCTCCTCGCCGAGATAGAATTTCACGATGTCGGGCATGTAGGAGTAGATCGCCTTGTCGTCGGCGATGCCGGTGCCGACGGCGTTGGCGAGCGTGATGTTGCCGGCCGCATAGGCCGACATCAGGCCGGGCACGCCGAGCACGGAATCGGGACGGAAGGTGAGGGGATCGAGGAAATCGTCGTCGACGCGGCGATAGATCACGTCGACCCGCTTCAGCCCTTCCGTCGTCCGCATGAACACTTCGTTGTTCTTGACGACGAGGTCGCGGCCCTCGACCAGCTCGATGCCGAGCTTGTCGGCGAGGAAGGAGTGCTCGTAATAGGCCGAATTGTAGACGCCTGGGGTGAGCAGGGCCACCGTCGGCTCGCCAGAGGCGCCTTGCGGCGCGACCGAGCGGAGCGCGGCGAGCAACTCGTCCGGATAGCGCTCGACCGGCGCCACCTTGTGGCGGGCGAACAGATCCGGAAACAGCCGCATCATGATCTCGCGGTTTTCCAGCATGTAGGACACGCCCGACGGCGTGCGGGCGTTGTCCTCCAGCACGATGAAGTCCTCGGCGTCGACCCGGACGATGTCGATGCCGGCGATGTGCACGTAGACGTCATGCGGCACCTGCTGGCCGTTCATCTCGGGCCGGAACACCGGATTCTGGAAGATCAGGTCGTCGGGCACGACCTCGGCGCGCAGGATGTCGCGGCCGTGATAGATGTCGCGCAGGAACATGTTGAGCGCGCGCACGCGCTGCTTCAGGCCCCTCTCCAGGACGGCCCATTCCTTGGCGGACATGATCCGTGGAATCACATCGAAGGGGATCAGGCGCTCGGTGGATTCGGAATCGCCGTAGACCGCGAAGGTGATGCCGATCCGGCGGAACAGGAGCTCGGCTTCCTGACGGCGATATTCGAGCGCCTCGGGAGGCGTGTCCTTGAGCCAGCGCGCCAGCTCCTGATAGGCGGGGCGAAGGTCCCCGCCGGGAATGTTCATCTCATCAAACGCGACTGCCATAGATCCCGACTTGTCTCCGCAAGGCGTTGCGCCATTCGACAGGTCGTCAGGCCTTGGTGAAGACCGCAACGTCCTGGCCATGCGTCAACAGTGCATGACTTTCATGTGGTAGCAAGGGCCGGGCCAGCGCGATAAGCATGGAGAAGGGGCATTTGCCGGTGATGGCCGGCGGCGTGCCTGAAAAAATGGCTGAAGACTGCTTATTTCAGAAGCAAAACCGCGTGACTTCAACGCGTTACCTCGGCAAAGTCGGCGTCACAGGTGAGGGACTTAAGGCATGAGCGAGATCGTCACGGCGGGCATTCTGGTCATTGGAGACGAAATCCTGTCCGGCCGGACCAAGGACAAGAATATCGGCTTCATCGCCGAATACCTGACCAATATCGGCATCGACCTGAAGGAGGTCCGCATCGTCTCCGATGACGAACCCGACATCATCGCCGCGTTGGATGCATTGCGGCATCGCTACACCTACGTCTTCACCACGGGCGGCATCGGGCCGACCCATGACGACATCACCGCAGATAGCGTCGCCAAGGCGTTCGGCGTCGGCATCGACCATCACCCGGAGGTGGTCGCCCGTTTCCGCGAGCGCTGGAGCGAGCAGGACCTCAACGAGGCCCGCCTGCGCATGGCCCGCATCCCCGACGGTGCCGAGCTGATCCAGAGCGCGACCATCCTCGCGCCCGGCTTCAAGATCGGCAACGTCATCGTCATGGCCGGCGTGCCGTCGATCATGCAGGCGATGATGGACATCGTCGCGCCCAAGCTGAAGTCGGGCGTGCGCATGCTGTCCGAGTCGGTCCGCGCCAATGCGCGCGAGGGCGACATCGGCGGTCCGCTGCGGGCGATCGCCGCCGCCCATCCCGACACCATCATCGGCAGCTATCCCTTCATGGACGAGGAGCAGAAGCCCAACACCAATCTGGTGGTGCGCTCGCGCGATCCGGAGAAGCTCGCGGCGGCAATGGCCGCGGTGAAGGAAATGCTGGCGGGATTGAACGTCAACCGCTAGCAGGGAATTGCCGGACGAGATTGCAGGAGAAAGGCGATGGCTGGTGAAGCACCCGAACTGAGTGCGCAGGAGCGGGCGGGCAAGGCCTTCCCGGTCTCGTGGGACCAGTTCCACCGGGATTGCCGGGCGCTGACCTGGCGGCTCAACGAGGTCGGTCCGTTCCATGCGGTGATCGCGATCACCCGCGGCGGCCTGGTGCCCGCCGCGATCGTGGCGCGCGAGCTAGGGGTGCGCGTGATCGATACGGTCTGCATCGCCAGCTACGACCACAACAAGCAGGGCGACCTCCAGGTGCTCAAGGGCATTTCCGAGGCGGCCATGAAGCTCGGCGGCGGCACCGGCAAGGGCCTGTTGATCGTCGACGACCTCGTCGACACCGGCAAGACCGGCAAGCTGGTGCGCGAGATGCTGCCGGACGCGCACTTCGCCACCGTCTACGCCAAGCCGAAGGGACGTCCGCTGGTCGACACCTTCATCACCGAAGTCTCGCAGGACACCTGGATCTTCTTCCCCTGGGACACCGCGCTGTCCTACCACCCGCCGCTGCGCGACGGGGCGGCGTGAGCAAAGGCGAATGGCGAGTGGCGAATGGCGAGTAAGGAATCCCCCATTCGCAATTCGCCATTCGCTACTCGCCCGCTGCAAAACCGCGTCACCCCCACCGGCGACATCATCGCCACGCCACACCGCGGCCTGTTCACCGGCAATCGCGGCATCATCCACGATCCCGCGACGAAGACGCTGCTGAAGAAGCGCTGGTCGACGCCGGCCTGGATCACATGCCTGTGCGAATTCCGCGGCTGGCGGCGGCCGGTGATGGCGCGGCGGAGCTGGACCGAGCTGTTCTTCCTCGACGAGGCCACCGCCTTCGCGGCAGGGCACCGGCCCTGCTTCTTTTGCCGGCGCGACGACGCCAAACGATTTCGCGCGGCGTGGGAGAGGGGCAATGGTGCGAGCGACATCAGCGCCAAGGCGATGGATGCCGTTCTGCATCGCCAGCGTCTCGATCGCGGCCGCAAGCAACTGCACCCGCTCCCGATGCCGCTGGCAGACCTGCCCGACGGCGCGATGGTGCAGCAGGGCGAAGACAGCTTTCTGGTGATGCAGGGACAGGCGCTGCTGTGGTCGCCGGCCGGCTACGCGTCGCATGCACGCGTGATCGATCGCCCGATGCTGTTGACGCCGCCTTCCACGCTGCGCGCCATCATGGCCGGCTATCGGCCGGTGCTGCATCCGACGGCGTCGGGCTAAAGCGCCGATGTCCTCGCGATCACCTCAGCCGCTCGCGCGCCAGCGCCGCGCCGGCGCCGAGCGCCATCAGCTTGGCTTCCGCGATCTCGCGCCGCATCGGCGCCATGCCGCAATTGGTGGTGGCGATGATGTTGCTCTTCGGCACGAATTGCGACACTGCGTCGATCACCTGAACGACATCCTCGGCGGTTTCCACCGTGTCGCTGGCGACGTCGATCACGCCGGCCTGCACGGTCTTGTTCTTGAGCAGCGCGAGCAGGTCGAGCGGCACCTTGGAATTGCGGCACTCGATCGCGACCTGCTGGATTGGGCTTGCGTCGATGGCCGGAAAGATCTGCTCGTATTGCCGCCACTGGCTGCCGAGCGTCTCCTTCCAGTCGGTGTTGGCCTTGATGCCGTAGCCGTAGCAGATGTGCACGGCGGTGGCGCAGGTGAGGCCTTGTGCGGCGCGCTCCAGCGCCTTGATGCCCCAATCGTTGACCTCGTCCATGTAGACGTTGAAGGCGGGCTCGTCGAACTGCACGAGATCGACGCCATCGGCCTGCAAGGCCTTGGCTTCCTCGTTCAAGAGCTCTGCGAAGGCAAAGGCCATCTTGACCCGATCGCCATAATAGCGGTCGGCAATGGTGTCGATGATGGTCATCGGGCCGGGCAGGGTGAATTTCAGCTGCTTCCTTGTGTGCGTGCGCGCAACGCGCGCTTCAAACTCATGGACGCGGCCCTTCAGCCGGAGCGGCGCGACCACCTGCGGCACCATCGCCTTGTAGCGATCTTTCCGGATGCCCATCTCGACCTTGTGGGCGAAATCGATGCCCTCGATCTTCTCCAGGAAACCGTGCACGAAGTGCTGCCGGGCCTGCTCGCCTTCGGTGACAATGTCGACGCCGGCGTCCTCCTGGAGCTTCAGCCAGATCAGCGTCGCATCGCGCTTGGCGCGGAGCAGCTCGCCCCCTCCGGACTTCCAGGGCGCCCAGAGCATGTTGGGCTCGGCGAGCCATTCCGGCTTCGGCAAGGAGCCGGCGATCGTGGTTGGAAACAGCATGGCGGCCCTCCCGGCAGGTTGTTGCGCCCCTTCCTGCCATGTCCTAACGTCGAGGTACAGAACAACGAAAGTCGCTCTCCATTCCAGCAGCGGCGACAGGGAAGGTCCAAGGAAAGGGCAATGGAAAAGGTCATGATCGACCTCTATTACGCGCCGACGCCGAATGGCTGGAAAATCTCGATCATGCTGGAGGAACTCGGGCTTCCCTATCAGGTGATCCCCGTGAATATCCGCGCCGGCGAGCAGTTCAATCCTGAGTTCTTGGCGATCTCTCCGAACAACCGGATTCCCGCGATCGTCGATCACGAACCCGCTGATGGCGGAGCGTCGTTCTCCGCGTTCGAGACCGGCGCGATCCTGATCTATCTCGCGGAGAAGACCGGCCGCTTCCTGCCAGCCGATTGGCGCGGTCGCTCCACCACGATCCAGTGGGTGATGTGGCAGATGGCGGGCCTTGGGCCGATGCTCGGCCAGCACGGCCATTTCGCGCTCTATGCGGTCGAGAAGATCCCTTACGCGATCGAGTGCTATCGCGACGAGGCGGCGCGGCTCTACGGCGTGCTCGACCGCCAATTGGCCAAGACCGGCGCCTATGTCGCCGGCGACTATTCCATCGCCGACATCGCCTGTTTCCCGTGGACGATGACGCACAAGGCGCAAGGTTTTACGCTCGACGACTATCCGAATGTGAAACGCTGGTATGCCGAGGTCCGCGCCAGGCCGCAGGTGCAGGCGGGGCTCGCGATCGGAAGATTCGTGAAAGAGCCGTTCGACGAGGAATCACGCAAGATCATGTTCGGCCAGCGTGCGAAGGAAGTGTTGGGAAAGAGATAGGCCTCCACTCCCTCCTCGTCATTGCGAGCGCAGCGAAGCAATCCAGACTGGTTCCGCGGAAAGACTCTGGATTGCTTCGCTGCGCTCGCAATGACGGGGGAGAGATCGAGAGAAACAAGACATAAGGAACCCCCATGATCGAATTCTTCTTCGACTGCTCCAGCCCCTGGACCTATCTCGCCTTCCACAACATCCAGCCGCTCGCCAAGGAGTTAGGGGCCGACATCACCTGGCGGCCCATCCTGGTCGGCGGCATCTTCAATTCGGTCAATCCGAGCGTCTACGCGCAGCGCGAGAAGCCGGTGCCGCTGAAGGCGCGCTACATGAAGAAGGACCTTGCCGACTGGGCTCGTTCGGCGGGCCTTGCCATCAAGATGCCGCCGACGGTGTTTCCGGTGAACAGCGTCAAGGCGATGCGCGGCTGCCTCTGGCTCGGTCAGGACATGGTGCCGTTCGCGACATCAGTGTTCGAGACCTATTGGGGCGAGGACAAGGACATCTCGCAGGACGCGGTGCTCGCGGAGATCTGCAGGAAAGTCGGCATCGACGAGCAGAGGTTTTTCGCTGGCATCGCCGAGCAGGGCATCAAGGACCAGCTCAAGGCCAATACCGAGGAGGTGATGGCGCGCGGCGGCTTCGGCTCGCCGACGATCTTCGTGAACAAGACCGACATGTATTTCGGCAATGACCGCCTGCCGCTGGTTCGCGAAGCGCTTCAGCGCAGCAAGGCGAGCGCGGCCTGATGGTGCGCGCCGTCGTCTGCCGCGAACTCGGCGCGCCCGAGCGCTTGCTGCTGGAAGAATTTCCGTCGCGCACGTTGAAGCCGGGCGAGGTACGCGTCGCCATCCGCGCCGCCGGGCTGAACTTTCCCGACGTGCTGATGGCCGCCGGCGAATACCAGCTCAAGCCGGAGCTGCCGTTCACGCCGGGCGTGGAAGCTGCCGGCGACGTCACCGAGGTGGGGCCGGAGGCAAGCGGCGTTGCCGTCGGCGACAGGGTCATCGTCAAGATGCGCTTTGGTGCCTTCACGGATGAAGCGGTGGTGACGCCGTCGCAGCTCACCCCCATGCCGTCCACCTTCGACTATGCGGAGGCTGCGACCTATCTCGCCGGCCATGGCACGGCTTATCATGCGTTGATCGATCGCGGTCGGGTCGCGCCGGGCGAGGTGCTGCTGGTCCACGGCGCCGGCGGCGGCGTCGGCCTTGCCGCCGTCGAGATCGGCAAGATGCTGGGTGCGACCGTGATCGCGACCGCCTCCAGCGACGAGAAGCTCGCGATCGCGAAATCGCGCGGCGCCGATCATCTCATCCGCTACGACCGCGAGCCGTTTCGCGATGCCGTCAAGCGCATCACCGACGGCCGCGGCGCCGACGTCGTGTTCGATCCCGTCGGTGGCCAGGTCTTCGAAGATTCGATGCGCTGCATCGCCTGGGGCGCGCGGCTCTTGGTGATCGGCTTCACCGGCGGCATCGGCTCGGCCAAGACCAATCTCTTGCTGATCAAGGGCGCCAGCGTGCTCGGCGTGCGCGCCGGCGAAGCGGTGCGCAAGAATCCCGCGCTCGGCGAAGTGCGCCTGAAGGCGCTGCTGCAATGGGCGGAGGAGGGCAAGCTGCGCCCCAACGTCTCGCACCGCCTGCCGCTGGAAGACTACGCGAAGGCGATGCGGCTGCTGATCGATCGCAAGGCGATCGGACGCGTGGCGCTGGTGATGGATTAGTTTCTACCGCCGTCATTCCGGGGCGCCCGAAGGGCGAACCCTGGTGCGCAGTTGCGCACCTGAGAATCTCGAGATCCTCAGGTGCGCAAGTGCGCACCATAGCTCGATGCTTCGCATCGCCCCGGGATGACGCTTCGCGTCACTTATACTCCCGCTCTGTCCACCACGGGAAATAATCCGGCATGTCCGTCGAGACCTTGTTCTTGAACTGCGCCGGACGCTTCTCCAGGAACGACACCACGCCCTCCTTCACATCGTCCGAGCGGCCGCGGGCGTAGATGCCGCGGCTGTCGACCTTGTGGGCTTCCATGGGATCGTCGGCACCCATCATGCGCCACATCATCTGGCGGATCAGCGCCACCGACACCGGCGCCGTCTTGGCGCAAAACTCTTTTGCCAGCGCACGGGCGGTCGGCAGCAGGTCGTCCGGCGCGACCACCCTGCTGACGAGGCGGCCGGCAAGGGCTTCCTGAGCCGGGAAGACGCGGCCCGAATAGCACCATTCCAGCGCCTGCGAGATGCCGACGATGCGCGGCAGGAACCAGCTCGAGGCCGCCTCGGGCACGATGCCGCGTTGGGAGAACACGAAGCCGAAGCGCGCGGCCTCCGAGGCGATGCGGATATCCATCGCGAGCTGCATGGTGACGCCGATGCCGACGGCCGGGCCGTTCACCGCGGCGATCACGGGCTTGAGGCATTTGAAGATGCGCAAGGTGACCTGGCCGCCGCCGTCGCGCACCTGCGGATCGCTATAGTCGACCTTGCCGTCGGCAAAGCGCTTGACCGGCCCGCGCCGCGCGTCGCGGTCGAACGTGTCCGCGCCAGACGAGAGATCGGCGCCCGCGCAAAAGCCACGGCCGGCGCCGGTGACGATGATGGCGCGGACATTGTCATCCTTGTCGGCGGCGTCGAACGCGTCGATGAGCTCTCCTTGCATCTTCGCGTTGAAGGCGTTGAGCTTGTCGGGCCGGTTCAGCGTGATGGTGAGGATCTGCTCGGCGATCTCGTACTTGATCGTCTCATACGCCATGGTGGTTTCCTTCCTTGGTTCTTGTCGCTGCGCAGATGGCAGAGGCTCTTACCCTCCCCTGGAGGGGGAGGGTCGATCGCGCGCCGCGCGAGCGGGGTGGGGTGATCTCTCCTCTCGGGCACTGTTCGAGGCAGAGAGACTGTCACCCCACCCCGTCTCATATTTCGCTGCGCTCAATATGAGCCGACCCTCCCCCTCCAGGGGAGGGTAAGCAAGAGGCTCCGCAGGTTGCCTGTCCCAGATCATCCGGGCTTGCGCCAAGAGGGCGCAACCCGGAATGACGATGGTGCGATTAATTGGCCGGCGGCTTCGGCCAGGGCCGCTGCGGACCACGCAGGCCTTCAAACGCCTTGGCCATGCCGAGCACGCCGATGTCGTCGAAGCGGCGGCCGACGATCTGCACGCCGATGGGAAAACCCTTGGCGTCGAAGCCGCCGTTGAGGGAGATTGCCGGGTTCTCCGACATATTCCACGGCACGGTATAGGCGATGTGCTCGAACGGCTTCATGGGATCATTGGTCGGCGAGGCCCATTCCGCCGGAAAGTTCACGTTCGGCGCGGTCGGCGAGATCACATAGTCGAGCTCGCAAAAGAGCTTCGCCGCAGCCGCGCGGATCGCCATGGTCTGGTTGAAGCCGCGGATGACGTCGACACCCGAGAGCTTCGCGCCGGACTCGCCCCACTTGAAGATATAAGGCAGCACCTTGGCCTGCTCGGGCGGCGTCAGCTTCGACAGATCGTCCCACATCCGCGCGCGCCAGAAATTGTCGAGGCCGTCGAGCATCTCGCGCGTGAGGATGCCATCGACCTCGGTGACGACGCTGCCTGCGGACTCGAATGCCTTCGCGGCCTTCACCGCGACCTCGCGCACGGGCTTCTCCAGCGCCAGGCCGCAGCCGGCATCGAGCATCAAGCCGATGCGCAGCTTGCGCGGAGATTTCTCCAGTCCCTTCCAGTTGAGCGGCTCGGCGGGCAGGCTCATGCCGTCGCGTCGGTCGGGCTTTGCGATCGCGCTCATCATCAGCGCGCAATCATCGACCGTGCGGGTCATGGGACCCGCGACGCGGCCGACATAGGTGGGGTCGATTGGCACGCGGCCAAAACTCGGCTTCAGGCCGACGAGGCCGCACCAGCCGGCGGGCAGACGGACCGAGCCGCCGATATCGGTGCCGAGATGCAAGGGGCCATAGCCGGCCGCAGCCGCGGCGCCTGCGCCCGCGCTGGAGCCGCCGGGATTCTTGCTGAGGTCCCAGGGATTGCGCGCGAGCGCATGAAACGAGGAGAGTCCGGAGGACAGCATGCCGTAATCGGGCATGGTGGTCTTGGCGAAGATGATGCTGCCTGCCTCACGCAGCCGCGCAGCGGGTGGCGCATCCTTCTCCGCCGGCACGAGCTTGACGCTGGCGGCGCCCAGCGGCACCGGCACGCCCTTGGTCGCGATGTTGTCCTTCACCGTCACGGGCACGCCGTCGAGCGCGCCTGACGGCTCGCCGCCGGTCCAGCGCGCGGTCGAGGCCTTGGCGGCCTCGCGCGCGCCGTCGGGGTCGAACGCATAGAGCGCCTTCAGATGCGGTTCCCACGCCGCGACGTGCGCGAGCACGTCCTCCAGCACCTCGCTCGGCGAGAACTGTTTGGCGCGATAGCCCGCGATCAGGTCGACCGCGGACAGATCGTGCAGCGAGGCGACCGCTTCCTCGACGATCTTATGCATTGCCACCCACCGGCATGCGCGTCTCGACGATGCGGGCGAACATGCTGGCGCCGATCGGCAGGATCTTGTCGTCGAGCACGAAGCCGGGATTGTGCACCGGGACGGAGCCGTCATGACCGACCCAGAAATAGGCGCCGGGAATCGTCTGCAGCATGTCGGCGAAATCCTCGCTGCCCATCTTCGGCTGGGTGCGGGTGATCACGTTGGCGGGATCGACGATCGTGCGCGCCACCTCCTCGACCACCTTGGACTGCTCGACCTGGTTGACCAGGACGCCGAACGTGTCGCGGATGTCGGCTTCGATCGTGCACTGATACGCGGCCGCGATGCCGGCGCAGATGGTGCGGATACGCTCGGCGATCAGAGCGCGGATCTCATTGGAGAAGGTGCGGATGGTGCCGCACAGATGCGCATCGCCCGGAATGACGTTGTAGGCGGAGCCGGCATGGATCTGGGTGATCGAGATGACCGCGGCCTGCAGCGGGTCGACGTTGCGGCTGACGATGGTCTGGATCGCCTGCGCCAGCGTCGTTGCGATGACGACAGCGTCCTTGGAGCGCTCGGGCATCGCGCCATGCGCGCCGTAGCCGGTGATGCGGAGATCGAAGAAATCGGCGCCGGCCATCGCAGGCCCCGGCAGGATCGCGATCTCGCCATGGTTGAGGTCGGGCGCGTTGTGCAGGCCGTAGAGCTCGTCGCAGGGGAACTTCTCGAACAGGCCGTCCTTGATCATGGCGCGGGCGCCGCCGAGGCCTTCCTCGGCCGGCTGGAAGATCAGGTGCACGGTGCCGTCGAAATTCCGAGTCTCGGCGAGATAGCGCGCGGTGCCGAGCAGCATGGTGGTGTGGCCGTCATGGCCGCAGCCGTGGAAGCGGCCCGGGATCTTCGAGCTCCACTTCAGATTGGTGTTCTCTTCCATCGGCAGCGCGTCCATGTCGGCGCGGAGGCCGATGCGCTTGTTGCCCGAGCCTTTGCCTTTGATGACGCCGATCACGCCGGTGCCGCCGAGGCCGCGATGCACCTCGATGCCCCAGCTCTTCAGCTTGTCGGCCACGATGCCGGAGGTGCGCACTTCCTCGAAGCCGATCTCGGGATGGGCGTGAAGGTCGCGCCTGATGGCGGTGAGTTCGTCGGCGTAGCCGTCGATGCGATCGATCGTGGGCATGTGGTCCTGTCCGGTTAGCGTGAAGGTGGATTGAAAACGGGGCCGTTCGGCTTGATGCGGATGCCGGGCCGCAGGCGCGTCCAGGGCAGCGAAGCGGTGTCGGCCGGCATCGCCCCGGGCGCGGCACAGATCATCAGTTTCTCGGCGATCGGCTCGAAATCGGCGCGGAAATGCACCGAGCTCTTGTTGACCAAAATTTTCTGTTCGGTCGGCTCGATGCCGACATAGCGGTACATCGCCTGGTCGGCGAGCTGCGCCTTGTGCGAGGAGACGACGATGCGGACATCGCCGATGCGCAAGGCTGCGGACGGGCCCATCTTCATCTCGCGGCCGCCGTAATACGGACCGGGCGCGATGAAGCGGCCGTCGGAGAGCTGTTCGACCACGAAAGTGTCGCGATAGGGCGCGTCGCCGGGGATGCCGGACTTGCCGCCGAGCGACAGTGTCACGGTGGCGCCGACGCCGGCTGTGTGCACGGCCCTGGCCGATTCCGGATCGTAGATCGCGCCGGTTGCCGCACTCGCCTTGTTGCGTACCAGTGCGCGCAGCATGCCCGTCGTGTCGGAGTCGCCGCCGGCGCCGGGATTGTCCTGGGTGTCGGCGATGATGATCGGCTTGCTGGCGCTCTTGGCAAGTTCCATGGCGTGGCGGACGCCGTCGTCGGGCGTCCAGATCTTGCCGTCGAAATCGTCCTCGTGACTTTCGATCAGCTTCAGAAGCGCGTCGGCCGCACGATCGGCGTCTGCCTGTGTCTTTCCGTAGGCGAACACGCTCGGGCCGCAGTCGCGGAAATCGGCGGCGGGAAAGCCGGGCGCGAAGGAGAGGGTCGGAACGGCATCGCTCTCCAGGGCGGCGAGCTTTTCGTAGATGCCTTTGGTGGGCTGGTCGTTGGTGCATTGCCAGCTGATCGGGATCAGGAACGGCAATTGCCGGAATGCCTTGGCGAAGTGCTGCTTCGTCTGAAGCAGCAGCGCGAGGTGCTCCGCGCAGGCGCGGCCGGTAGCGGCCATGTCGACATGGGGATAGGTACGGTAGGCGATCAGCGCATCGGCATGGTCCATCATCTCCGGCGTGACGTTGGCATGGAGGTCGAGGCTGGTGACCAGCGGAACATCCTTGCCGATGACGCGGCGCACGCGCGCCAGAATCTCGCCTTCGCCGTCGTCGAGATGCTCGGTCACCATGGCGCCGTGCAGGTCGAGATAGACGGCGTCAATCGGCCCGGCAGCGGCGATGCCGTCGACCATCACCTTCACGATGCGTTCGAAGGCGTCCTCGGTGACGTGCGCCGACGGGCTCGCGCCGCAGGCAATGGTCGGCACGAGTTCCCAGCCGTTCGCTTCAGCGCTGTCGACGAAACCGGCGAGGCCGACATTGATGCGCCGCATCACCTTCAAGACGTCGGCACCTCTGGTCATCGCCGGCCAGCCGCCGCCATGCTGGAAATCGGCGAAGGTCGCCTTGGTCGGAGCGAAGGTGTTGGTCTCGTGCAGGAAGCCGCCGACGGCGATGCGTGTCATTCAGTTCAGGTCCAGCGTTGGAAAGTGCGCGACGTTAGCCTTGGCTCCGAGGAGAGAGCAAGGTGAGAGGCCATCGCGCCGTGCATGGCCTCAAGCCGTTTTGGGAATGTGTGCCGCGCACACCTCATTGCGAGCGTAGCGAAGCAATCCAGAGTCTTTCCGCGGAGGGATTTCTGGATTGCTTCGCGGAGCCTGTCATCGGGCCGCGCTTCGCGCGGACCCGGTGGCTCGCAATGACGAGTGGAGAGGACTACGCCGTCGCCCCCACGCCTTCCACCGGCCGGAAATTCGCGAAGTCCCAGTTGCGTCCGGGCGCCGCATCCAGCAGGGCCTTGGTGTAGGCCTCCTGCGGATGCGTCAGCACTTCGGCGGCCGGTCCCTGTTCGACGACGCGGCCGTGCTGCATCACCACGACCTCGTCGCAGATCTGGGCTGCGACGCGCAAGTCGTGGGTGATGAATAGGATGGCGATGCCGAGCCGCTTCTGGATCTCGTCGAGCAGCTCCAGCACCTGCGCCTGCACCGAGACGTCGAGCGCGGAGACTGCCTCGTCCGCGACCAGCACGTCGGGATCGAGCGCGAGCGCCCGGGCGATCGCGATGCGCTGGCGCTGGCCGCCGGAGAATTGGTGCGGATAACGCGACACCGCATCGGCCGGCAGGCCGACCAGCTCGAGCAGCTCTCGCGCGCGCTTCATCGCATCGGCATGCGAAGTGCCGTAATTGATCGGGCCTTCCGCGATGCTCTCGCCGACGGTGACGCGTGGGTTGAGCGAGCGGTAGGGATCCTGGAACACGATCTGGATCTTCTGCCGGTGCGGCTGCAGCAGGCGGCGCGAGATGTCGGCGATCTCGCGGCCGGCTAGGCGCACGCCGCCGGAGGTCGGATCGATCAGGCGCACGATGCAGCGCGCCACCGTCGACTTGCCCGAGCCGCTTTCACCGACGATGCCGAGCGTGCGGCCCTTGCGCAGCGTCAAGGTGACCTTGTCGGCAGCGACGACCTCACGGCCTTTGCCGAAGAAGGCGCGCTCCTTGTAGACCTTGCTGAGCTCGTTGGCCTCCAGCACCACGGGCTCGCGGGTCTCCTCGCGCGGCGCCCGCGGCACCAGGCTCGGCACCGAGGCGAGCAGGTTGCGGGTGTATTCCATGGTCGGATTGCGCAGCACGGTCTCGAGCGGGCCGGTCTCGACCAGACGGCCCTGGCGCATCACCGCGACGCGGTCGGCGATCTCCGCCACCACGCCCATGTCGTGGGTGATGAACAGCACGGCCGTGCCGTGATCGCGCTGGAGGTCGCGGATCAGGGTCAGGATCTGCTTTTGCGTGGTGACGTCGAGCGCGGTGGTCGGCTCGTCGGCAATGAGGAGCTTCGGCTCCAGCACCAGCGCCATCGCGATCATGATGCGCTGGCGCTGGCCGCCGGAGAGGCGGTGAGGGTAGGAGGCGAAGATGCGCTCGACCTGGGGCAGGCGGACCTGCTCCATCATGTCGAGGATGCGCTTCCTGCGCGCCTTCGCGTCCAGACTGGTGTGGGCGCGCAGCACCTCGTCGATCTGGCGGCCGACCGGCACCACCGGATTGAGCGCGGTCATCGGCTCCTGGAAGATCATCGCCATCTTGGTCGCGCGCAGCTGGCGCAGGCGGCGGTCGGTGGCGGTGAGCAGCTCCTCGCCGACCAGCTTCACGCTGCCGGCGGTCGGCACCAGCGTGCCCTTCGGCAACAGGCCCATCGTGGTGAGCGAGGTCACCGACTTGCCCGAGCCGCTTTCGCCGACGAGGCACAGCGTCTCGCGCTCACGCACCTGGATCGAGATGCCGTCGATGATGTTCGCGCCTTTCGGCTTCTTGCCGATGGAGACGACGAGATTGTTGATGTCGAGGATGGTGTTGGTCATGCAAATTCTCCAGCGTCGTTCCGGGGCGCGCGGAAGCGCGAACCCGGAACCTCGAGGTTCCGGGTTCGGTGCTTCGCACCGCCCCGGAACGACGGAGTAAAGGATTTCACTTGCCCTCCCGCTGCTTCATGCGCGGATCGAGGGCGTCGCGGGCGGCGTCGCCGATCAGGTTGATGCTGAGGATGGCGATGGAGAGCAACAGGCCCGGCCAGAAGATCAGCGACGGCTTGATCTGGAAGTACTGGCGGCCCTCGGCCATGATGTTGCCCCAGGTCGGAGTCTCCGGCGAGATGCCGGCGCCGAGGAAGGAGAGGATGGCCTCGGTCAGGATGGCGCTGGCGCAGATATAGGTGCCCTGGACGATCAACGGCGCGATCGTGTTCGGCATCAGGTGGCGCCACATGATCTTCGGCAGGCTCGAGCCGACCGAGATCGCGGCCTCGACGTAAGGCTCCTCGCGCGCCGACAGCACGACCGAGCGGACCAGGCGTGCCACGCGCGGAATCTCGGGGATCGTGATCGCGATCAGCACGGTCCAGAGGCTGGCGCCGGAGAGCGACACCACGGCAATCGCGAGCAGGATGCTCGGCATCGCCATCAGGCCGTCCATGACGCGCATCATCACGGAATCGACCAGCTTGAAGAAGCCGGAGACGAGGCCGATCGCAAGGCCGATGGCGATCGACAGGATCGCCGAGCCGATGCCGATCAAGAGCGAGATGCGGCCGCCATAGATCACGCGCGACAGCAGGTCGCGCCCGTAGGCGTCGGTGCCGAGCAGGAATTGCGCCGAGGCCGGCTTCAATCGCTGCGACGGCGCGAGCTGGACCGGATCATGCGGCGCGATCAGCGGCGCCAGGATCGAGATCACCACGATCAGGGCGAGCAGGACCGTCGCGGTGGCGATGATCGGCGTCGAGGTGAGGAACCCGAAACGCGGCCGCAGCGGCGACGTGATCGGAATGGACGACTGGGGAAGGGTATCGACCGACATTTTGTTCTTGTCCTTGCCTCAGTACCGGATCCGGGGATCGAGCAGGGTGTAGGCGACGTCGATGAGAAGATTGACGACGACGTAGATCAGCGACGTCAGCAGGATCATCGCCTGGATCACGGGATAGTCGCGCGCCAGCACCGCATCGACGGTGAGGCGGCCGATGCCGGGGATGTTGAACACGCTCTCGGTGACCACGACGCCGGAGATCAAGAGCGCAAAGCCGGTGCCGATCACGGTGATCACGGGCACGGCGGCGTTGCGCAGCGCATGGCGCATCATCACCGCGACCTCGTTGATGCCCTTTGCGCGCGCCGTTCGCACGTAATCCTCGCCGAGCACGTCCAGCATCGCCGCACGCGTCATGCGCGCGATCAGTGCGATGTAGATGAAGGACAGCGCGCAGGTCGGCAGGATCATGCGCTCGAAGAACGGACCGAAGCCGTTGAAGATGCTGCGGAAGCCCTGCACCGGCACCCACCGCAACTCGATCGCGAAGACCTCGATCAGGACATAGCCGACCACGAACACCGGCACCGAGAAGCCGAGCACGGACAGAGCCATCACGAAGCGGTCGATCCAGGTGCCGTGCTTCCACGCCGCGATCACCCCCAGGGGAACTGCGACGATGACGGCGAGGATGATGGTGCACAGCGCGATCGAGATCGACGGCTCGACGCGCTGGCCGATCATCTTCATCACCGGCAGGTTGGAGATCAGCGAGGTTCCGAGGTCGCCATGCAGCAGCTTGTTCACCCAGGTGATGAACTGCACGATCAGCGGCTCGTTGAGACCGAGCGACTCGCGGATGCGCTCGAGCCGTTCCGGCGTCGCGTTGTCGCCAGCGAGGATCGCGGCGGGATCGCCGGGGGTGAGGCGGAGCAGGAGGAACACGAACAGCGCCACCACGCCCATCACGGGCACGGCGGCGAGAATTCGGCGAAGGAGATATCCGAGCAAGGTGGATCCGTCAGTTTAGAGTCAAATCGGCGGCAGCGGCGAGAGGTCAGTTCTGCCACCAGCCTAACATTTCAGCAATTCCCGTGCCACGAGGGCCACAGTTTTTGCAGTGCGGTCAGCTGATTTGGGGAGAAGCATAGGCCTCGGCGCGTCGAAGACGCGAACTATGGTGCGCAAATTGCGCACCTGAGAATCTCGAGATTCCGGGTCTGGTCCTTCGGACCCTTCCGGAATGACGGCTGCGCCGTCACTCAAGCGTCGCCAGCAGCCCCGCCATCAGCCGACCACGCTCAACGAGACTCTCGACTTCGATATACTCCTCGAGCGTGTGGGCATTGCCGCCGCGCACGCCGAGGCCGTCGAGCGTCGGGATTCCCATCGCGCCGGTGAAGTTGCCGTCGGAGCCGCCGCCGGAGCTTGCATGCGGCAGTTCCATGCCAAGAGACTTGGCGATGCCGCGCGCCTTCTCATACAGCGCCATGGTGCCGGCATCCGGCTCCCACACCGGCCGCGTCACGCCGCGCGTGACCTTGAAGGTGACATCGTTGCTGGTGCCGGACAGCGCCAGCATCCGCTCGACACCGCGATCGAGATCGGCCTGGCGCTTTGCCATCGACAGCGCTTCGCCTGTCGCGGAGGTGGCAACGCAATTGACCCACTGGCCGCCATGCACGACGCCGACCGAGAAGGTGCAGTCCTCCGTCGTCATGGCGTCGATGCTGAGAATCTGCCGCGCCATCTCGCGGATCGCCGAGCGTCCCGCCGCCAGCGTGGCGCCGGCGTGGCTCGGCCGGCCCGTCGCCTCGAGGTTGAAGCGTGCGATGGCGTAACGTCCGGTCGTGACGCCGTTGTCCGCGCGGCCGGGCTCCGGCACCAGCACGTACTTGTTGCGCGCGGCCTCAGCCTCGATGATGTCGCGCGTCGAGGGTGTGCCGACTTCCTCGTCCGGCGTGAACAGCACGGTGATCGGCAGCGGCGTCGTGAACGACGCGCGTGCCAGCTGCCGGATCGCTTCCAGCGAGAGATAATTGCCGCCCTTCATGTCGTAGATGCCGGGGCCATAGCATTTGTTGCCCTCGCGCCGCCATTTCAGCTTCTCGATGGTGCCGACCGGGTGGACGGTGTCCATGTGGCCGGCGATCAGGATGCCCGGCTCGCCCTGCTTCGGGTGGGGAAAGCGCGCGCGGACGACGCCGCCAAAACCCTGGCGGCCGGCGATGCGTTCGATCGTCGCACCCATGATCGCCATATCCCGCGCCGCGATATCCAGCATGCGGTCCACGGCGCCTGCATCCCAGGTCGGGCTTTCGCATTCGACCCAGCCGCGCAGGCCCTCGAGCATTGCTTCGGAATCAAAGGGGAGATTGGCAGGATTCATCTCAATGTCTCTCGATCTTGGAAAGATGGAACGCGCATTGCATCGGCGTGGTCAGGACAAGCGGAAGGTGTTGTAGAGCCAAACCGATCCCTGTGGAGCCCGTGCATGCGCCGTAAGGGCTTGCAACGAAACCGGATTGACGCGCTCGGCACTGTCTGCAAGTCTCGAAAAGATAAAGGCATTGCATGAGGTTAGTTCGCCCAACGAACGGACTTCATGCTCAATCAATAACCTGCCTTTGAACAGTTTCACGTCAGGAGAACTTTCTATGTTCCACTTCATGCGCCGGGGGCCTCGCGCGTTCGCCTCCACACTTGCGCTGTCGGTCGTCGCGCTTTCGACCGCGCTGGCTTCGCCAGTGCTCGCGGCCGGCAAGACCCTCACCGCGGTGATGCACTCGGATTTGCGCATCATCGACCCGATCTTCACCACCGCTTACATCACGCGCGACCATGGCTACATGGTTTACGACACGCTGGTGGCGCCGGATTCGAGCTTCAAGATTCAGCCGCAGATGGCCGACTGGAAGATCTCCGACGACAAGCTCACCTACACCTTCACGCTGCGCGACGGCCTGAAGTGGCATGACGGCACGCCCGTGACGGCGGAAGATTGCCTCGCTTCGCTCAAGCGCTGGGCTGCGGTCGACGGCATGGGCCAGAAGCTCATGGACTTTACCGCGAGCATCGAGGCGACCGACGCCAAGACCATCACGCTGAAACTGAAGGAGCCCTACGGCCTCGTCCTCGATTCCATCGGCAAGCCGTCCTCGCGCGTGGCCTTCATGATGCCGAAGCGCCTTGCGGAGACGCCGGCGGACAAGCAGATTCCGGAGCAGATCGGCTCGGGCCCCTTCAAGTTCGTGCAGGGCGAATTCCAGCCCGGCGTGAAGGCGGTCTATGTCAAGAACACCGATTACGTGCCGCGCAAGGAGCCTGCGAGCTGGACCTCCGGCGGCAAGGTGGCGAAGGTCGACCGCGTCGAGTGGATCACCATGCCGGACGCGCAGACCGCGGTGAACGCGCTGCAGTCGGGCGACATCGACTTCATGGAAAATCTTCCCTACGACATGCTGCCGGTGCTGGAAGCGAACAAGGAGCTCAAGATCGAGGTCCTGAACAAGTTCGGTTACCAGACGCTCGGCCGGATGAACTTCCTCTATCCGCCGTTCGACAACGTGAAAGTGCGGCGCGCCGCTCTTCTGGCCATGAACCAGAAGGACGTGCTCGATGCGCTGGTCGGCAACGCGAAGTATCAGAAGATCTGCGGCGCGTTCTTCATTTGCGACACGCCGTTCGCGACCGAGGTCGGCGCCGAGACGCTGGTGAAGGGCAACGGCATGGCGGAAGCCAAGAAGGCGCTCGCCGAGTCCGGCTATGACGGCACGCCGATCGTGATCATGGCCCCCGGCGATGTCACGACGCTGAAGGCGCAGCCGATCGTTGCGGCCCAGCTGCTGCGCGAGGCCGGCTTCAAGGTCGACCTGCAGGCGACCGACTGGCAGACCGTGGTGAGCCGCCGCGCCAGCCAGAAGCCGCCGAAGGAGGGCGGCTGGAACATGTTCTTCACCAACTGGGTCGCGCCCGACGTGTCCAACCCGATCGCCAACCTTTCGATCGGCGGCCAGGGTAAGAAGGGCGGCTGGTTCGGTTGGGCGGATGCTCCCAAGATCGAGCAGCTCAAGGACGCGTTCGTGCGCGCTTCCTCGCCCGACGAGCAGAAGAAGATCGCCGCCGAGATCCAGAAGGAAGCCTATGAGCAGGTGATCTACATCCCGCTCGGGCAGTATCTGCTGCCGAGCGGCTGGCGCAAATCGCTGACCGGCGTGCTCGACGGTCCGGCGACGCCGCTGTTCTGGAACGTCGACAAGTCGGAGTAAGCCGGGGATATCCTTCGCGACCTCGGACAAAAAGGCGGCGCCGCTGATCAGCGGCGCCGTTGTCTTTTCGGCTGCGAAGTTCACCGTGCGGCCTCGCTATGCGGGCCGGCTTGGTGTGTCTCGCGAGGTGATCGTGCTGATGGCGCTGCCGCAAGAAAGGCCGGCGACGAGCGCTGCGGATGATTTCAGCGCCAGCCGGCGAGAAACCGGTTGGAACATGATCCGGAAAAGTGTAGCGGTTTTCCGAATGGACATGCTCAAACAATAGCCTGAAGCGCGATGACTAGTCATCCTCATCGCATCGTGCTTTCGGCGGGAGCTCAACAATGGCTGTCGCGCACCTGCTCGAGCCCCTCACTCGCAAGAGGCGCGGTGAACGTGACTTGCTCGGCTGGCGGTTCAGACGGCTCCGTATTGTGAAGCCTGGCCTCTGCGTGCTCTTCGCGATGTTCCAGTTCCATTGCAGCATCCTCTAGAATTGCTGCAGGACAACATCGAGGCTGCCTCCTGGTTCCTCAGACCGGACGATGGTGCGGCCTGAACAGCCGTCCCTTCTCGACCACCAGCACGATCGCGAGAGCGGCGAGGGTGGACAGGAAGAAGCCGATCGAGAACGGCAGCAGCGTGCCGTCGAAGCTCTGCCCGATCGCCATGCCGGCCACGATCCCGATCAGCGTCGTGATCGAGCCGTACAGCGACGAGGCGGTGCCGGCGATGTGGCCCTGCGGCTCCATCGCGAGCGCGGTGAAGTTCGCGACCATCATGCCGAACGAGAACATCATGAGGGAAGAGAGCACCATGAACAGGGACAGCGGCAACACACCGAGGATTTCGGCCAGCAACATGACGCCGGCGACCGCGGTGTAGAGCGTCAGCGCGCCGTGCGAGATGACGCGCATGCCGAGCCGGCCGACCAGCCTCGCATTGAGGAAGCCGGCGATGGCGGTGCCGGCGGCGATCGCGGCGAATGCGAGCGGGAAGTAATGACCGAGATGATAAATGCCGGTGAAGACCTGCTGGGCGCAGAAGACATAGGCGAACAGCGCGCCGATGACGCTGCCGGCGGCGGTGGCATAGCCGATGGTCTGGCGATGGGTCACGGTCTGCCGGAACGCCGAGAGCACGTCGGCCGGCGCCAGCGATCGGCGCTCGGACTGGGGGAGGGTTTCAGGCAGTCGCAGCACGCACCATGCAAGTGCGAGCAGGCCGTAGAGCATCAGCACCACGAAGATGCCGCGCCACGCCGTCACCAGCAGCACCGTCTGTCCGAACGAGGGGGCGACCACGGGCACCGCGATGAACACCATCATCGCGAGCGACATCACGCTCGCCATGCGGCGGCCGACATAGCAATCGCGCACGATGGAGGTCGCGATCACGCGCGTCGCCGAGGTGCCGAGCCCCTGGAGCGCACGCGCCAGCAGCAGCGTCTCGAACGAGGGCGCGGCGACCGCCAGCACGCTCGCCACCGCATAGACCGCCATGCCGCCGAGCAGCACCGGCCGGCGGCCGAAACGGTCCGACAGGGGACCCATGACGAACTGGCCGGCGCCAAAGCCGATCAGGAAGGTCGACAGCACCAGTTGCAGATGGTTCTCGACGGGAATCTTGAAGGCGGCGCCGATATTGGGCAGCGCCGGCAGCATCATGTCCATCGCAAGCGGATTCAGCGCCATGATGGACGCGATCACGATGACGAATTCCGGAAAACCCATCGGGCGGTGTCCCGAGGACACCCAACCGTCGGCATTGACGTCGGACAAGAAGCTTACCCCTGCAATCGAGCGACTTATCTAACCTTCGTGCTGCGTTGCACAACCCATGTTTCGGGATGGCTGGCAGGCGGGGCAGGAGCGGTCAAAAACAGGTGAGGGCTGGCTCGATCAGCTTCCGTTGCCAGCCCGCTCGATCAGGCCGAGCGCCAATTGTCCTGCGGCGTCGACACAGGCGAGATCGCGGCGCCTCGCGGCAGGCAACGAGTTCCCGCCTGGCGGGTCGGCCGGCAACCGGGGATTCACCATAAGATCGCGCACAACGCGCCGGGGAGATGAATCGGCAACACGTTCTGTCCATTGTGGCCGGACCGGCTGCCGCAACGGCGCCGAGAGAAGCCAAGCCAAGCAGGGTATCGCCCGTGTCCGACATGTCCGGTGCAGCACGATGGTTGGCGCCTGCGGTCAGTGCTGGCAGGCGCAACGCCTGGCTTGCCTGCCTGATCTCGCTGACGGCGCTGCTGGTGCTCGGTAATCTCGCCAACGATGCTTCGCTCGAGCTGGATTATGGCTGGGACGTCCGGGTCAATTGCGCGGCGGTCGAAGCGCATGCCGAAGGGCTCGATCCCTACTTCGTCAAGAACCTGAAGGGCGCCAAGTTCTCCTATCCCTATCTTCCGGTGACCCTCGATGCCTTCCGGCCGGTTTGCGCAGGCGGCTTTCTCGTCGCGCACTACAAGCCGATCTATCTTGCTCTCGCGCTGATCTCTGCGCTGCTGCTGCCCGGTCTCGGCAAGAACCGGCGCGGCTTGGGGGATGTCGCGCTGCAGGGCCTGTTCGCCTTTGGTGGTTTCCTCGGCTTTGAATGGATCCTCGCGACCGGGAATTTTGCGATCCTGAGCGGCCTGTTGACGGCTGCGTCGCTCGCCTTGCTGTTGCATCCCGGCCAGTCCTGGCGCGGCATGGGCCTGGCAACGCAACTCGCCGGCGCGGCTGTGCTCGGCCTTGTCACCTCGTTCAAGCTGGTGTTCTTCCCGGTTCTCGCTGCACTGTATTTCCTGCCGCAGCCAAGAGGACGCAAGCTGGTCCTGATCGCCGTCACGGCCGGCATGTTCGTCCTGCCGATCCTGGTTTCGCTGGTGGTCTATCCGGATCTGTTCAAGAGCTGGCTGAGTGCGATCTCCGGCCAGATCCCCGGACAGCATTGGCCGGGGAACGAGCTCAATCCATCGTTGTTCGTCCTCGCGCTCATGCTTGCGGAAGGCATTGGGCTCGCCGGCAGCAGGCCGGTCGTCGTCGCCCTCTATGGTCTGACCGCCATCGCACTGGTGCTCGCGCCGCTCGCGATCGCGGTGTGGCGCACGGTCGGGGTCGGACGCCCGGCTCGCAAGGCTTCGCCGCTTCAGATGCTCGACGACTGGCTGGTCGACCATCCCGACGTCGCGACGCGCATCACCGTGCTCGGGATGTACGCGCTCTATCTCTGCGCGCCGAGACTGAAGGAATATGCCTTCTTCGATGTGGCGCTCTACGCCGCAATTCTCGTCGTCGATCTGCCGGCCGTCCTGGTCGCGGCCGTGCTGACGGTCGCGATCACCATCCCGAATTTGGCCTCGCTCTCGGGCGTATTCAGCGGCGGCTTCGGCCAGCTGACGATCGCGCTGGTCTGCTTCTGGCTGCTGCTGCCGCTCGGACCTTCAGGCGAGCCGGCATCCTGGCGCGAGCCCCGGACCTGATCTCATCTCGGAGCGGCCTCTTGCCGGGTGTAGAGGCTGACATAGGCGCCGGTATATTCCTCTTTCCAGCCCCGCTCGCCGACCAGGAAGTGCCGCAGCTGGTCATGTGCTCTGATCCAGAGCACCGCATCAATCCTGTAACTGCTGGTCACCTTGTCCCAGGTGGCCGCGTCGATGTCCCACCGGACCAGCCTTAGATAGTCGCGCAGCAATTCGTCGGGGTAGGCGGTCGCCGCCCGGCCGTCGACGAAGACGGGGACCGATCCCTGCGTTCTGAAGATCAGGAGCCCACCGAGATTCCAGTGGTTCAGCAGGTGCCCGCGCGAGGTGTGCGCCTCGATATGGCGGGCATCCTCATCGGAAAGCATATCGGGCAATGCCAGCGCGGGTCTCACCTGCATGAACGTGAACGGCAGCAACAGCACACCGACGACGCCAGCCGCCAGCATCGCGCGCTGGACCTCGAAGCTCGAAAGGCGCTTCGGCAGCAGCCGGTCGATGTGAAGCGCCATCGGGACGCTCGCGAAGATGAAGAAGAACGCGGTGTATCTGAACTGATAAAGACCGAGAAACAGAAAAAGCCAGGCAAGCACGCGTGCCTCGAGGGGAGCGTGCGCGGCGCTTCGATATCGCAGCTCCAGAGCAATAAACGTCAGGGCATAGGCGCTGCCGGGAAGGCTTCCCGGCAGCTCCATGTTGTGAAAGTAGGACCGCCATTCACCGATATCGGCCTGAACGAAATGACCGAGCGTCGCCCTCACGCCGTCATAGACGTGCCATCCCAGCGGATTGACGAAGATCGCGATGAAGCACCCCACGCCCGCCAGGCAGTGATTGCGCAAGCCTGTCCAGTCTCGCCGCAGCAAAGCCAGACCAGCGAAGACGCCGAGAATCGGAAAGGCGAGCATGAAGCCGCCATGCAGATTGACCCAGACGATCATCATCGGCGGCAACAGGTACCATCGCCGCCGCCGCAGGCATTCCCCATAGAAGACGATCGCGAACAGCATGGTCGCGATGTTCGGCGATGCCGCCAGATATATGTTGGGCGCGGCTTCGTAGCAGGGATAGAGCAGGCAGGCGGCGAACACCGCGATGCAGACCGCCGGGGCGGAGGCGCCGCTGCTCAGACCGCAGAAGGTGAGATAGCCGGCGATCACCGCGCCGCAGGCGAGGACCATGAGGACGATCCCGGCAAAGCCCGTGTGCTGGTACAGCAGGCTGGCCATGACGTCCCAGAGCCAGGACAGATTGTACCATCGCTGGTCGCCGACGGTGAACGCCCATGGATCCTGCAGGGGGACTTCGCCGCGCTGCCTGATCAGGTCTCCGGCGGCGAGGTGCCAACCCAGATCATAATGGCCGAGCAGCAGCGGTCCGTTCGTCAGGTAAAACACGGCCGTGAAGGCGATCAGGAAGACGTAGACCCCGACCCTATGCAGGTAAGGTCCGGACTCCCCTTGTGCTTCGCCCATCCTGGACCGGGACCAATCCTCGCGCGCGTCCATAGGAGCTCTCACCATCGAAGCCAACCGCTCCAGGCCCCTGCATGTCCCGGGTCTGCATCGACGGGCAGACATCGCTCGCTTTAACGGAAGACGATCTAAGGTGGAGTAAAGGCCCGTCGTGCCGTGCAGGTTCCGCAGGCGGAAGACGAGCTTGGTAAACGAGCGATTGCAGGCTCGGTGGGCGTCATGGCTGCGGGTGTCCCAGCGGAGGCGGCGGCTGCGCGAAGATCAGCTCAGGTGGTGCGGGCAGCCGGGGTCGAACCGGCACAGCGCTTGCGCACCGAGGGATTTTAAGTCCCTTGCGTCTACCAATTCCGCCATGCCCGCTTGATCCAACGAGATCAAACACTTAAGTCCATTCCCTCCGTCTGGAATTGGGGCGTTCGTCGCCGGAAGGACGGTTCTTCCTTAAGCGAGCCGGGCGCACAAGGCAAAGCCTCAATCCGGACATCTGTTGCTGCTTTAGGCATTCTCAATTCACGGGGACTATTCATCCGGCATGGCTGTTTCGTTTTCCTCTCCGCTGCGCGGCTTTGGCGCGCTGTTCGCGCTGCTTGCGGCTGGCCTCGCGCTGTCCGGCTGCGCCGGCGTGAGCGAGACGATCGCGCCGGCCTTTGCCGATCCCGCCAAATACGAATTGTACGACTGCAAGCAGCTTGAGGGGGAGCGCAAGAACCTCGCCAATCGCACCGCCGATCTGCAGAGACTGATGGACAAGGCGCAGACCGGGGCCGGTGGCGCGGTCGTGTCCGAGCTCGCTTATCGCAACGACTATGTCGCCGTGCGCGGTCAGGCCCAATTGGCCGAGGACGCCTGGCGCCGCAACAGATGTCGGGAGACGCCGCCCGAGGCGCCGCCGCCTCCGGCATCGCCAGCGGCCACCGCCAAATCCGCATCGAAATCCGGCACAGCGGCCCGCTGAGCTTCGCGCCGGCGGCGCTTCGCATCAGGGCCGCCAGCCGTAGATCCAGTCCTGCCGCGCCAGCATGCGCTCCGGGCCGAGCGCGCGGATCGCAAGATCGCGTGCGAGCGCGAGCGGCCCGCTGAAGTGATAGATGCGGCCCTGCTGCCGCGCGGTCCGCTGCACCCGCCGCGCCCGCGCCTGGCGGGCACGGCCGTATTGCGTCAGCGCGGCGGCGACCTCTTTGCCACTCTCGGCGGCCTCGAGGCTCAAATGCCGGGCGAGCACGGCGGCATCCTCGATCGCCATGCCGGCTCCTTGCGCTGCGAACGGCAGCATCGCGTGCACGGCATCGCCGAGCAGCGCCACCGAACCCTTGCTCCAGGGACACCCCTCGGGCACGCCGAACAGCGCCCATTTGCGCCAACTGTCGACCGCCGCGAGCATCATCCGCGCCGCGGGCGGCCAGCGTGGGCCGGCAAAGGCGTCCATCACCTCGCTGACATCGCCGGGCGTGCTCCAGCCCGGCCGGTTCCAGGTGCCCGGCAGCACCGCGACCACGTTGATCTGGCGCCCGCCCGCGATCGGATAGGCGACCAGATGGGCGTTCGGTCCCATCCAGAGCTGCACCCGGCGCGCGGTATAGTCCTTCGGCAGTTGCGTGGCATCGAGCGTGCCGCGCCAGGCGATCAGGCCGGAGAAGCGCGGCTGCACCTCGGGAAACAGATGCTGGCGCACCGTCGACCAGATGCCGTCGGCGCCGATCAGCGCGCTGGCGAGATCGCTGCGGCGGATCGTGCCGCTGCGATGGACCACGGTCAGTCCCTTGGCATGGGGCGCGACGTCCTCGAAGGTCGCGCCCAGCTTCAGGTCGATGTCGGGATGATCGGCGACGGCGCCGGCGAGGGCCGATTGCAGGTCGGCACGGTGCACCACCCAATAGGGCGCGCCGGCCCGCGCGGACGCCGCTTCGCCGAGCGGCATGCGCAGCAGCTCGCCGCCGGCCCGCGCGCTCATGATCGAGACCGCCTCCGGGGTGACGGCGCGCAGCTTGAGGCGTTCGGTGAGGCCGAGCTCGACCAGCACGCGGCTGGCGTTGGGGGAGAGCTGCAGGCCGGCGCCGACCTCCTCGAGCCGTTCGGCCTTTTCCAGCACGACAATGCGAAAGCCGCGGGCGGCGAGTGCGAGCGCGGCCGTCAGGCCACCGATGCCGGCACCGGCGATGACAATCGTTCGGGAGAGCGCCACCCCTTAACCGATGGACGCGGTCAGGCCACCTTGTCCTTCAGCACGCATTCCGGCGGGCGGGCTTCGCCCGGCTTCAGGTCGGCCGCGAAGCGGTACAGCGTCGAGCAATAGGGGCAGATGATCTCGTTGTCGTTGCCGAGGTCGAGGAAGACGTGCGGATGGTCGAACGGAGGGTTGGCGCCCACGCACATGAACTCTTGCGAGCCGATCTCGATGACGGGAACACCGGCATCGTTATGGAAGTGCGGGACGACATGGTCGGACATCGTAGTTCATCCTGGAGTGGCAGAGGCGGCAGACACAATCAACAACTGACGCGGCATCTTTGAGGCGCCGCGGACCATACTGGCGGGTGCAGATGATTGCTAGTCCAATGGAACCGAAAAGCTCCGCAAGTGCCCATGCTCATTGGCTCATGCAAATTCGACACAATCTTGCGGCCTGAGAGAAGCCCTTCTTTCGTCGGGGACGTTGTGTCGCAATTTTGGCATACTATCTCTGTGGTTGCGTGAAATCGGGACGAAAGACGTATCGTTCCGCGCGAGCGATCTCAGGGCATCCGGGCTTTTCCACATGAAGTGGCTGCGAATCAGTACGGCGTTGGCGGGAATTGCCGTGTGCAGCTTCACGCTTGCGCAGGTGGCGCCGCACGCCCGCGAGGCCGGCGCGATCCTGGTCGCCCAGGACGATCCGGCCGCACTGTCCGAGCTGAAGCTCGATGCACTGCTCCGGCACAGCGACCGCCTGGTTCAGGACAATATCGAGGCCGCGCTCGCGGCCGGCGATGCCGATCTCGCCGACAGTTTCGTTGCGCTGGCGCGTGACCGCAACATCGCGCTTCCCGATGACCTCTTGAGCCGCGTCGGCGACGCCGTCAAAGCGGAGAATTCGAACTCGCATTTCGCCAAGCGCTTCGCCACCGGTCTCGTCACCGGCAACGCGGACGACGTTGCGAGCCTCTCCGGGACCGTGGCGGGCGATCTGTTCGTGTTCGGCGACGTCAGGGACGTGGTGCGCGAGGGCAAGCATCTGGTCATGGGCGAGGACACCGACCGCCTCGTGCTCTCACTTGCGGCGGCGGGCCTTGCGGTGACGGCGGCAACCTACGTCTCCGTCGGCGGTGCCGCGCCGGTGCGCGCCGGACTGACGCTGGTGAAGGATGCGCGCAAGCTCGGACGGCTCGGCGAGGGGCTCGCCGCATGGGCCGGCCGGTCCGCGCGCGAGGTCGTCGACACGCCGATGCTCCGGAGCGCAGTGGCATCAGGCTCGGTGCTGCGGCCGGGGCAGACCGTGAGCGCGATCAAGGCGGCGTTCCGCGCCGAGAAGGCCGGTGCGCTGGTCCGCCTCGGCAAGGACGTCACGCGTGTCGCCGGAAAGACCGGCACGCGCGGCGCCATGGACACGTTGCGCATCGCCGAGGGTCCCAAGGACGTCGCGCGCGCGGCGCGGCTTGCCGAAGCGCAGGGCGGCAAGACGCGCGCGATCATCAAGCTGCTCGGCCGCGGCGCGCTGCTGCTCGTCGGCGGTGCGTTCAATCTGGCGATGTGGCTGTTTGGCGCGGTCGTGACGCTGTTCGGCCTGCTCGCCTCCATCAAGGCGACCACCGAGCGCCTGACCCAGGCCTGGTGCGATCGCAGGCGGGCGCGGCGGCTTCGCCGCGCGCAGATGGCGGCCGACGCTGCCTTAGCCAACGCCGCCGCGGCGGCCTGAGGCGCGGTCCGCTTCGGGCTATTGTTTGAGCATGATGTTGCCGGAAAACCGCTGCACACTTTGCCGGATCGTGCTCTAAGATCGCGTCATTCCCCTCAACACCCTCACGGAACTGATGATGCCGAGCTTTCACAACGGCGCCGTTGAAATTGCCTATCTCGACGAAGGCGAGGGCGATCCGATCGTCCTGGTGCACGGCTTTGCCTCCAGCAAGAACGTGAACTGGGTCTATCCGACCTGGGTTTCGGAGCTGCGCAAGAACGGCCGCCGCGTGATCGCGCTCGACAATCGCGGCCACGGCGAAAGCGCAAAGCTCTACGACCCGGCAGAGTATTCGATCCCGACCATGGCCGGCGACGTGCTCGCGCTGATGGATCATCTCGCCATCCCGCAGGCCGACATCATGGGCTATTCGATGGGCGGGCGGATGACGGCCTGGCTTTCCCTCAACGAGCCGCAGCGCCTGCGCTCGGCGATCCTCGGCGGCATCGGCATCGGCGGCCTGATCGAGGGCACCGGGCCCGGCGAGAACGTCGCCAAAGCGCTGGAGGCGCCTGCGCTGGATGATGTCACCGATCCCGTGGGGCGTACCTTCCGCGCGTTCGCCGATCAGACCCGCTCCGACCGCCGCGCGCTCGCCGCGTGCCTCCGCGGCACGCGCGATCTCATGACCCGCGAGGAAGCCGCGCGCATCGACGTGCCGGTGCTGATCGCAGTCGGCTCGACCGACGACGTCGCAGGAAGTGCCAGCGCGCTCGGCGCCCTCATCCCCGGCGCGGAAGTGCTGGACATTCCGGGCCGCGACCACATGCGCGCGGTCGGAGACAAGGTCTACAAGACCGGCGTGCTGGATTTTCTGTCGCGGCGGGGGTGAGTCGGCAAAGCGCCAATAGGGGTCTTCGCCTCCAATCCCTAGGACCTTTAGCTCAGTTTCCTGGCGCCTCAATTTCGGTGATGACCGCTGCTTCACGCCGCCTTGTCGCTGAACATGGCGGGAAGCGTGTTGAGGAATGACATGACGCGCTGTGTACGCAGGGGCGGGCGGCGGCCGGAGGTGCGCAGCATCCATAGCGGTTCCCCAGGCGCGCGCCAGGGTACCAGCACTTCGACCAGCCGGCCGGTGCGAAGGTATTCGCCAACGAGCCACGCTGGCCCCCAGCCGATCCCAAACCCATTCGCGATCAAGGCGAGCGAAGCATGCGCGTCGTCGCAAATGTGCTTGGGCTTGGGCGTGATGCGAATGGGTCCTTTGCCGCGCGGGTCGGCGAAGCGCCAGGTCAGGATCTGACCGCTCGCGGGATTGCGGAAGCCGACGTGGTCGTGCGCGGAAAGCTCAAAGGGAGTTGCCGGCGCGCCGCGCGCCTTCAGATAGGCTGGCGAGGCGCAAGCGATCCAGGAGAAGGTGCAAAGCCGCCGCGCCTGATGGCCTGGCGCGCGGTCGATCGGCCCTGAGCGGATCGCGACGTCGACGCCTTCCGCCGCGAGATCGAGAATCTCGTTGCGGAATTTGACCTCGATCTCGATTTCCGGCCGCTCCCGCAGGAACGCGGGCAGTCGCGGCAGGATGCAGGCGCGCGCGAACGAGGCGGGGGCGGTCACGCGCACCCGTCCGCCATCGTCGCGCGCGACTTCGCCGAGCGCGGATTGGACACGGGCGAGACTTTCGGCCAACGCGCGTCCCGCCGTCATCAGCCTGTCGCCCTCTTCGGTCAGCGCCAACGAATGGGTGGAGCGATGCAAGAGCCGCAACCCGTGAGCCTTTTCGAAGCGGGCGACCGCCTTCGACATCGCCGAGGTGGTCGTCCCCGCCCGCCGCGCGGCTTCGGCGAAGGAGCCTGCCTCGACGACGCGGACGAAGGCGAGGAGACGCGAGAGGTCGGGAGGTAAAGTTGTTGTGGACATACGGTCCACATAGACATGGCTGGGCCGTCACTACAAGAGCCATTCCCGAACGGCTAATCAGGGAGCGTCAGCGCGCCTTCTGCGGCGCTGGAAATGCGGGAAGTCCCATGAACCTCGTCGAGATCACCCTGCAAGCCCTTGACGCCGCCGAGCGCGCGATTCCACCCGGCCAGCCGGTTTATATGCTCAATCTGCTGCGCTACCGCGTGCATGCGCGTTACGAGGACGGATTCGACGCCGCGCCCTGCTCGGGCCGCGAAGCCTTTCATGAACGCTACAGGCCGGCATTCCGGCGTCTTGCGGCCGGTAAGCCGCTCGCGCGGATGTTTTCCGGGCCGGTCCTGACGAGCCTCGTCGGCTCGCCGGGCGAACGCTGGGACGAAGCGGCCATCAATGAATACGGTGATTTCGCCACCTTCCGCTCGATCGTCGACACCGAGACCTACCGCCGCGAAGCCGCCCCGCATCGGCACGCGGCGCTCCAGGATTTCCGGCTGTTCGCGCTCGCCAAGGCGATGTGAACGCATTGAGCCGACGGCCTCTGTTCGTCTCGGCGGCG
Source organism: Bradyrhizobium sp. CB1015 (assembly GCF_025200925.1). Classification (GTDB taxonomy): domain Bacteria; phylum Pseudomonadota; class Alphaproteobacteria; order Rhizobiales; family Xanthobacteraceae; genus Bradyrhizobium. The sequence goes on along the minus strand of NZ_CP104174.1, from coordinate 5,950,405 downwards.
CCCTCATCCCCGGCGCGGAAGTGCTGGACATTCCGGGCCGCGACCACATGCGCGTGGTCGGCGACAAGGTCTACAAGACCGGCGTGCTGGATTTCCTGTCACGCCGCGGCTGAGGCGATGTTGTCTGAGGCGATGACGTTGTTGCCCAGCCGTCCCGAAATGTCCCATCACAAGGGACCATCCACTTCCTTCGGGGCAACCGTCCACTCCTTCATGAGCAGACATCTGGAGTCAGCTGAGAGCGCTGATGAGACGTCAGCTCGGCGGGTAGGAACGTCGGAAGGGGCACATGCGAACCATGGCAGTGTGAAGAGCAGCAACACTGACCTTCCTAGAGTTCGCATTGATTTTGAACTTCTGCAGAATACCCCGAACTAATGGTGAAGAGGTTCACATAAATCGTTCATACCTGGGAATAAGCTGAGTCTGGAATTTGCGGTGGGAATATCTCTAATCCGAGAGGGAAAATCCCATGAAAAGACAACTCCTGATCGTGACAGCCATTACCAGCATCGGAAGCGTGGCGATCAATCAAGCCAATGGTTGTACGTTGCAACTGCCAACTTTTGAAATGATAGGCTTCCCGATCACCCGGCATCAAGTAGCCGTGCTCGGCTCGGCCCAGGTAGAGGAGAGTGCGGCTACGCCAACGCTAATGTCAGCTGGGATGCCGGCTTCTCCTAGTCAGATTGCAATTCTGACGCCGCGCGCGAAAACGATAAAGATTGCTGGGGCATCAGCTGATGATCTCAGTCTCACCGTTGGCACGGCGAGACTTGGCTTGCACAAGGGAGCTGGGCGGGCATCGTGCGGCTCTGAGTGATCTTCGGATCAAGCAGTCTCTTGCGCTTCCCGCCTTCGGGCGGGATTTTTTTGGCTTGAGTGCCAGCGTCCTATAGACGGTCACATCTCATCCCGCTTTGCTGTCCTCGCCCCAACGCCGCGTCAGCGCCATCAGCACCACGAACGTCGCAACCCACACCATCCGTGCGCCGTAGCGGTCGTGGGGCCCTGAGATCACGCCGCAGATGAAGGCGTTGCCGAGTAGCGCCAGCGTCACCGTCCCCGCCAGCAGCGTCAGGTCGTCCAGCCGGCGGTTCACCAGCGCATGGGCGAGCAGCGCGACCAGCGCCAGCATCGAGCCCAGCGCGACTGGGACATGCAGCCAGTTCACGTCATCGAAATTGACACCCCAGTTCTGCTGCCGCGCCGCGCGCATCGGCGCGGCCTGCGCGGGGATGTAGCGCTCGATGATGCCGCGGGTGTGCGGGATCCAGCCGTTGGTGCCTTCGCCGGTCGCCACATGCAGCAATTGCTGCCCCATCGCGCGGAGCGCCGCGCCGGCCTGCCAGGCCGGATAATCCTTCAGCGACTGCACGACGATGGTGCCCATCTCCTCGTTCATGCCTTCGAAACGGCCGAGCGTGTTGAACATGCTCTTGCCCCACAGGAATTCGTCGGCGCTTGCCGGCAGCGCGTTGCGGTAGGGGCAGAGCTTGTAGCGCTCGCGCGGGCAATGGTCGTTGAGATATTGCGCGACGATGCCGTCCTGCATCATGCGGCCGAAGGCGACGCCGTAACCGCCGGGCGTCCACGCCAGCTTGCCGGACAATGCATAATTCGCGGAGACCAGCATCAGGCCGCCCGCGACGATGGTCAGGATCGCCTGCGCTAATCCCGCAAGCGGCAGCCGCCCGCCCACGAACGGCCGCACCATCCAGCCGGCGGCGCACAGCCCCAGCAGCACGCCGAGCGTCGCGCTGTGGGTCGCGGCGGCAAAGGCGGTGAAGACGAACAAAGATGCCTTCTCGAGCACCGAGGTGCGGCTTGCGCCGACCATCAGCAGGAACAGCGACAGCACCGCGAGCCCGGCAAAGATGTCGGTGAGCAGCATGCTCGCAAGCCAGGGCAGCGCGGTCGACAGCATCAGGGAGAGGCTGATCGCGACGAAGCGGAAGGTCTGCATCAATCCCAGCACGCGAAGCGTGAGCTGCAACAGCCATAGCGTCGCCAGCGACTGGACCGCGAGGTTGATCCAGAAGCCAAAACCCTCGCCATAATGCAGGTAGAGGCCGAACACCGTGGAGCGGCTGGGGACGAGATAGCCCTCGTACCAGCGCGCCAGATAGCCGCCGGTATCCCATTGCAACAGCGGATAGCCGTTCCAGACCGCCGGCGCGATCATCAGGAGGGGCAGGGCCACCGCCGCCAGCCGCAGCCAAAACGTACCAGCTGCGCGCGCGCGCAATTGATCGGTGGTGATGCTCAAATCCGGTCCCGTCCTCGCTTTCCGACCAATGACCGCAATAACCGCTCAAAGAGAATTCACCAATAGTTTGAAGCCGCCCGGCTTGAATTTGGCGAAACTCTGACCACCTTGAGCCGACCTTGCCGCTTGGGGCGCCAAAAGAAACTGTTGTGTTTCAAAGCCTTGGCATGCCTCGCGGGGCAAGGTGCTGTTCACTCTCAGGCAAGCCCGTCAGGACTTTGTCGCCTAGACTGTGCTATACAGAGAGCAAAAGACGCCCATTCGAGAGAGCAATTTCCATGGCAGTGCATCAGGTCAATCCGGGAGGAAAGCTCGCATCGCTCGATCCGATCTGGGACCGGATCCGCAGCGAAGCGGAGGACATCGTCCGCCGCGAGCCGGAGCTTGCGACCTTCATCTATTCGGCGGTGCTGCATCACGGCCGGCTGGAAGATTCGGTGGTCCACCGCGTCGCCGACCGGCTCGATCATTCCGCGCTGTCGGGCGATCTCGTGCGCCAGGCTTATATCGAGGCGCTGCGCGACGACCCTGATATCGGCAACGCCTTCCGCGCCGACCTCGTTGCTGTCTACGACCGCGATCCCGCGACCTCGCGCTTCATCGATCCCTTGCTCTACTTCAAGGGCTTTCACGCCATCCAGACCCATCGCCTCGCGCACTGGCTCTATCTGAAGGGCCGCAAGGATTTCGCCTATTACCTTCAGAGCCGATCGTCGGCGGTGTTCCAGACCGACATCAATCCCGCCGCGCGCATCGGCCGCGGCATCTTCCTCGACCACGCCACCGGCTTCGTCTGCGGCGAGACGGCTGTCATCGAAGACGACGTCTCGATCCTGCACGGCGTCACGCTCGGCGGCACGGGCAAGGAGAACGAAGACCGTCACCCCAAGATTCGTCACGGCGTCTTGATCGGCGCCGGCGCAAAGATCCTCGGCAATATCGAGATCGGCCATTGCGCGCGCATCGCCGCGGGCTCGGTCGTGGTCAAGCCGGTGCCGCACAATGTCACGGTCGCGGGCGTGCCGGCCAAGATCGTCGGCGAGGCCGGCTGCGCCGAACCGTCGCGTACCATGGACCAGATGATCAACGCGATGGGGCTCTGAGGGCTCTTGATGCTGCGAAGGGCCGGATTTTCCGGCCCTTTTCCTCCCCAAATTCTTTGACAATTCGTGCTGGCGGTTCGCCGCATCTCGTCCTAAAACCCGCCGACCATTTTCGATCGGAGACTTGCCGTGGACGTCAAAGAAGTCAGAAAGTTGGATGCGTATCTGAAGCGCGTATTCGGCAATCCCAAGATCCGCGTCGTGCCGCGGCCGAAGAAGGACGATTCCGCCGAAGTCTATATCGGCGAGGAGTTCATCGGCGTGCTCTTCGTCGACGACGAGGACGACGATCGCTCGTTCCAGTTCCAGATGGCGATCCTCGAAGATGATCTGGTGGATCAGGAGTAGTTTGTCACGCCGTCATTGCGAGCGAAGCGAAGTCTTCACTCCTGCGCGGCGTTCTCCGTGTCCCGGACGCACTGCAACGCTCTTGGCGTTGCAGTGCAGAGTCTACGCCCAGACGCGACATGACGCATCTCTGCAACGCCTGGCACTCTCTTCAGTTGCAGACTTCGACGTTAACCAGGGCGTGGCCTGTGCTTTTTGATTCAAGGCGACAGCCCGACCGAACGGGACGGCAGCCCGCGCTGTTGCAAACCATTTGCCCAGATGCGGAGGGCTTCGAAGGAGCAGCTTCGGTTTGCTTCCGCTCCGAGTCTCGCTTCTTGGCATCCTCCCGGGTCGCAACCGGCTTCTTGTCCTGCACCTTCTCGCATTCATTGTCGTCGTTGACGCGATAGCCGGCGCGGCAGGCGATCTTCACGCAAGCATCGCCGTCGGCCTTGAAGCCATGATCGCACACCAGCGGGCAGACCCGGCCGGGCTTGGCTTTGATCGCATCGAGCGCCTCGAAGCTTGCCTGCTTGGTATCGAACTTCGTTCCGGTGTATTTGTTGAATAGCGTCAACGAGCGCTCCGACGAGGCAGTCCAAATGCCGTCCGCGGGAGCCGGATGACAACCGACCCTGCGCAGCTCGGATTGCACCAGCTTTGCAGTCTCCTGGGACGAAAGGCCGGGCATCGATTGAGTAGGGGCCACGGCCGCGACCTTCTGCTCAGCGTCACGCTGAGCCTTCTCGTTCGCCTGTTTTGTCGCTAGCTCGGCAGCTGCTTTGTCGTTCGCAATCTTCTCGGCGAGCGCCTTTTCGGCAGCCTGCTTGTCGGCCAAGGCTTTGGCGACAGCCGCTTCGGCGTCCTTCCTGCGCTGCTCGGCAGCAGCTGCCTTGGCTTCCTCGATCTGCTTGGCTTTCTCCGCCGCTGCCTTGGCGTCCTCAGCGGCCTTCGCGGCAGCTGCTGCTTTCTCCTGCTCGGCCTTCTTGGCGCGGTCAGATGCCAACCGGGCCTTCTCCTCCTCGGCCTGCCTGGCCTTCTCCGCAGCGGCGGCGCGGGTTTCTTCGGCGGCGATCTTGTTCAGCTGGCCCTTGGCCAGATCGGCGTAGAAACCGGTGGGAAAGCTATTAAGGAAGGCAGCCCAGCCGTCGCGCGTACCCAGCTGAAGCGCCAGTTCGTAGTCGCGCCGGATTTCGCTGTCGGGGTTGGCCTGTGGCCCGATCGCGACCGGCTTCGCCGCAACCAGCGGCACGTCATCGCCGCCGAGCGAGCCGTACACGTAGGGCTCTTGCTTGTAGCCGGTGCTCTTCAGGACGTCGTCGCGTACGAAGCCGAACGCCTTGCGCAGGTCGAGCCCGGGCGCGGGGAGACGTTCGACGAGAGCCGCCGCGAACGGGCTGTTTTGGGAGTTGCCATCCGAAGCTGTCGAGCCCGCCTTCGCCGCGAAGGCAATCAATGTATTCGGGCTGGTCGGCTCGACCTTGGCAAGCCCGCGGCCGATGGCTCGCGAGGCAACCGTCCGCTTCATGGTCTTGGCAAAGGGATTGTCCCGGCAGGCATCCAGAATGACGAGGCGCAGTTGCTTGGCCGGCTCGACCGCAAACAGCACCCGGTCGAGCGGGAACGCCTCGTCAAAGACGTCGGTATCGGTCTCTAAGGCGGCATCTGTCGGGATCAGATAGTTAGCGCCGTCCAGTTCGATTCCATGCCCGGCGTAATAGACCACCGCGACGTCGGCATCCCGCGCCTTGCCGCCGAACTCGCGCAGCGCCTTGCGCATCTCCGAACCATTGAGGTCAAGCTTGATGTCGACGGCATCGAAACCGGCCTTCCTGAACATGCCGCCGACCAGTGCGGCATCGTTCGCGGGATTCGCCAGCCTCGCCACGTGCTTGTAGGCCGAGTTGCCCATGACGAGCGCGACGCGCTTCTCGGCCAGCGCAGAGCCGGTCCCAAGCCAAGTCGCAAAAATCAACAAAACAAACAGCCGAAGCCGCATTCCAGCCCCCGAATGCATAGCGTCAGATTATTCGCAGGATGGCCAAACGAAATCTACGATCAGTGATATCAATCACACATCCTGGGCAAACCCCGGGCCACCGCATCGTGGCATCATGCCCTGTTTTGCCCCGACAGGTCAATTGTTATTCGAAAAATACGAAAAGCGTCGATGCTGCCAACGCTTGGCTACTGTGCATGGGGTTGTTTTCGACTTTTTTATTTTGGAGGCTCCAGCCCTCATGCAAGCCTACCGCGCAGCGGGGCAGAGACCTCGCTCAGCCCCGCGGTCCGCGCAGCTGCGCCGTCAGCCTCTCCATCGCCTCGGCCACGTCGCGCCATTGCGACAGCCAACTTCGCGGAAAGCGGAAGGTGAGGTCGGCGCCGCCGACGCGGCGCTCGGCGAGGCACATGCCCGGGGTGGCGGCATCGCGCGTGCAGCGCGCGGTGAGCGCGGGGCTCGCAGCCGAATAGAGGTCCTCGCCGCCGTAGGGCGTGTCGGTTCGGAACATCCGCATCGTCAGGCCGTCCGACGGCATTGCCGCGGACTGGTCGAGATAGCGCGGATAGATCGTCGTCGTTCGCTGCTCGGGCGAGAGCGCATCGTGATGGGCTGCGATCGACAGGAAGATGCGGTCGATCGACTGCAGCGCCGCTTCCGCCGTGTCGGAGGTGACGTGCCTGGGCGCGCCGGGCGGCTCCAGCGAGGGATAGAGGAAGTCGAGATCGATGCGCTCCTGCGGCCCCGAGTGCCGCTGGATCTTCATCCGGATCGCGGTCACCGGCAGGTTGAACAACGTGCCGCCGACGCTCACCGGCAGCTTGTCCGGGGCGTTCGCGCCGCCGCTGCCCCAGGTCGGCCACAACAGATAGGCGACGAGCGCGACCGCACACGCCGCCGCAGTGCCGCCGAGCACGATCGGGACGACATGCGCCCGGGTGCGCATGCGGGGGGACCTGAGGGAAGCTGCCGAGAACAATGTCATGAATTGCGTGAGGTCGACCGGAGGTCGGCCGATGGCCGACGAATCAGCGGCGAATATGCCATGCGACGGCGGTTTCGCGCAGCGTTCCCGCCTGCGGGAAGCGGGGACGGCCCTGCGCGGGGCGGCCGGGCCGCGTTAACCTTTCCTTAAGGATAATGTAGCGTTAAGGCGCACTCTTTGTCACAGGAAGGCACGCGCGTTGCGTAAGGGCGGAGCAGTTCCGATGACACCTGAAGCTCTCAACACCTTCTTCTCGATCTGCATCGGTTTCGCGCTCGCGGGCGCACTCGTGAACGGATACCAGGCGCTCGCGCAGCGGCCCGCCGGCTTCGGCCTGCTGCAGGACGGCGTGGCCCCGAAAACCTTCGCGGCGGTTCCGTTCCTGGTGTTCGCCGCGCCCTTCATCATCATGCGCAACACGCTGCGCGGCATACGGGTGGAAAGCCGCCGCGTCGAGTTCGTGATGATGGCAACCCTCATCGCCGGGTTCTGGAGCATGATGAGCGGCACCTTCTTCCTGATGACGCTGCGCGCCGCCGGCCTTCTGGTCTGATCCGAAGCGCCTTGAGCGCGGCCGGCCCTTTGCGTCGAGGCTGCCGTTTGGCTATGCCAGTCGTCGATGCGACAGGAGACCCCCATGGCCATCTACGAGCTCGACGGGCAGGCGCCCGACCTTCCCGCCGACGGCAATTATTTCATCGCCGAGACCGCGACCGTGATCGGCCGGGTGCGCCTGAAGCCGGGCGCGAGCGTCTGGTTCGGCGCGGTGCTGCGCGGCGACAATGAGTGGATCGAGATCGGCGAGGGCGCCAACGTGCAGGACGGCTCGACCTGCCACACCGATCTCGGCTTTCCGCTTATCATCGGCAGGAACTGCACGGTCGGCCACAACGTCATCCTGCACGGCTGCACCATCGAGGAAGGCGCGCTGATCGGCATGGGCTCGATCGTGATGAACGGCGCGAAGATCGGCCGCAACAGCATCGTCGGCGCCGGCTCCGTCATCACCGAGGGAAAGGAGTTTCCCGAGCGCTCGCTGATCATCGGCTCGCCGGCCCGTGTGATCCGCACCCTCGACGACGCCCAGGTGCAGAAGATGGGGAGTGCGGCGAGGTTCTACGTGGCCAACGGTCCGCGCTTCAAGCAGGGCTTGAAGCGGGTCGGCTGATCAGCTGCCTTCAGATTGGCGCGATTCGATCGCGCCTGCCACCTTCTCGTGACCAGCGGCCCACAGTGCGTGCTCGTCGCTGCCGTCGCGATAAGGATTGGCCTCAGCCGGAATGTCTTCGCGCGCGGCGCGTTCGCCCTCTGCAAAGGGATCGCGATCGGTCATCGTGATTGCTCCCGCGTCTTCAAGCTGATGTGACGGCATTTGTTCCGGAACAGGTCTTCGTAGCGACCGTTGACCGGCAAAGGAGAATTTCCGATGGCCAGATCATGCGCTTCGATCAAGACCGCGATCATGATCCTCGTACTCGCGGCGATGCCGGCCGCCTCGTTCGCGCAAACGACCGGCGGCTCTGCCGGATCGAGCGGAGCCTCGATGGGCTCGACGGGAGGCTCGGTGGGATCGACCGGGGGGACTGCCAATGCGCCCGTTCCACCGCCCGGCACCAACAGCCTGGGCACGGCGCAATCATCCGGGCCGGGCTCCGGAGCTCCGACCGGCGCCGGCGCAGGGGCGGCGGCTGATGCCGCCGTCAACGCCGAGAACCGTCAGCTCGACAGGAAAATGAAGAGCATCTGCCGCGGCTGCTGACGCTCGCGCGGAAGTGAGACAGCGTGGCTGTCACGAATTGCCGACCGACGTTAGCTTGGTCCTGCTTTGAAGCGTGGGCATCCACGCGGAGGATCGAGTGATGTTACCCAAGACGATCATGACGGCACTGGCCGTAGCGGCGGTCGGGCTGTCGGCGCCACAAACGGCGGAGGCGCGCGGCGGCTTCGGACATGGTGGAGGCTTTCACGGCGGTGGCTTCCATGGTGGCGGCTTCCATGGCTGGGCGCACCGTCATTGGCACGGCGGCGGCTTCTGGCCAGGGGTCGCAATCGGGGCAGGTCTCGTCGGTGCCGGCTATTACGGCTCTTATTACGGCTACGGCTACCCCTATTACGGTGGCCCTTCCTATTATGGTGCCGGCTACGACGACGGTTATGGCGGCTGCTATGTCGCGCGGAAGCGTGTCATGACGCCATCGGGATGGCGCTACCGCCGGGTCGACGTCTGCGAGTGAGGCGGAATAGCTGTTAAAAAACAAGGCCGTTGACGCAGTATACCGTCAACGACCTTGCCAGCCCCGGATATTGAAATCGGCTCACGCCATCCGGTAACGGCGAGCATCGCGCGGAATCATACCGGCGAATGTGATCCAGTTCACAAGTGGCGAAAATAAAGTTCCCGCCCCGTGATCGGCTCAGCCGCGCGAGCGCTTGCGTTCGCTGGCGTGGACGCGGTGCCGTGCCGGTTTCCTGCGGGTGACCGATGGCGTCTCGACCTCGGTCGCCCGTGCACTGGCAAAGGACTGCCGCAGGCCGTCGATGGACTCGTTCAAGGCTGTGACCTGCTCGGACAGGCGCTTGGTGTCGGCCTGTTGCGCCGCCATCAGCCGCTTCATCGTCTGGAGCTGGTCCTGCACCACCTGGAGCTGGTCGATCGATTCCTGCTGCGTCGCCTCCAGCCCCTTGGTCTTCTCGACCAGCTGCTCGGAGGCTTGGGCGGCGCGGGCCTGAAGCTGCCGCGATGCCACCACCCGATCGGACTCGGGGGCGGTGCCGGAATAAGCTCGCCAGATCGCGATCGAGGTGACGCCGGCGATCAGCAGGAGAAGGGCGGCGGCGGTCAGCGCGATGGGCTGGGCGCCAAGGCGAAGGAGGGGGTTGGACGGCGTGTCCTGGGCGAGATCGATCATCGCTGACAAAACCCAAATTGAAACTTGGTGAGTGGCGAAGACCGGCAACCCAAAGGGGTCACCGGGGCGTCCCGAAAGCCTTACGTTTCGGCAAGGAATGGGACCAAAAAGAGGCTGAGAGCCAAAAAAACCAGTGATCAGCGAGCCTTGCCGGCTCCGAACGGTGCGGCAGCGGCAGGGATCAAGGCTGAAATTGCGAAAACGACCCGGAATAGCTCTTCGTGCGCGGGGCCGCATAGGGGCCGAGACGGGACGTCCTCAGTCCCAGCCGCACCAGTGATTCCGCCAGAGTCACCGCGGCCGCGACGCCGTCGACCACGGGCAGGCCGTGCGTTTCGGCGAGTTCGGCGGCGAGATCGGCCATGCCGGCGCAGCCGAGCACGATGGCTTCCGCGCGGTCGTCGCGAATCGCGGCGGTGATCTCCGCCGAGATTTTGCCGAGCGCCTCAGTGTTGCGCTCCTCGAGCGCGAGCACCGGCACTTCGGCGGCGCGGACGCGGGCGCAGCGCTCGGCGAGTCCGTATTTCCGCAAGTTATGCTCGATCGGCACGATGGAGACGCCGAGTGTCGTCACCACGGCAAAGCGCGCGGCGATCAGGCTCGCCATGTGGAAGCCGGCCTCGCCGATACCGATCACCGGTGCCTTGGCGGCGGCACGCGCAGCATCCAAGCCAGTGTCGTCGAAGCAGGCGATAATGTGCGCATCCGCGCCGTCGCGGTCGGCCTCGCGGATGCAGCCGAGCATGCCGGGCACCGCAAAGGCTTCGTCGTAAAACCCCTCGATCGAGACCGGCCCCATCGCCGGCTGACGCGCATCGATCACGGTGTCGGCGAAGGCAACGCTGCGTGCGGCAGCGGCGATCTTCGCCGTCATCGACGCCGTTGTGTTGGGATTGACGACGTGAAGCCGCATCGGAACAGACGAGTCCCTTCTCAGACGAGTCCCTTGCCGGCGTCCGAGCCCTTGGCCGCCTGCCGCTTGTTGAGCATGTGGATGGTGCCGAGCGCAAGCGTGATGACCGTGAACGAGACCGCCGAGATCACGGTGCCGAGCGCGTAGATGTCGGGGTTGGTCACGGTGGTGGTGAGGCCTTGAAGATCCAGCGGCAACGTGTTCACCGCGCCGATCGCCTGGCTGGAGCGCGCGAGCTCGTCCCAGGACAGCGTGAAGCCGAACAGGCCGATGCCGATCACCGAGGGCAGGATGATCGGCAGCACGACGTGACGAAAGGTCTGCCACGGCGTCGCGCCGAGATCGCGCGCGGCTTCCTCGAGGCGCGGATCGAAGCGGTTGAAGATCGCGAACATGATGAGCAGGCCGAACGGCAGCGTCCAGGTCAGGTGCGCGCCGAGCCCGGACGTGAGCAGGCCCATCGAAGTCTCGAAATTCTCGTTCCAATGTGCCTTGATCAGGTCGTCGATGATGCGGAACTCGAGCGAGATGCCGAGCGAGGTGATGATCGAGGGCACGATGAGGCTGGCGATCGCCGAGTAGAACAGGATGCTCTGCGCCTTGAACTTGCGGCGGAACGCCATGCCGGCGGCGACCGACAGCACGACGGTGACGATCATCACGATGATTCCGAGCAGCAGCGAGCGGCGGAAGGCGGCGCCGAGATCGACGATGCCGGTGCCCTGGAACAGCTTTGCGATCCAGAAGGTCGACACGCCGTTCATCGGGAAGGTGAGGCCGCCCTGCGGCCCCTGGAACGAAAGCACGTAGATCGCGATCATCGGCCCGTAGAGAAACAGCACATAGGCCGCGAAGAAGATCGCGAGCACGTAGAACGAGCGCGGGCGTCCTTCCTTCATGCTCTAGAGTTCCTTCTTGATGTCGACGATGCGCGACATCATGGTGATGATCAGGAAGGTGATCGCGAGCAGGATCACGGCGTTCGCCGCGGCCGCCGGGAATTGCAGTGCGTTGACCCGCGTCTCGATGATCTTGCCGGCAGCGGCGATCTGCTGGCCGCCCATCACGCCGATGGTGATGAAGTCGCCCATCACGATGGTGATGACGAAGATCGAGCCGATCACGATGCCGGGCTTGGCCAGCGGAATGACGACGTTGACGAGGGTCTGGAAACCGGTGGCGCCAGCGTCATAGGCGGCCTCGATCAGCGACTTGTCGATGCGCACCATCGAGTTGAAGATCGGCACCACCATGAAGAAGGTGAAGAGGTGCACCAGCGCCAGCACCACGGAAAATTCGGAGAACAGCAGCCATTCCAGCGGATGGTTGATCAAGCCGGTCTTGATCAGGCCGGAGTTCACGAGGCCGTTGCGGCCGAGCAGGGGGATCCAGGCGATCATACGGATCACGTTGGAGGTCCAGAACGGGATCGTGCAGAGCAGCGACAATCCCATCTGCCAGGTCTTGGACTTGACGTGGAAGGCGAGGAAGTAGGCGACCCAGAAGCCGACGAAGAGGGTGATGGCCCAGACCATGAAGCAGAGCTTCAGCGTCATCAGATAGGTCTTGCCGATGGTGCAGAGGTCAGGAAGCTGCGCGATGCAGCCCTCGAACGTGTCGGTGTAGCCGCGGCCGGAGAAAGCCGGCAGCAGCTGGTATTCGTTGTAGTCCCAGAACGAGACGATGACGACGAAGACGAGCGGAATGAGGAAGAAGGCGAGAAACACCAGCATCATCGGCCCGGCCTGGAGCCAGGAGATGAAGGACGGCGACAGGCGCGTCGGCTTTGCGGCGCGCGCTGTGCCCGACCCCGGGATCAAGCCCGGGGTAGCCTGTTGCAGGACTTCTTCCGACATGTCCGTTACGCCGCGATGAACTCGTTCCACTTGCGGACCATGTAGTCGTTCTCGTCCATCACGGCGTTCCAGCACGCGACCCCGCCCATGCGGTCCTCGTAGGAGCCGCCGTCGCGCACCGCGCCGGCCTTTTCCAGCAGCGAGCCGTCGGGCGCCTTGATGTCCTTCTCGGCCGGCTTGCCTTCCATCCAGTACGCCCATTCGTAGGGCTCCATGTGCGCCTTCGCGGTGGAGAGCACGGCGGAGTAATAGCCCTGGCGATTGAGATAGGCGCCGGCAAAGCCCGACAGGAACCAGTTCACGAACTCATAGGCCCATTCGAGCTTGGCACCCGAGACGCCCTTGGAGACGCAGAAGCCCGACGCCCAGGAACGGTAGCCTTCCTTGAGCGGCTGGAAGGTGCAGGGGATGCCCATCGAGCGCACCTTGGTGACCGCCGGCGACCACATCGACTGGATCACGGTCTCGCCCGAGGCCATCAGGTTGACGCTCTCGTTGAAGTCCTTCCAGAAGGCGCGGAACTGGCCGGCCTTCTTGGCCTCGGTCATCACCTTCATGGTGAGATCGATCTCTTCCTTGGTCATGTTGCCCTTGTCGGCATATTTGTACTTGCCGGAGGCTTCCACGACCATCGCGGCATCCATGATGCCGATCGAGGGAATGTTGAGGATCGAGGCCTTGCCCTTGAACTCGGGGTTGAGCAGCTCGGCCCAGGTGCTGATCGGACGCTTGATCAGGTCGGGGCGGATGCCGAGCGTGTCGGCGTTGTAGACGGTCGGGATCAGCGTGACGAATTCGGTGGCCGACGTCGCGAACTTCTTGGAATCCTTGCCTTCGAGATAGAGCACCTTCCAGGGTGCGGTGCCCTGGCCACCGATCTTCTTGCCGCCGGGCGTCTCGCCCTTGGTGAAGACGGGCGTGATGTTGTCGAACTCTTTGATCTTCTTGGCATCGAGCGCAAGGATGTTGCCCGACGGCACCAGCTTCTTCAGCGAGAAATATTCGGTGTCCAGCACGTCGAACGAGTTCGGCTGGGTCATCACGCGCTTGGTGACGTCGTCGGTGGTCGCGGTGATGTATTCGATCTTGATGCCGGTGTCCTTCAGGCACTGCTTGGAGATGTCATCGCCCTCGTTCACCGCCGTGCCGAGATAGCGCAGCACCTTCGCATCGGCCGACTTCACGTAGGGAAAGCCGGTGATCGCGCCGGAGCCGGCGGCGAGGCCGGCGAGACCTGCGGTGCCCTTCAATAGCGTGCGGCGGCTGACGCCGGTCTTCCTGGTCGTCTCGGTCATTTCGCTCACTCCTCTGTGTTGCGCATTTCCGTGGTGAAGGGTGCTATTGCAGGCGTTGCGCCTTGGCGGGATCCCAGGTCGCCAGCACGCGATCGCCCGGACGGAACGGGTGCACGTCGAAGGTGGCCTCGGGAAGGTGGGAGAACAGGGCGGTGCCGTCGTCGAGCGTGAGCGAGACGGCGATGTACGAGCCCTGGTACTCGGTCTGGGTCAGCAGCGCCGGCGCGCCGAAGGCGCCGTCGGCGAACGGCACGATGCCGAGCTGATCGGCGCGGACGGCGATGAGATTGCCGGCGTCGCTGAGCACGTTGTGGCCGCCGATGAAGCGGGCCACGAATTCGGTGCGGGGATGATGGAAGATGTCGCGCGCCGTGCCCTGCTGCTCGATCTTGCCGTGGTTCATCACCACGATGTGGTCGGCGAGGGCCATCGCCTCCTCCTGGCCGTGGGTGACCTGGATGAAGCTGATGCCGAGCTCGCGCTGCAGCCGCTTCAGCTCGCCGCGCATCTTGACGCGCAGGAACGGATCGAGCGCCGAGAGCGGCTCGTCGAGCAGGAGGATCTGCGGCTCGGTGATCAGCGCACGGGCGAGCGCGACGCGCTGCTGCTGGCCGCCGGAGAGCTGCGCCGGAAGACGGCCCGCATATTGGCTCATCGCGACCAGCTCGAGCAACTCGCCGGCGCGCTTGTGCCGCGTCGCCTTGTCGATGCCGCGCATCTTCAGGGCGAAGGCGACGTTGTCGAGCACGGAGAGATGCGGAAACAGCGCATAGGACTGGAACATCATCGCGGTGCCGCGCTTGGCGGGCTCGAGGTCGGTGACGTTCTGCGCGCCGAGGAGGATGTCGCCTTCGCTGACCGCCTCGTGACCTGCGATCATGCGCAGCGTCGAGGTCTTGCCGCAGCCGGAGGGGCCGAGCAGGCAGCAATAGGTGCCGGCCGGAATCTTCAGGTTGACGTTGTCGACTGCCAGCGTGGCGTCGTAGCGCTTGGTGACGGCGACCAGTTCGAGAGCGGCGGGAATGGCCATGGCGTGTCCGAGGAGGGGCGATGCGTCCTGCCCCTCTCTCCGCAAGGTCCGTGCCAACAGCGCGCGAGGATGCCAATTTCCAAAACTGTGCAGCGGAGTCAGATCGTTAGATCGATTCCGGCCCGATTTGTCCGGCCGCCGCGTGTGCAATCACCTGCACACAAAACGGGCGAAGATTGTATAAAGTTTCGCCTGTGATTGGATACAGCTCGTCGACTAACATTGCAGGCCGAACGTTCGTCGATCGAGCCCTCACAATCATGGCCGCCAAGACCCGCCAGAAACCCGATGCGCCAGATGCGAGCGATCGCGTCAGCCGTATCCGGGAGGGTGTGACCGCCGCGATCCTCGAGCATCGCCTGTTGCCCGGCACGAAGCTCGGCGAGGACGAGATCGGCGACATCTACGGCGCGAGCCGGACGCTGGTGCGCACCGCGCTGCAGCAGCTCGCGCATGAGGGCATCGTCAGTATCGAGAAGAATCGCGGCGCCTTCGTCGCGCGCCCGACCCCGGCCGACGCCCGCGAGGTGTTCGAGGCGCGCCGCCTGATCGAGCCCAGCATCGTCGACCACGCCATCGAGGCGGTCTCGCCGGCCTGGCTCGATCGCCTCGGCCAGCATCTTGACGAGGAGCGCGAAGCGGAACTGCGCGGCGATGCGCGCGCCTCGGTGCGGCTCTCCGGCGAGTTTCATCGCCTCGTCGCCGAGATGAGCGGCCACAGCATCTATCTCGGCTTCCTGAAGGAGCTGATCGCGCGCTCCTCGCTCATCATCCTGCTCTACCGCCGCCACGACACGCCGGCGTGCGGCACCGATCATCACGCCGAGATCGTCGCCGCGATCCGCAAGCGCGACAAGGCGTGCGCCGGCGCCTTGATGCTGTCGCACCTGAACGAGATCGAGGCGGAGCTGTTCCTGAAGGATCCCGCCGCTGACGAGCTGCGGCTGGCGGACGTGCTGGGGGCGTGACGCTATCAAGCGGCGTTCTCCCCGGAGCTGCGCGCGTCAGTGGCCGAGCTCGCGTTCTGCTGCGAGCTGCCCCTCTGGCGTGATCTCGTATTCGCCGTCCTGCTTGGTCATCCATCCTGACCTGACCATCTCTCGTGCAAGCTGCACTGAGCAGATCGGATGATTCCCTCCTGGATAATACAACCTGTCGTTTCGGACCAGCAAGTGGCCGTACAATTGGGCCTGGCGCAAAGCCCTTCGCATTCCGGGTGAGGGATCTTTCATGCCGGTTCAAGCCTGAGCCTGCTGAAGGTTCCTAATGAATGCGGTTACCTCATGGCGTTTCGTTCGGCAGCGCGCATAGGAACCGTCATTCGGCTGCATCGTTTGTTGTTTCGAGGAGCAGCGCCATGAACGTACGGGATGAGCACACGCACTCCCTCTGGATGGACGTATCTGTCGCCGAAGCTCCGGTGCTGTCGCGTACGGTCGGCGTGGACGTTGCCGTGGTCGGCTCCGGAATAGCCGGGCTTTCGGTCGCATATGAACTTGCTTGCCATGGACGTTCGGTCGCAGTCATCGATCGCGGCCGCATCGGCAGCGGGATGACGGCGCGCACCACGGCGCACCTGGCGACCGCGCTCGATGATGGTTACGATGAATTCGTGCGAGTCCGCGGCCCTGATTGTGCGCGGCGTTACTATCAGAGCGTCGCAGCCGCGATCGATCGCGTCGAGACCATCCAGGGCGCCGAGCACATCGATTGCGGATTTAAACGCGTCGATGGCTATTGGGTACTGGCATCCGAAGCGTCCGCATCCGAGCTGGATAGTGAATTGGACTGCTGTCGCAAGCTGCAGATTCCGGTCGAAAATCGCATCGAGCCGACACCGTTCCATGACAGGGGTCAGACGCGTTCGCTGCGCTTTCCGCGCCAGGCGCGCCTGCATCCGACTAGATATCTCGCCGGTCTGGCGAGCGCACTGGAGCGCCGGGGCGCCCATCTCTATGCCGACACCTGCGTCGAGAGCATCCAGCAACGCCAGGGGAGCATGGTCGTGACCACCGCCTCAGGCTACGAGGTTCACGCCGCCGACGTGGTGGTTGCGACCAACTCGCCCGTCAACGTGCAAGTGGCGATCCATACAAAGCAGGCGCCTTACCGCACTTACGCGCTCGCCGCGAAGATTGCGGCCGGCGCCGTGGAGGATGCGCTCTATTGGGATACGCTCGATCCTTATCATTATGTCCGCCTCCAACCGTTGTCTGCCGACGAGGACATCGTGATCATCGGCGGCGAAGATCACAAGTCGGGTGAGGCGAATGATGGCGCACAGCGCCTTGACGCGCTTGAGCGCTGGGCGCGCGAGCGATTGCCGGATTTGCGCGAGGTCACTCATCGGTGGTCGGGTCAGGTGCTGGAGCCGGTCGATTTCGCCGGCTTCATCGGCCGCAGCCCCGACGAGGAGCATGTCTTCATTGTCAGCGGCGATTCCGGGCAGGGAATCACGAACGGGCTCGTGGCGGGCATGCTGATCGCAGATATCATCACCAGCGGCGCCAGTCCCTGGGAGGACGTCTACGCTCCGTCACGGAAGATTCAGAGGAATATCGGCGAGTTCATCAGCGAGAACATCACTCCTATCAAGAACTTCGCGGAGTATCTCACCGCAAGTGAAATCGCGAGCGCTGAACATCTGCGGCCCGGCGAGGGGCGCCTCTTCCGAAGTGGCCTGAAGAAGATCGCGGCGTGCCGGGACCGAAGCGGTCATTTGCATTTGCATTCGGCAAGCTGCACCCATTTGGGCTGCGTCGTGCACTGGAACTCACTCGAACAGTGCTGGGATTGCCCATGTCACGGATCCCAGTTTGCACCCGATGGCACCGCGCTCAACGGCCCGGCAGTTTCCCCGCTCGGCCAGGCTGAAAAGCCGGCCAATCTTGAAGCGGCAGAATGACCGGCATCCGTCGGCGTGTTGTGGTCAGGTTTTAAAGGGGGCTTGCCCCGACGGCTGCAGCTTTTACCTGGCGAGCTGCATGTGAATCATGATGCGCGTCGATCTGATGTGACTATTCCTCGCAGACTGTACAGGCTATATCCTGTCGCCTGTCATTGAACTGTCATGTTACCGCAAATGCTAAAGTCAGACGCTGCGCCGGCTCGCAAGACTCCGAGCGCGCCGGACGCCAATCCTGCTCTTGGGAACACCAAGAGCACGCAGCTCGTCACCGGCTTCCTGGGGCAACGTGAGGAAGTCAGCGTAGAACTCGCGACGGCCGAGGAGCGCACTCCCATTGAGCAGACGCCATCGCAGGATGTCACGCCCGCGCCGAACCCAACCCAGCCCGCTCATCCCGCCGGCGAAATCGAGCTCAAGCTTCTGGTCGATGCCGATCGCATGGGGGATTTCGGCGCAGCGCCCGTCATCGCGGCGAACGCACGCAACAGGGGCACGCGCAAACGTCTCAAGTCGGTCTACTACGACACGCCCGAGCGGGCGCTTCGTCGCGCCGGCCTGAGCTTGCGCGTACGCCAGAGCGGCTCGCGTTTCGTGCAGACCGTGAAGACCGGGGTTGCGGACGATCCGTTGCGTCGCCGCGAATGGGAAGCAAGTGTGCCGTCGCTTGCGCCCGATCTCGCTTTGGCGATGCCGTTCATTCCGGAGAAGCTTCGCGGCCATCTCGACGCGCAGCGGCTCGAACCGGTGTTTACAGCCGATGTGCATCGGCATACTCGCGTCGTCGACCTGCCGTCCGGCACGGTCGAGGTCGCCTTCGACCGGGGCGAGCTGACGGCCGGCGACCGATCGGTTCCAGTCAGCGAGATCGAGCTGGAGCTGAAGAGCGGCAGCCCAAGCGCGATCTACGAGATCGCGCTGCGCCTTGCGGAGCACGGAACGGTGAAGCCGTCCATCCGCAGCAAGTCCGCACGCGGCTTCGACCTTGCCGCGGACCAGCCGCCGTCGGCACGCCGGCCGCGCAAGCTTTGCCTCGGTCCCTCCGTGACGCTCGACGAAGCCTTCGCGACCATCCTGCGGGCCTGCCTCCTTCACCTGCTGCAGTCGCTGCCGGCGGCCGAGGACGGCCGCAATCCGGAAGGCGTGCATCAGCTGCGCGTCTCGCTGCGGCGACTGCGATCTGCGCTCGACCTGATGCGATCGGTCGGCGCGCTCAGTCACCTCGATGCGCTGCGCTCGGAAGCCAAATGGCTGGCGCAAGGCCTGTCCGCCGCGCGCGACTGGGACGTGTTCCAGCTCGCCACCTTGCCGGCGATCGCAAAAGCCTGTCCCTCGGTCGCGGGCTTCGATGCGCTCGGGCGGGCCGCGGCTCAGCGTCAGGCGGAAGCCTATCGCAGCGCTCGCCATGCGCTCGATGATCGCCGCTGTGCGGTCTTCCTGATCGGTCTCGGCGGCTGGATCGAGACGCGCGGCTGGCGCAACGGCGTCGCGCCGGAAGATCTCGGCCGGCTCGCCGAGTCCGCCGTCAATTTCGCGCAGCGCGTCCTGTCGGAGCAGTATGCCAAGGTGCTCAAGCGCGGCCGCCGCTTCAGGTCGCTGACGGCCGACGAGCTGCATCGGGTGCGGCTCGCCACCAAGCGGCTGCGCTATCTCAGCGAGTTCCTGCTGCCGCTCTACGAGGACCGCAAGTCCGCACGAAAATTCGCGCGCCGGCTCGCCGGCTTGCAGGAGGAGCTCGGCGTCTTCAACGACATGGCGGTGACGTCCTCGTTGCTCGACGGGCTCGGCGCCGAAGATCGCGACAGCACCATTGCGGCGGCCGCGATCGCCGGCTGGCAGGCGCGGGCATCGATCGGCGTGCAGCAGGGCTTGCAGGATAGCTGGTGGGATTTCACCGCCGCGCGCGTGCCCTGGTCGCGCCAGGACGAGCAGAGCTGATCGCGTTCCCAAAAAGTTGCGGCCAGCCATTGGGGGATGGCTGGCCGCGCGCGAACCGGTCTGGGACGGGGAGGGGTGGGGATGTGACCGGGTCGCGTAACCTGTTGTCTCGTTCCTACTGATCTTTCGCGCTGGCGGTGGAGACCGCCGGCTTGGTATCGCCGAGCGAGACCCAGACGTTGGGATCGCCCTGCGACTGGCGCTTGACGAAGCGGTAGCCGGTCTCCGTCCAGGCGACGACATTCTCGTTCTGATTGTCGAGAATGAACTCGCCCTTGTCGGTCTTCACCGTCAGCACCGCATGGCCTTCGCCCTTCTTGTCGCGCACCACGGTGATGAGCAGGGCCTGTCGCGGCCAACCGGCGTCCATCAGCATCTTGCGCTTCAACAGCACGTAGTCTTCACAGTCGCCGTAACCGTCTGTCGGCAGCGACCACTTCTCGATCACGCCCCAGTGTTCTTGATCGGTCAGAGGCTTGACGGTCTCGTTGACCCAGCGATTGACCTTGATGAGGTCGCGCCAGGCCGCTTGCGACATCACGATGTCGCGCGGCTGCAGCGGCGCGCCCTGGCACTGAGCAGCATTGTCCGCGCAGAACTCGACCCAGCCGATCGGCGCACGCGTGGTGTCGCCGAGGCTCGCGTAGAGCAGACGGCCTTCGCCGGCCTGCGCTGCCGCGCTGATCCCGAAGAGCATGGCGGCCAGCGCCAATCCCTTCCCCTGTCCCCTGAAGTCAAACATTGCGGCCCCCGTTTCTTGTTGGGACCACATTTCGCACGGAGCTTTTGAGTTGCCGCTAAGTCGACCAAGTCAAGTCGAGACGAATGCAAGTAAAACGAGCGGCGAATTCGATCTATACTTGAATAGAATTCGCGTAAAATTCGATATGACTGTAATTGATTCAAATTTTATCTATTAACGCGGAAACGCTAGGAGAAGCGTTGCTTGCGCTCATCTGGAACCCTTGCGTTAACCGCTGGCCGCTTGCGTTGGACATGAAAAAGGCGGCGTCCGCATCGCGGAAGCCGCCTTCAAGCCTGGAGGTGTGGAGGGTCTTCGCGTCCTCGCGCTTTACCGCGCGGTAACGCTCTCTTCGAGTGTCTCCGCTGGCTGCTCGTGCATGAACTCGAGCGCGAAGCCGTCTTCGAGGTTTCGGACCACGCGGCCCTGGACGCGGCCGAGCAGAACCGTCGATTTCAGCGGCGGGCGGTTCTCGGCGGCGATGGCCGCGCCCGACAGCGAGAGGTCGATGATGCGGCAGGTCATCTTGGTGCCGTCCTCGAGCGTCAGCACCGCGATCGGGTTGCGCGGCACGATACGGTCGTGGCGGCGGTCCTCCGGCAAATTGAGGATGTCGCGATTGGCGAGCCAGGTCAGCTGTGCGGCGAGCTTGTCGCGCTTGCGCGGCGTTGCACCGATCGTCATGGCGAAGCCGTTGTCGATGATCCGGGTGATCTTGCCCTCGACGCGACCGATATGGTCGAGATAGGCGACCACGCGGTCGCCGACATTGCCGATGCCGGGGGCGAGCAAAGCGAGGCCGCCCGGCGACATGTTGATCACCTGGCAGGGGAATTCCCGGCGGTCCGGCAGCATGTAGCGGCCGAGCAGGTGCACCTTCACCCGCTGGAAGCGCCTGCGCTCCTCGGCGGCAGGAAGAAATTTTTTGTTCGCTAACGCCATTTCCAACACCCGACCCCCCGCCCGGGCGGAGTCCTGGACGACCCTAAGGTGCATAGGGTTAATGCCACGTTAGGACCGGGTGCGGCGAGGACGAACCGATACGATGCGCTCGAAAAGCCACATCCCTGAGGGAAGGCGACCGGTCATGCGGTTCGTGCCCTGCGCCCGTAGAGCAGGCACAGCAGCGCCAGCAGCACGGCGGCGGAGAGCCCGAGCGACCAGTGGATGCCGATCGCCGCGCCTGCGACCCCGACCGTGATGCCGCTGAAGGCACGCATGCCGAGCCCGGCCATGTTGTAGAGGCCGACGACGCGCCCGCGGATATCGTGCGGCGCGTTCAGTTGCACCAGTGCCTGCGCCATGGTGTTGAAGGAGAGCTCGAAGAAGCCGGCGAAGAACAGCAGCGCGATCGCGACCGGATAGACCGGCACGAGCGCGAAGCCGAGCAGCGCTATGCTCCAGAGCATCGCGAGCAGGATCGCGGTGCGCGGCGTGCCCTTCAGGCGTCCCCAGGATTCCAGCGCGATGGCGGCGAGCACCGCGCCGGCCGCGTCCGCGGCGAGCAGCACGCTGTAGGAGACGCCGGGATCTCCATGGCCGAGATCGCCTGCATAGCCTGGCATCTGGGCGTGATAGGCGTTGCCGATCATGAACGAGGTGAGGCCGGCGAGCCATGTCATCGCCGACAGCACCGGCTGCGTGCCGATGACGCGGATGCTCAGCACGATGTCGGCAAGGCCGCGCACGGCAAAACGCCTTGCAGCGATGCTCTTGTCCCGCACCGGGGCCCAGAACAGCCAGAGCAGCATCGGCAGATAGAACAGCGTGTTGAAGATGATGCCGTGCGAGGGACCGAGCGTCAGCATGATGATCCCGCCCACGGCAGGTCCGACCAGAATGCCGAGATAGCGTGCCATCGCGTTCAGCCGCACCGCGCTCGGCAAATCGGCCGGGCCGACGAGGTCGTAGAGCAACAGTTGGTTCGGCGTCTGCCAGAGCACGCCGGCACAGCCATGGATTACCAGGAGCAGCATCGCGTGCCACATCTGGATCGTATCGGTGAGGAAGAAGAAGCCCCAACCCGCGGAGGCCGCGATGAACAGCAGCATGCCGCACTGGATGATGCGACGGGGATCGAACCGGTCGGCGAGGCCACCGACCGCGACCGAGAACAGCAGGAAGGGCAGCCAGTGCGACAGCACGGCAAAACCGCCCAGCGTCGGCGAATGGAATTTTCTGGAACACCACCCAATAGCTGATCACATGCTCGATATTGTCGGCCATCATCGCCAGCACGTAAGAGGCGAACTGCAGACGGTAGGGCATGGACCTCATCGCCGCGAACGAGCCGGACGCAGCCATGGGATTTTGGGGGAGGGGGTTCACGGGAGGACCTGAGGTGAGACTCTTGGCGCCTTACACGTTCGCCGGTCGGCGCTCAAGACAATTGGATGTGGTTGAACAGCAGCCATGCACTGTCGCCACAACGAACGCCGTCATCCTGAGGTGCGCGCTCTTGCGCGCCTCGAAGGATGGGCCGCGAGCGCCCGTAGCCCATCCTTCGAGGCTCCCGGCACGACGCTTTGCATCGCGCCACTCGCGCCTCAGGATGACGCTTGAGCTTGTGGGCGCTTATAGCGCGGATGAGCCAACGGGTCGGTGGAAAGCGCCCGATGACAGGCTCCGCGACATCCGTGGCCGCTGTTCTCCGCATGTCGCTTCCGCCTTCGCTCGTTACGCTGCGCTCCATCCGGGCTACGATCATGTCCGCTTGGCACGGCTGCGCATCTCACATACGCTTTCCATCGGCCCGCACCACCCACCATAACAAAGCGGGCAGCGAGGACACACCATGGAGCAAATCCGCGTCTGCACCCACGCTGGTCCCGGCTCGGAGCCCGTCATCCGCCCCGTGCCGTGGCCGAAGGTCGGCCGGAAAGCCGCACTGATCAAGGTCGGCGCCTGCGGGGTCTGCGGCACCGACCTGCACATCCTGAAAGGACACTGGCCGAAGCCGCTGCCCTGGCCGTTCACGCTGGGACACGAGCTCGGCGGCGTCATCGTCGAATGCGGCGATGAATTTTCCGAGGATTTTATGAGCAAGCCGCTCAGCGTCGGCTCGAAAGTAATGATCCCGCCGCTAATGCCCTGCGGCCGCTGCTATTACTGCATCCATTATCCGCAAACCGCGAACAAGTGCCTGACGCCGGTCTATTACGGCCGCTATCTCGGCTTCGACAAGCCGCCGCATTTGTGGGGCGGCTGGGCCGAATATGTCTATGTCGATCTCGACATGCTGCCGGGCACCAAGATCTACAAGCTGCCGGACGACATGTCGTTGCGCTTGGGTGCGCTGTCCGAGCCGCTGACGTCCTGTATCCGTGCCTTCAATCGCGCCACACGCGCCGGCGGATTCAGCTGGGGCGACACGGTCGTGATCCAGGGCTCGGGCCCGATCGGCATTTTGGCGGTCGCGGCTGCCAGGGAGATGGGCGCAGGGCGCGTGATCTGCGTCGGCGCGCCGGAGGAGCCGCGGCTCAAGCTGGCGCGCGAGTTCGGCGCGGAAGCGACCGTGAACATCGAGGAGCTGAAGTCACCCGAGGCGCGCATCGCGCGCGTGCGCGACATCGTCGGCGGCTTCGGAGCCGATCTCGTGATGGACTGCTCGGGTCATCCGACCGCGGGGCCCGAAGGCATCGAGATGCTGCGCGACGGCGGCACCTATGTCGAGATGGGCCAGTTCACCGACGCCGGCTCGATCGACACCTCCTGGCACCGCATCTGCACCAAGGACCTCAACGTGCTGGGATCCTGGGGCTTCACCGGCAATGATCTTCCGCTCGGCGTCGACATGCTCTACCGCACGCGTGACAAATATCCTTGGGCGAAGATGCAGACGATCTATCCGTTCACGGAAGCGGGCGTCGCGCAGGCGGTGAAGGACGCGATGGCGATGAAGACGGTGAAGTCGACCATCGTGCCGTGGCCGGAGCTGGTGGAATAGCCAATGCCGCCAATCCCTCACGATCTCGCGGCGTTCCTGGTCGAGGCCAAGCGCCGCACCTATGCGGGCCTCGACGATGAAGCGACCGTTGCTGCGCCGCTGCTCGCCGGCTCCAAGCAGCTCGAGCATCGCGCGTCGCCTTATGCCTATCGCGATATCTATTTCGGGACGGGCTTTTTCGTCGGACAGGAGGCCGTATCCCGGAATGAGCGCGTCATCTGGTCGATGAGCTACAGCGGCGGCGTCCGCGCGGAGATCACGGACCGTGACACGTTCCTGGCCATTTACAAATTCCTGCGCCAGGCCTTGCTGCGCGTCGGTGTCGAAGAACCCTACCGCGGACCTCGCCTGTTCGAGCAGGATGGCATGGCCTATTGCAACCGGGTCGAAGGCGGTATCGATCGCTTCCATGGTGTCGAGACGATTGCGCGGCGGGATGGCACTGTTCTGTACGAGCTCCGCTATGGCGGTGGCATGCTGCTATAGGATTGAAGTTCGAAGCCCGGATGGAGCCAACGGGTCAGCATGAAGCGCCGCCCGATGACAGGCTCCGCGTAATTCGGCGCCGCCAGTCCCGCATTCTGCTGCGCTTCATGTGCGCTACGAGTTTGAAATGGGGCCACGATGACAACCGAGCAAACTTCAGAAGCCCGCTCCCCCTTCAACGCCATCCGCGCGATCGACTACACCGTCATCTTCGTGCGCGACATGGTCGCGATGCGTCGCTTCTACGAAGATGTCCTCGCCTTTCCGCTCTCGCGCGAGCTGTCGCCGAACTGGATCGAGTACGGCCTCGGCAACAACACGCTGGCGCTGGCGCTGGCACGGCCGAGCCGCACCGCCGGTGATGCGCCGATCCCGCCGGGCAGTGCCTCGCTGCAGCTGGTGTTCAAGGTCTCGGCGGCCGAGGTCGACATGCGCCGATGAACTCGTGCGGCAAGGCGTGGCACTGCTGTCGCCGCCGACCAACCAGCCCTTCGGCCATCGCACGCTGTTCTTCCGCGATCCCGACGGGAATCTGCTGGAGATCTACGCGGAGATCTGAGAGATTCTATTTGACGTAGCCGGACAACATGGCGTGCGCCCAGTCCGGGCGGTTGTTGGCGAGCGCGCGCGCCGAGGCGACCTCCCAGTCGTATTCGAGCGCCAGCAGTTCGACCTGCCAGCCCCTTTTTCCCTTGGTGAGGATCGCGTAGCGGGCGTGAGGCGAGCGGTGTTCCAGTTTCGCGGCAAAGGGAATGTCCGCGAAAACAGGGCATCCGACGCTGCCGGGATTGACGACCAGACATTCGCGCGGCCCGTGAACGACGGCCGGGCGGTGGCTATGGCCGCACAGCACCACGCGCGCCGCCGGCTCGCTCGCAAGGCGTGCCTCCGGCACGTCCCGGCGTGCCGGCACGAAGCGGCCGTCGTCGAGTGCGTCCTCCAGCAGGCACGCCGTATCGCTCTCGGGCGTGCCATGACAGGCCAGGATGCCTTCGTCCAGTCGCAGCTGGGAGGGCAGATTGTGAAGCGCACGACGCTGCTCTGCAGTCACGCGTTGCGCGCAAACAGGCCTGCCGGTGAGAGCTTGTCGTCCGGAAACTCCTCGATCCAGCGATCATGATTTCCGCGCACGGTCGGCAACGACAGCGATTGGAGGAATTCGAACGTTTCCCTCGGCCACAACGGGCTGGTGACGCAGTCGCCGAGTTTGATCGTTCGGTCGACGCCCCGCGTCTTGATATCCGCCAGCACCGCCTCCAGCGCGGCGAGATTGCCGTGGATGTCGGAAATGACCGCCAATCGCATCTTTATTCCCCATATCGTCAGACGTGAGCGTGGCTCGGCTATAGGCCGATCCCGCTGCAGCAAGGTTAATCGAGCCGGCCGCAAAAATCCGCTGCAGGCTTCAGGCGCGGCTCGCCGTCAAGCCATGCATCACGGCTATGGTGATTTCCGGGCGCATGGCGTAAAGAGCGCCCAGAT
Organism: Bradyrhizobium sp. CB1015; assembly: GCF_025200925.1. Taxonomy (GTDB): domain Bacteria; phylum Pseudomonadota; class Alphaproteobacteria; order Rhizobiales; family Xanthobacteraceae; genus Bradyrhizobium. Next base: position 5,924,217 of record NZ_CP104174.1, on the reverse strand, counting down.
CAAATCCAGCGTGCGGTCGGGCCGTTTGCCGCGCACGCAGCTTTAGGCGCCCCGGTTCACCGTTTGCGCGCCTGAATTCAACCAAGGTTCTCCATCTCGTGTCTTTTCCGGCCCTGACCCCGCCGCTCGCCCGCGCTTTGGCCGAGCGGAACTATGATTCACTGACCCCCGTCCAGCTCGCGGTGCTCGCCCATGAAGCCACCGGCCGCGACCTCTTGGTCTCGGCCCAGACCGGTTCCGGCAAGACCGTCGCCTACGGATTGGCCATCGCGAAGAACATCCTCGATGACGCCGAGCAGTTCGCACAAGCGGCCGCGCCGCTCGCCTTGATCGTGGCGCCGACCCGCGAGCTCGCGCTCCAGGTTCAGCGCGAGCTGGCCTGGCTGTATGGGCATGCCGGCGGGCGCGTCGTGTCCTGTGTCGGCGGCATGGATCCACGGCGCGAGCAGCGGGAGCTCGCCGCCGGTGCGCACATCGTGGTCGGCACGCCCGGGCGTCTCTGCGATCATCTGCGGCGCGGCCGCCTCGACATCTCCGAGCTCGCCGCCGTCGTGCTCGACGAAGCCGACGAGATGCTCAATCTCGGCTTTCGCGAGGACATGGAATTCATCCTCGAGACCACGCCGCAGACGCGCCGCACCCTTTTGTTCTCGGCGACGTTTCCGCGCGGCATCGTCGCGCTGGCTAGGCAGTATCAGCGCGACGCCTTCCGGATCGAGGTCGCCGGCGACGAGGGCGGCCACGCCGATATCGAATACCGTGCGATCCGCATCGCGCCCGCCGACGTCGAGCATGCCGTCGTCAACGTGCTGCGCTTCTACGAGGCGCCGAGCGCGCTGGTCTTTTGCAGCACGCGCGATGCCGTCAGGCATTTGCAGGCCGCGCTCCTGGAGCGCGGCTTTTCGGTGGTCGCGCTGTCGGGTGAATTGACGCAGAACGAGCGGACCCTGGCGCTGCAGTCGCTGCGCGACGGCCGCGCCCGCGTCTGCGTCGCGACCGACGTTGCCGCCCGCGGCATCGACCTGCCGAGCCTCGACCTCGTCATCCATGCCGATTTGCCCAACGACGCAGAAGTCATGCAGCATCGCTCGGGCCGCACCGGGCGCGCGGGCCGGAAGGGGACGAGCGTGCTCCTGGTGCCACCCGCGCGGCGGCGGCGCGCCGAGCTGTTGCTCAATCTCTCTGGGATCGACGCGGCCTGGGGCACGGCGCCGCAGGCTGACGACATCCGCAAGCTCGATCATGCGCGCATGAAGGACGTGCTGTTCACGGAGGAGACCACTCCCGACGATCTGGCCCTGGCGCAAGCGCTATTGGCCGAACGCTCGCCCGAGGACATCGCCGCTGCGCTGGCGCGGCTTTATCGCGCGCGGCTGCCGTCGCCCGAGGACATCATCGATCCCGGCGAGCGAAGCGGCAAGCCGGAACGCGGGCGTCATAAATCCGAAGACGGCGACGACCGCGTCAAGCCGCGGTCGAAGGCTGGGAAAGCCTCGAAGCACGGCATGACGGAGGGCAGCGTCTGGTTTCGCGCCGCGATCGGGCGCCGCAAGAACGCGGAAGCGCGCTGGCTGCTGCCGATGATCTGCCGCCGCGGCGGCATCGACAAGCGCGACATCGGCGCCATCAAGATCATGGACACCACCACCGAGTTCGAGATTTCGGAGCGGGTCGCGGATTCGTTCGCCGCCAAGGTCAAGCGCCCCGACAAGGAGGACAGCATTCGCATTGAGCCGATGGCGGATGCGGCCCGTCGGCCGGAAGCCTCGGAGGAGCGCCCTCACGCGACCCGGCGCGCGGCCGGCGACCATCGTGAGCCGCGCGGGGCACATGGATTCAAGCCGCAGAGCAAGCCTCACGATGAACGTGCGCAGAAATTTGGCGATGCAGCTTCCTTCGGAAGGAAGAAGCACAAGAACAAGCCGCCCTCCGCGGAGCCTTCGGTCACGCCCTGGCCTGTCCAGAGAGCAGCCGGAAAGAAGGCGAAGAAGAAGCGCCGCGGCTGAATTGGCGCCGCTCGGCGCAGCAATGATGCCGCCGGATTGCGCCGACGGCATCATCAGAAAAGTCAGATGTGAGTTCAGCGACCGCCGCCGCCGCCACCACCACCTCCGCCGCCGCCGCCGGCATCACGCATCGACGAATTATAACGAGAGTCGATCTGCCTCATGTAGGTGGGCGAGACGTCCTGGATCGGGCGAGCCACGCGGCGTGAGCCGCCCTGGTTCGGCATTTCAATCAGAGCGCCACAGCCTTCGAAGAAGGCGAATTCGCAGCCATAGGTCTTGACCTGCGCCGCGTTCGCGCTGGTTGCAGCGAACGCCGTTGCCGCAACGCATGTAATCAAAGCAACTTTCGACAATGTCAGCTTCATGGTCTTCTCCAGCCTCGGTTCGGCGAGACCGGAACGGCTCGCACACACCTTCGACAGAGCCTGATCCAACCCGGTTCGAAGGGGCGGCTTCACGCCCGCGTGAGCCGGCTGGCCGGACAGGGCTGCTACCCCGCGGCGAGGTCGCGCAGCAGGTAGGTGGCGCCTTGCCCATAGGATGCGAGCTTTGCACGTAGCTCTGCGTCCATCGTGACGGGCCGAAAGCCGAGATGTTCCCACAACGGCCGCGTAGCGTAGACCGAGACCAGCGCCAGCGTCGCGATGCTGGATGCGCGCGCCAGCTCCTCAATCATAACCATATATTCGCGTGCAACGCCGCCGCGCCGATCTGGCAGCACGGCAACATCGTGGACGTAGAGGCAGTCCGCATCCTCCGGCAAATTCCGCAGGAAGCCGTCGAGCGGCGGAATGTGATTCTGCTTCCAGGGATGCGCAAGTCCGTAGCCCGCGATCTCGTCGTCTGCGGCCAGAACGCGGCAGCCGTCAGGATAGAGCCGCATCTTCTCCGCGAGCACTTCAGGTCGTTCGGGGAGGCCAGGATGGATGCGTGCTGCAATCGCGCTGATCGCAGCCAGGTCGGAGGTGCGCGCGGGACGCCAATGCGGCTTGCTCATGTCGATGCGTATCCTTGCGCGGCCGAGCAGGGACACGCGACTTCTATCGCAGCCCCTCATACACCATCAGCCCGCGTGCGATCTGCAATTTCCGGATGGCGCGCGGCAGGAGTTTCTCCGGCTGGTGCAGGTAGCGCCAGGAGGTGAGGGTGAAGGCGGAAAGCATGCCGCATTCGTCGTCGAACGGCGCGAGCACGCCGGTGACGCTGACGGGCGTATGTGGGCGGGCGTTGAAGGGCAACAGCAGGAGCTCGAGATGCGCCTTGCTGCCGTCCTCGCGCGCGGCGGTGACGCCTGCGATCGCACCCAGCGTCTCGTCGGCGACGATGGTGGTGATCTCTTCGACCTCGCTGCGGCTGGCTTGGGTGAACAGCGCCGCAAAGCTCCGGTCCTTGAGGTCTGTTCCTGCGAGCGCGCAGACGCGCGTGCCGGCGACGCGGAACGGAAAGCCGAGGTTTGGCTCGCAGGACAGCACGAAGATGTCGCCGAGCAGGCCGCGGACCGCGGCCGGATCGATGTCGGCCCGGTCAGGGGCCCGTGCAGTGCCGCGCTTCTTGTCCCAATACGCGAAGAACGCGCGGCTCGACGGATGTTTCATGACTGAACGCTCGCCCGGGGTGCGACCTCGAAGGGACAGACCTGTCCCGCTTCAGTGCACCCGCGATCCCTTCTGTTGTTGTGCAGGAAGGGATTTGCAGCGTCCATGCCGCGGGCGCGTTTTCAGGCCTCTTGGGCCGGCCTTTGCGTCGTTAACGTTAAATTAACTATGCGCTTCCTGTCGGCCGCGCGCCTGCTATGGTGATCGCGGTCGCAAGCCTCGCCGCTTTCTCCAGGTTCTCGGCGGGGCCTGTACTTTGGGCGTCAAGCAGTTTGGTCACGGGCTGCGGGGAGGGGTGGGGACGCCTTATCTCTCACGGAAGACCGACACGGACAGGCAGGGCTTCGGCCCTGCCTTTTCCTTTTCGGCATCAGCGCTCGTGCCCCGGCTCTGCGGCGCGGCACTTCGTGCCGCACCTTGTCCGGGACACGAAGCCAGGCTCGGCCCGGCGAGGACTCCGTGTCCCGGAGGCGCTGCAGCGCCCTAGCGCTGCTGCGCCGAGCCGGGACCCAGTCAGCCAGCCAAAGAGCTCAGATCATCCGTCAGCTCCCGCCAGTCCGGATTGAGATCCTCGATCAGCTTCAGCTTCCAGGCGCGCCGCCATCGCTTCAGCGAGTGCTCGCGCGCCCGTGCTTCGAGCATAGATCCGTAGGTTTCGAAATAGACGAGCAGGGTGACCCCGTACTGTTTCGTGAACCCAGGCACGAGCTTGGCCTGTGCGGCCATTCGCGGGCGTGCTGGTGACGCCGACATACAGCGTGCCGTTACGTTTGCTCGCGAGGATGTAGACGAAGAAAGCGGTTTGCATGGCGAAAGCCCGGACAGATGCTATCTATAATTGCAGGATTGCGCCTGTCGCCAATCTGGGTCCCGGCTCTGCGGCGCGGCACTTCGTGCCGCGCCTTGTCCGGGACACGAAGATCATATGTCCCGGACGCGCTGCAGCGCCTTAGCGCTGCTGCGCCGAGCCGGGACCCAGTGCAGCCCGGCTCAAGACGCGCCATCGACGATTTCCTTTTGTGCACTTGCGCAGGGACGGCAAAGGCGACTATCTCCAATCCTGTCGCTCCGATGTCGCCTGAAAGCGAAGCTGCCTTGGATTCCCCGCAAGATTCGTCGCCGGATGTGCCGGCCGTCCATGAGGAGGCTCCGCGCGAGCCGATCCTGACGTTGCCTCCAGCGCTGACCGCCTATGTCCTGCTTTTGGCGGCGATCCATCTGCGGGTGCTGCTGCCGCCGGAGCTGGAGAACTGGACCATCGACGTGTTCGGCTTCATCCCGAAGCGCTACGATTCCTCGCTGCTCAATCTGCAGATCCCGGGCGGGGCGGGGGCGAAGGTCTGGACTTTCGTCACCTATTCGCTGCTCCACGCCAATCTTACCCATCTCGGCTTCAACGTGCTCTGGCTGCTGCCGTTCGGCAGCGCGCTGGCGCGACGCTTCGGGACGGTCAGGTTCTTCGTCTTCCTGGCGGTGACGGCGGCGGCCGGCGCGCTCGCCCATCTCGTCACCCACGAGCATGCGGTGGCGCCCATGATCGGCGCCTCGGCCTCGGTGTCGGGCGCGATGGCAGCCGCAATCCGCTTCGCCTTCGTCCGCGGCAGCTTCCTGTCGTTCAGCCGATCGGATGCCGATACCGCCGCGAAAGTTCCGGCGTTGCCGCTGTCGCGCGCGCTCCGCGAGGGGCGGGTGGTCGGCTTCCTCGCAGTCTGGTTCGGCGTCAACATCATCTTCGGCGTGGGGGCGATCGGGGTCGATGCCGAAACCACGAGCGTGGCCTGGCAGGCGCATATCGGCGGCTTCTTCGCCGGCCTGTTGTTGTTCGCGCTGTTCGATCCCGTGCCGCGCGTGCGAAGCGATGCTGCGGATGCGTCATCACGAGACGTTTCAGACCGCATTTGAAGCGGCGCTTGCGACGCAGCCCGAATTCATCCATCATTCCGGGCAAGAATGTTCCGAAGCGACACGTCTTTAGCGACGATGCTTCGCAAAGCGCACGAGCGTGAAACCGGCGCTGTAACTGTTAGTTGAAGACTCGCGAACAAGTCGGGACCGCCAAAGGCGGACGGCTCCGATTCAGGGAGGCGACAATGACGGTACGTTCCATTCTGAACACCAAGGGCCACCAGATCATGAGCGTCGAGCCCGACGCCAAGCTGGCGGACGCGATCAAGCTGCTCGGCGAGAAGAAGATCGGCGCAGTGCTGGTGATGGACCAGTGCCGGCTCGAGGGTATCCTGTCGGAGCGCGACATCGTGCGCGTGCTCGGCGAGCGCGGCGCCGGCGTGCTGGAGGCGCCGGTCTCGGAGGTGATGACCCGCAAGGTCGTGACCTGCAAGGAGACCGACACCGTCGCCGAGCTCATGGAGACGATGACGACGGGCAAGTTCCGCCATCTGCCCGTGATCGACAACGGCAAGGTGGTCGGCCTGATCTCGATCGGGGACATCGTCAAATGGCGTGTCCGCGAATATGAGACCGAGCAGGAAGCCCTGCGCGACTACATCAAGACCGCCTGATCAGGCCTGGTCGTCCACTTTCGGCGCGGTGCCCGCGGGCGCCGGCGCTAGCACGTGAATCGCCTCCTGGATGGATTCCAATGCGCGCTCGGCGGCGCGCGCGCCATGTGCGATCAGGTCTTCGGCGCGGTGGAAGTCGAACCAGCCGAACTGGCCGACCCGCGGAGTGATCAGCATGTCGGGCGGATCGCCGGCGAGACGGGCGCGGGTGATGCGATCCTGCATGATGTTGAAGGCGTCCACCATCACCGACGAGATGCCGGGGCGGCCGTTGCCGCCGAAGAACTCGCGCTTCACCGTCTTCTCGGGCGAGAACAGGCGCGGGAAGCGCCGCTTGGCCGCCGGCTCCTCGGCATTCGGCACGACCGGGGTGGGCACTGCGCCGTGCGAATAGATCGTGGTGGAATGGGTGAAGATGTCGCTGGAAAGATTTGCGGCGATGACGATTTCGGCGCCGAGCGCGCGGGCGGCCGAGACCGGCACCGGGTTCACCAGCGCGCCGTCGACCAGCCAGCGGTCGCCGATCAGCACGGGCGCGAAGATGCCGGGCAGGGCGTAGGACGCGCGCATGGCATCGACCACGCGCCCGCGTGTCAGCCAAATCTCGTGGCCGGTGCGAACCTCGGTCGCGACGCTCGCGAACTTGATGGGCAGGTCCTCGATCAGGATCTGCCCGATCGCCGCCTCGAGTCGGGTCGCGAGCTTCTCGCCGCCAAGCAGGCCTGAGCCGTTGAGACGGATATCGAGATAGCCGAGGATGTTCCGCATCCCTTGCAGGCTGCGCCCCCATTCTTCGAACGTATCGAGCCGGCCGGCCGCATGAAGGCCGCCGACCACGGCGCCAATGGAGGTGCCGACCACGACATCGGGCACGATCCCGTTGGCAATCAGGGTCCTCAGGATTCCGATATGGGCAAAGCCGCGCGCCGCGCCGCCGCCGAGGGCAAGGCCGATCACCGGCCGGCGGATGCTGCCCAAGCCGACTTTTTCGCCCACCTTCTCGCCGTTCGAGCCGTTCGCGCCCCGGCCTTTCAATCTGTCCAGCACCGCAACTCTCCTACGCCGGGCCAGCCCGCATCGTCAGACTAGGCATCGTACTTGCCCTCTGCCATATCGGGCGCGAAGCATGGTTTATGCCGCTTTGGAAAGGGCACGGGGCAGGAGTATGGCGAAGGGCGGTTGCTTGCAAACTAATCACGCAGCCGTCAACCCGGTTCCACAGAACCGTCCAGGGCCGTATTCCCTGGGGTTTCAGAGGCTTGAATTTGCCGCGTTTTCGGTGAAAAGCAGGGAGCATGACACGTGGGGGTGGCGGCATCATTGGATGGCGGCGTAGCGGCAGGCTGCTGCCGGCGCTGATCCTTGGCGCTTGTCTCTTTATTTCCAGCCGAAATGCTGCCCAGGCGCAGCTTTTCTCGGATCGTCCGCCGCCGGTGCCGCCGGCCTCGGTGCCCGACCCAGGCAACGCCGTCAGCCTGGCGCCGCCCTCCGGGCCGGGCGCGGGACCCCCAAGCCTGCCGCCGACCCTGATGCAGCCGGCGACCCCGAGCATGCCGCCGCCTGCGGTCTCGACCGTGCCGCCGGCCGCCCCGCTGAATGCGGCCGTGCCCGGACAGGGCGTGCTGTCGCTGACCGCGAAATACGGCAAGGACTCGGCCCCGATCACCAGCGGCCTGGTCTGGCGCGTGTTTGCCGACCGGCCGGACGAGAACGGCACCTTCAAGCTGATCCGGGAGGACCGCAGCGCGACGCCGAACATCGTGCTGCCGCCCGGCAATTATGTCGTCCACGTCGCCTTCGGCCTCGTCAGCGCGGTGCGCACCGTCAGCCTGAAGGCCGAGACCGGTCGCGAATCCTTCGTGCTGCCGGCCGGCGGCCTGCGCATCGAGGGCCGCGTCGGCACCAGCCGCATTCCGCAGAATCAGATCTCGTTCGCGATCTACAAGGGTAGCCAGTTCGAGGCGGGCGAGCGTGCTTCCCTGGTGCCGAACGTCGCCGCCGGCGACGTCGTGCTAATCCCGGAGGGCACCTATTATATCGTCTCCAACTACGGCGATGCCAATTCGGTGGTGCGCTCGGACATCCGCGTCCAGGCCGGCAAGCTCACCGACGTCACCATCACCCACCGCGCCGCCGTCATCACCCTCAAGCTAGTCAGCGACCGTGGCGGCGAGGCGCTCGCCAACACCGCCTGGTCGGTGCTGACTCCGGGCGGCGACGTCATCAAGGAATCGATCGGCGCGTTCCCGCGCGTCGTGCTGTCCGAAGGCGAATACCGCGCCATCGCCAAGAACGAGGGCAAGGTCTACGAGCGCGGATTCAACGTCGTCAACGGCGTCGACGGCGAAGTCGAAGTCATCGCGCGCTAAAGCATGATCCGGAAAAGTGCGAAGCGGTTTTCCGGAAAGATCATGCGTAAAGTAACCGTCCGCCACTTCTCTGTGTTCTGTCTTGAATACTGGTCGCGCCACCAGTCCCTGCAGCGGCCAACAAACTGTGGCGGCGTCGGCTTATTCCAGCAACGGCGCGTTTCGCCCACGACCGTGGACGATACGTATTTCCGATAATCAATTTTATTCTCTTTCCATCCTGCTGCGCTATATGTCTGGCGTCCGTCCAACGGAAGCCGGAAGCAGGCGCATGCCTTGCAGGACCGGCTCGGAGCAGGGGACCAGGCTCGTCGGCATGTTCGAAGTGATCCTCACCAGGCGCAAGCGGTTCGGCTGGCGGTGGCAGGTGTGCGACCAGTCCGGCAAGATATTTGCCGACGGCTTTGAGCGCACGCGTCCGTCCGCCAAATATCAAGGCGAGCGCGCGTTGTTCTTCCTGTTGTCCCAGGCCTATTTGCGCAACCGCTCGGCGGCCTCCAGCGAGGATTAGTGGGGCAGGCTACGATCCCTTGCGTTGCCCGGACGGGCAAAACACGCGAGCGCTAGGTCAACGCACTCGGCCGAAAATATTCCGCTTTACCGAAATTCGGAAACCGCGTATGTGTCGGCTCAACCCGGCCCAAGGAAGAGGGGCGTATCGCGATCGTCACGAACGCGGGCCGGGCGGCGGTGGACGCTGATGGCGTTGGCGCGAAGGGGTTTGCAGGGCGGAAAGCCGTGAGCAAAGACCTCGCGCATACGACGGTGCCATCGGCGTACGGCAAATCGTGTGGTCCTGGCGCCCGGAAGCAGACGCGTTGCCGCTGCGCGGGGCCTCGTCGCGAGCTGGCTAAGCAGAACTCACATGGTTTGCAGCAATATCATTCCGACCACAGTCACAAAGAAACCGATTGCTGTCACTGCGGCGAAGCACCGCTCTACGCTATCCATGAACGCAACTCCTGCCCAAAAATGATTAGTTCAGTGTTCTTGTGATGTACTGCTATTCCAACTGCAGACTCGATCGTACCCCGAGAGGAAGTTTGAGACCTCCTCCGTCCAGAACACGCTTTTAAAAAGTGGGCTGGCTTGGGCCGAAGGGACTTGAGCAACCGAAGCGCTCATGCCGCCATAATGTGCGCCGATTGCGTGGTGCTTGCATCATCTCCGATTGTTGGGAGCGAGAAGCCAGATGTGCACGGTTTGAAGTTATCGCGCCCCGCATCATTCGCTAAATGCTCCCAATACTCAGCTTCAGCGAGCAGTTTCCAACTTCTATCGGGATGATGCGCGGCGGTCTGACGGCACAGCGCTGCCATCGCGCGCAGGCGACTCACAGTATCCATCTACTCCTCCCACTATTCTTTTTTGTTTTTTGCACCCTATTTTCTATTTTTACGTCGGAGTCATTATGATTATGACGCAGAACCAATTTTTCGTCCGCATCCTCCCACAACTGAGGGCCAGCGGCAGACAGACGCCGCCGCTCAAGTCCGCTCTCTGTCACATATTGTGATTGAACATTAACCGATTTAATTTAATTACTGTCGGTGTATAAAGCCGTTGTAGGACTCGGAAAGCGCGATGAGTGAACAAGAAGATGACGAACGGCGGGAATTTTTGAAGACCTGCGGCAAATTTGCCGTAGTGACGCCGCCCACGATCACCGCGTTGCTGTCCACGTCGCTCACCAGCACGGCTATCGCCCATTCCGGCGGCGGGTTGGTGCATGGCCCTCGGGGCAACAACGGCTATGGCAATGGCGGCGGTGATGGCAGCCCCAACGGCAAGCCTGATAAGGATCGCTGACAAGCTGAGCGGAAAAATGCCAAAGGCAACGGAACGCTTTGCCAATTGCCAAGTTTTCCCGATGCCCTTCCCCAAGGGCAACGCCAATCGGCCCCAGCTCGTCCCCCATTGCCCCCCAGAGCTGGGGCCTTTTTTTCGTGGGTTCCGAGAGCAAAGGGCCCGCGAGGTGAGGCAGCTCAGTTCTTCGTCAGCGGCCTCTTCGACTCCGCCGTGGTCATTTCAAGATCCAACGGGGCAACTCGCCCGTTCGGTCCTTCAGGTCGGCGGCTCTCTGGATCAATCCCGACGCAACCTGCGGGTCCTTTGTTGTTTTTGCCGTTCGCAGCAGCGTTGCTGCCACCTCTCGGGCGAAGGAGGTGTAACGCGGCATGTTCGTGAGTTATATTCCGCGTTGCCGAAATTCGGAAACCGCGTATATGTCGACTCAACCCGGCCCAAGGAAGAGGGGCGTATCGCGATCGTCACGAACGCGGGCCGGGCGGCGGTTGGCGTCGGCGCGAACGGCTTTGCAGGGCAGGCAACCGTGAGCGAAGTCGTCGCGCATACGACCGGTGCCATCGGCGTACGGCAAAATCGTGTGGTCCTGGCGCCCGGGGTCTGTGCGTCAAGGCTTGCGGGTCACTCGCAAGGCGACGGGGGCAATAGTGCATCGCTCCCCGGGGAGCAACTGTGCTGAAGTAGACCGCCGATCGGCCGGCCTCAAGGCTGGCGCGAAGACGCACCCCCGCCTTCGGCGGCTGACGGCCTTGACCCCGTCCGCTCGCCGGTCTGTCGGCTTGGCATGCGCTCGGTCCGGGACCGGGCGCATGGAGGCGCGCTCGATCAGTTCACCGCAACGCGTAGCGGGGGGATCCCATTTCTCGCCGCGTGCAATCATCGTGTTGAGAATGACGATCAGCTTGCGCATGCAGGCAATCACTGCAACCTTCTTCAGCTTTCCCTTGGCGATCAGCCGTTCATAGTAGGCCTTGAGCACCGGGTTGCTCTGGGTGGCTGCGCCGATACAGGGCATGTAGAGGGCGTTGCGGACCCAGCGCCGACCGCCCTTGATGTGGCGCTCACCACGCCGTTTGCCGCTGTCGTCGTCATAAGGAGCGGCTCCCAACAACGCGGCAGCGACCTCCTCGCGCACCGTCCCGAGCTCTGGGAGGCCCGCAAGGAGGACCGCAGAGGCCACATCGCCGAGACCCGGCACGCTCTCGATGATCTCGGCGCGTTTGGCAAATGCCGGTGTGGCCTTGATCGTGGCGGTGATGGCGTCCTCGATCTTGGCCGTCTCGATGTCGAGGCCCTTCAAGACGCGAGCGTGGGCTTTCTGAACCGCTCCCGGCACCGCATGTTCGTTCTGGCTTTGCAGGCGGGTCCTCAGATCAATCAGGGCTTTGCGCGCTTTGACCAGTGCCGCCAGCTCGTCGCGTGCGGCATCGTGGATCTGGTCCAATACTTCGTCGAACGTCTCGGCGAACCAGGCGATCATCTCCGCGTCGATCGTATCGTTCTTGGCGAGCCGTCCGGCCGATCGGGCGAAGCTGCGCACGCGCTTGGGATCGACAATCCGCACCTCGATGCCAGCCTGACGCAGCACCCTGGCCCAGTCCCGCTCATAGCCGCCGGATGCCTCCATTACCGCCTTGGCTACTTTGTGCTTGCGCAGCCAGGCCACCAGTTTGCGGTGCCCCTCTGCGGTGCTCGGGAACGTTTGCCGTTGCGACAACGGGCGGATGCATGCATCCACCTTGCCCTTGGCCACATCGATACCGACGACAATGCGATCGTTTTGTGCCATCATCCACTCCCTTCCTTGCTCGTCCGGGCTCGAAGCCCATGCAACTGTTCGGGTTGAGGAAGACCCACCGGATCTGTCCCTAGCTCCCCGTCAGGCTCCCAGGCCTTTGAGCACGAACGGGCTCAGATCCAGCGACGGGCGGTTGGTGAGAACCGCCCGTTCGCACATTCTGGCAGATTTTGCGGACACAAGAGCACGACATAAGCCGTAAAACCACTGCGCAGGGCTTCGCAAAGAGCGAAAAGATTAGTTAAAACAATGTGATGCGTTTGGCGTGTCTTCCGTTGTGTCCCGATCCGATGTTCTTGAAAAATTTTCGTGGGATAGCCCACCGAACCGGCGGCGGGACGCCCGGCCACGAGATACCGCTTCGCCCGCGTTCGCTTTGGCTAACGTGCCGGTTCGGCTTCGGCGGGATTGAGCCCGCTTAGCATTTTAGGGTTTATACAACGCGCCATTTCGGAATTCGTGGGATTGGCTGCCTGCATAGCTGGGCGTGCGTGCACGGTGCCGCTATCCTTTTGAGCGAGCGGCAGCTCCGCCAACACCCTCGCCGCCAGTCCTAAGAGGATCAGATGTCTTCCGTCACGAGGAGAGCGCTTCGCGTCTACGCAGCGCTAAGTGAACTGCAGCCTGGACAGCAGGACGTTCTGGATGCGCTGTTGCCCTTCTTCGAGCCCATCCTAGAGGTGATGGACGGAAAGTTCTTCGAGCCGAGACTTTTTGCTCTAGGCGTACAGAAGGTCTACCGATGGCGATTTACTGCCGACATCGCTGCACAGCTTATCCCACGACTAAAGAGAGCAGGTTACCTCGAAGAGGTCGTCGCGCGAGGAAAGGAGGCGGCCTACATCGTTAGATTCAAGGCCCCGCCTACTGGAGAGCCCATCGATGAGGTCCTGAAGCAGATCATCGATGAATTCGAAGCCTTCTCTCCCCGTTTGACTGACCTTCTTCACTACAAGAGAACTCGCGAAGAACTCACCGATATTCTAATTAGGTTTTTGGTTTCGCTGGATGCGTACAACCCTGCCACATTCGGTACGGAGTTAGCGAGGCTCCGCTTGGACGAGGAGGACACTCGTATCCTGACAGCCCTCCAAGAAGGCGGTGAGCCTCTTCCCGGCGATGACCGATACATGGCCGCGCGGTTCGTTCAGCATATATGCGAGCAACGCGCAGACGCCGTTCCGAAACTCGCCCGCTTGGCGTCGATTGGCTTGCTAACGGAAGTGGTGGAGGATTTTGTAAGGCCGGTACCCACCGATACTTTACGGACGCGCAGTACGAAGACTTTTTCGCATCGATCAACTGGGTGCGTGATGTGGCGCCGCGCGAACACGACGCCACAAGCTTGACGCTTGCAATGAGGTTGAGAGGCGGCAAACACAGCAGCGACATCTTCCAATGCGGTTACATCTTCGCCACTCGTAATCCGTTATTTGTACAGCACTCGCGGCAGTATTGCCTCTCAAGCAAACTGCTATACGAAACTCAGGAGAACGCGGTTATTCATCACAGAGAGCTTGCAACGGTGGCTTGGCTTAGGACGGGGCTGGGTGTCGCCGAGCGGGTTCCTCGCGGTCAGCTTTTGGCTGCTTGTGACCGGGTTCTGAGGGTGCGTTCGGAACTGCGTGACGCGGTTGGCGCTCGCCTCAAGGAGTTCACGCCAGAGAAGTCCGAAGAATTTGAGCTGCTGATCGGTGACCATCGAAGTCTACGCCGGTTGGCTGACCAAACGCTGAACAATGAAAATGTTGTCACACCTGAGAACGCAAGCGAACTGCTTGAGGCTATGCGACAGGCGACGATTGCTGAGGAGAAAAAGCGTTTGAACAAGACCTTGAGCGGGAGCGCACAAAGCATCGTCAAGCACGCGCCGCACAAGGGAAGGAGACACGCCAAGCTAGATCAGATGCGGTCCTCGCGGCAACTCAGCGCGACAGCGCGATAGAAGCGGCCCGAGCTTTGAAAACTCAGCGTGTAGACAGCGTCCAGAGCATATCTCGTTGGACAACGAAAACTGTTCGGAAGTTCGACATTCTTGGTACTGCGTTGATACTGCTCCTTGCGTTATGCGTGATCGTGAACTCGATCACAGGATGGCTCGCGGCCTTCCCGTTTTGGACCGTTGGGGTTGGGGCGATACTCGGTCTCTTCGCGGTCTACCATGGAGTTATGAATGCCTTAGGAAAACCGAAGATGACTTGCGACGCTTCTCAACGGACTGGCGCGCATGCTATTTCGACACCGTATTGCCAACGCAGGGCTAACGGACCTCATCGACTTCGATGCTGTTAAGTACGACAACGGGAGGATCACAGTGTCCCCTGACGCAATTCGTGGGATGGAAGGTTGATGGTGGTAGCAGGCAGACGGAGCTTGATTTCGATACACCGAGCGCAGATCAACTCGCCGTCCCCAGCCGGTGGCGCAAGAACGGTCAGCTCTTCTGGCGCGAACTCTTCTTCGCAGTGATCGCAGCGAGGGATTTCGATCATCCGCTCATTTGCTCACGCAGTTGTGGCGGAATTCGGTAGGTTCAGTTTTGGTCTATACGTGGCTGGGTCCGCTTCACCCGCGACAGCGGACATTGGTTAGCGTTTGTGCAACTTCGCCTCAGGACCATGCTCGCAAGCAATTTCAAGCGAAATGGCGAACAAAAGAACGTGGTTCTAAAGCGGGATGGGTTTAGACTGAACCGATTTGGGATTCCCAAATCAGTCGGTTTCTGATTCACCATGCTGGCTGGACGGAGGCCAGCATGGATGGGCAAGCCGTACTCTCTTGATCTTCGCAAACGTGTTGTGGCCGCGATCGAGGGCGGGATGTCCCGCAATCAGGCCGCCAAGCAGTTTGGGGTGGCAATCAGCACGGCCATCGGCTGGATGAAGCGGGTTGATGAGACCGGCAGTGTCGAGCCTAGCCAGATCGGCGGCTACAAGCCGAAGGCAATTTCGGGTGAGCACGCGGTCTGGCTGTCGCAGCGGATCAAGGACGGCGATTTCACCATCCGCGGTCTCGTTGCTGAGCTCGCCGGGCGCGGCCTGAAAGTCGATTATCACTCGGTATGGGACTTCGTACATGCCGAGAAGCTCAGCTTCAAAAAAAAGCGTGGCGGCTGGCGAACGCGATCGTCCCGACGTCGCGCGGCGGCGAGCCCAGTGGGCAAAGTATCAAAGTCGCGTCGAAGCTGAACGGCTGGTCTTCATCGACGAGACCTGGACCCGGACCGATATGGCCCCCTTGCGAGGATGGGCGCCGCGCGGGCACAGACTTCACGCCAAGGTTCCCCACGGCCGCTGGAAGACCATGACCTTCCTGGCGGCCCTGCGCCATGACCGGATCGATGCGCCATGGTTCATCGAGGGGCCGATCGATGGCGTGAGCTTCCGCACCTATGTCGAGAAGGTCCGCGGCGCTGTCTTTGAGCCAACTTAGTGCCTGTGCTCTTTCATGATGCCGAGAAGAAATTGCCAAGCGCTCCGGCTGTCGCAGATGCTCGTCAAACCAGCCGCAAATCGCATCAAGGCGTTCCGCATCCTCGGTGTTCAGCGCGCCTGAGTCCTCAAGCCTCTGCACGGCCCGAAATAGACCCTGGCGCCGCTGCGAATTGCTATCGATTTCGTTCACAACAAACCCGATAAACATCGCGAAGTCCAAAGTTGATTCTCAACGTTTACACAGAAATCAGCTTTGGCGAATTTAAAGATCTAGTTCGAAGTGTATCGATTGTTGGGGCATGCCGGTGCGCCGAGCGAGGTGTGCCTCCGATGTCACGTCTCCTTTGAGTCGTATTCTAGCTGAGCGGAGAATTTCTGCCTAGCCACCAGGAGCCGACTTCGGGCGCCTTTGTAATTTTTTGGCTTTGCTCACGGCCCCTCCGGGTTCGGCAGTTCGATCAGGCCAGCATCGGCCAGCGCGCGGCCGATCAGCCATCGATGAAACTGGCAACCGAGAGTCCGCGCATCGCTGCGGCGCGCTCCAGGGCTGCCCTTGCGCGAGTTTGGAATCCATAGTCGGTCTGCGGGACGGTCTTGATCCATTCATCCGCGTGCTGCTCTCGTTCCTTCAATGCAGCCCGATGGGCCGCCCACCGCGCTATACGGAGCGGGACGCGCAACTATATTCTAGGCGCCCCAAGCCGCCGGTCAGGTGTCTGGAGAACAAAAAGTCGCGCCGACAGGAATGGGCGCGACTTTTATCGAATAGCCAAAGACGATTAGGAATGATGTCTCGGCTATTTCTCTTTGATGACAGTCGTGCTGCTGCTACTACCAACTGTGCCTTCCTCGCAGACTTTGGTCTGCTTGATGCGATCTTCGGCTTCCACGCGGCTCTTGAAAGCCAGCGGACCGATCTGTGTTACGACCTCCCTGTCCGCCGGACGTGTCGTGGTAACGGTGCATTGGCGGTTCGGACCCTGCACTACATAATACTCATCGGCCAGTGCCGGGGCGGTGCATCCGATGATTAATGCGCCCGCAAGAAGAAGTGGTGCCTTCATTGTCGCCTCTCTCTGTTCAAGTGCTGCCGACCGGCGCGATCGAGAAACCATCACGTGCTACCGCGCACGCGACCGCTCATGCTCCATCCAGTCGGCGGCTCTGTAACTCATTGCGGACTGCAAGAGTTCCGAACGGCCACGTCTGTGGTGAAGATACAAGTAAGACCCAAGGGATCGCCTCAGAATTCAATTCACGCGCCCTGGAACTCCCCGATTGCGTGCTCGCGTCAAAATACCAGAGTGGTAGAATACAAGAATTCGCACCAAGCAGAGTGCATCGTGAGTGCTGCGAGGACCGGCGACGCGCGAGCGATGAACATCTTGCGCGAACTGCACGAGGCCGAGACGGAGCTAGTCGGCAAGACTGTCGTTTTGACCGACGGCAAGGCTGGCACAATTGATCACGTCTTCCTCGATGATCAGCACGGACTTCGCATCTCGGTCGCGGGACATGAAGGTCGCTGGCCGATTTCGACGGTGAAACACATTGAGGGGTGATCGGCCGTGCGCGTCACTATCGCGGTAGTCGTTCGACCGGGCAGGTGCTTCACATGAAGCACCTGAGTTCTTCGACACCGGCCAAGGACGCCGATAAGCGGCATGAGTGCAATCGACCCACAAGGGGTCAGAAATATTCGTTCAACGGCTTGCCGTTCCCTGGCGCGGCACGACCAATAATACGACCGCGAAGTTCGGCAACAAATCAGTGAATGGTTGACTTCACCGGGTCTGCCGATCGATCGAGAGCTGTATTCTCCTCGGCCTCTCGCACTCGCCCTCGAAGGGTCTCAAGTTCGGCAAGCCGAAAAAGAAGCGCCTGAGCACGCAGGCACAGGACAACGCGGTTCAACGCCCGACTACGGTTAGCCATTGCACGCCCCCGATGTTTGAAGAATTGGCCCATTGGTCGATTTTCGCGTTGCAGGAGTTTTCTCACCCAGCCGGATCAAGCGAGCTGATGGAGCTAGCGACGTTGCATTCCCGGAAGTGGGACGACAGCTCAAGCTCAGCCAAGTGCTCCCAGCATTCCGCGTCCGCGAGGAGTTTCCATTTGTTCATGCTGTTGTACGCCGCCTGTTGACGGCACAGCGAACCCATCGCGCGTAAGCGTCGCACCTTCTCCACTGCGAACCTCCTTCGGGCCTGTTCTTCGCAAGCCAGTGTTTGTGTCGGATTGAAAGTCTCGCAGATTAAAATGACGAGTGAAAGTCCGGTGTTTGACTGGTTTAAATGACAGCGCAATCGTCTGACTTTTCAACGGCGTCGTATTTTCAGCAAGCGCCTGATTGCATCCAATGCTTCGTTCCACGTTGGCCGCGCTGGTCGAGGCGGTAAGCGTGGCCTGCGAGTGGGCATCGTGATCACAACAAACAAAACGTTGATCAGTAGCCATAGCCCAATAACTAGGAGGATAGTACGCGAACCTCCCGAAAAATTAACTAAATATAGGGGCGCTCCATGTTTCGCGCGATTGCGAACGCTGGCACCGCGCGGGACTGACCGCTCCAGGGTTGCCCTGCGCGAGTTTGAATCCTAATCCCGATCGGAAAATTGTTCTGCGAGCTGCACATTGAGGGCCTCTGTCGAACGCCGGAGGGCGCTGCAAAAAATATCCTGCAGCGCAGCTACGGAACAATATTACAGCCGGGAGCTTTCGCGGAACGAAACGGGTCGTCAGTCTTTCTCTGGCCGTGGGAGGTGCACATGACTTCTCAGACCATAGAAGGCGCCTGTGCGTTCGCTTGGCGAAACTACCTGCTGCTTCACAGCGGCATCAGCGAGAACGATACTCGGCGCTCCGCCCTCTATCGCTACGTCGTCAATCTTCGTGATACCGGCGAAGACGATTTCGATCTCTTGCAAGTAGCGGCGGTCGCTTACTTGAAAAAACTAGACGAACTGCACGACGACCGATCGGCGAGACTCGCGGTAGATCAAAATTTGGCCGAACGTTTAGAGTCACGCAATGCACAACCCGTCACTTACTAGCTTCAGGCAAGCAGCATTAGAAGCAGAGAGCAGCATGGCAGACAAATCCTCTAACTCAGACCGGTTCGCGCGCGAACCACAAAGACGCATCGCCGCAGCGACAGCAATCGGCATGAATGCCTTGAACCCAATCATGCGCTTTCAGGTCTCAATGCTGAGGATGTGGGCCGATAGTATTGAGAGGTTCGCAGGCAATTACAAAAAGGAGTTGGAAGAAACCGCGACCGCCGTGGAGGAACAGCCAGACAAGGAACGCGCCGCGTAGATCGACGCGAATGGTCACGTGGAATTCCCTTTGGGGGCGCGGCACAGCTTGGGCGCGCCTCTACTGGTCCGTCAAAGCTTGCAGTGCCGCTTCTAATTCCGCGAGGATGTCGTGCAGGAGCCCAAGCGCGAGCGGGTCGGTAACGTCGCGCTCCATCATGCGGTAGCGCATGATCTCGCGTTCAAGCTCTTGCTGTTCCTCGCCGTCGTCCATAGCGAGTTCTCCGCAATTCCGCATGACGCCGAACGGGGACGATGGTTGCGGGGATCACGAAATATTTGAGCGGCACTCGGTATCGTGAGAGGGACGAGCACTCGATTCAGAACATTCCGATCAGGATGAAAAGGCCGATCTCGACCAGGAACGTCACGGCCATGACTGGGACCGTGAGGAACACATCGCCCACCGGGACAGGGGGTCATGGCGCGCCTCGCACGTTGCGAAGCCCCGAAGCCCAATAGCCAACCTCCCGCTCTCCGGATTGTTTCAGTTCCCCAGTCGGCGCTCGCCTAGCATTTCGAGTTCGGTGATCGCCTGCGCTGAAATCTGTGCAGGGCCTTTGAGCCCTGTTTGGGCGATCTTGATGTTTGTTTTCGCCACCGATTCCGTGAGCGGATCGTTGCGATCTTTAACACAGAGAGCACGCAACGTCTGCTCGTAAGCCTTTGTAATACAAGTATTTCTCGGAGCCATACTGTGGGGTTGCAAATGTAGGGTAGATGCCCATGTCTTGCCCTCAGCACGCCTGTGAGGCCGGACGATACCATGGAACCGTAGCTTCACCGGAAAATATTGGAACCTATTAACGTATTTAAATTTATTCAATTCGTGGTAGTTTAATATTGTATGCCCTACAATCAGAGGATTGGCCGCTATGCCCGCTGAAGACGATGATCGGCGTGAGTTTCTGAAGACTTGCGGAAAATTCGCGGCGGTCACGCCGCCGACCATAACTATGCTGCTTTCGACTTCTCTCACGTCAAACGCTATAGCGCATTCCGGAGGTGGAGGCGTTCGGCACGAGCACCACGAGCACCATCACCATCACCATCACCACCACGACCGCGATTAGCACCAGGCGGCCCTTCTGAAGGCACGATGAGGCCGCCTTGCAAGGCGGCCTCAATCAATTGGGGCCGAGTTCTCTCGCGGCCGTCTTCGCGATCTCATCCGGGTCATGAGTGCCGGCGGCCTCGATCTCGATGACCTTTCGCGCGACTGTCTCGCAGATCGGATCGTTGCGATCGACCAAATGTAGTGATTTCAGCGTGGCAGCGAACGCCTGACGGAGTCGTTCAACGTCTGCCGAGTTGGCGTTCCCCAAAAGCGGATTGATCGGCATCGCTTCTAGCCCCGTTACGCCGCCCTTATTCGAGGGAGGTCCCCAGCCGGAATGCTAGCAAGCATTTCAGGTCACTTACAAATCCAAACGTTGCAAACTTCAGCCCCGAGCAATGGCAGGCTGCGGCGGAAAAACACGGGAACGCTTTGCGGATTGCCGAGTTTTCCCGATGCCCTTCCCCAAGAGGGCGACCCTAATCGGCCCCAGCTTCATCCCCCCTGCCCACGGAGCTGGGGCCATTTCTTTCCATGAGTTTCCGCGCGTACACGGCGACCTTAGTTCTTCGTGAGCGGCTTTTTTGGCTCGTCGGCGAACATCTCAATGTCAACCGCAGGCAACTCGCCCGTGCGGTCCTTCAGGTCGGCGGCTCGCTGTATCAATCCCGACGCGACCTGCGGGTCCTTTGTTGTTTTGGCCATTCGCAGCAGCGTTGCTGCCGCCTCTCGGGCGAAGGAGGTGTAACGCGGCACGTCTTTTTTATCCCATCCAAAGTCCCCGTGGGATGAGTCAGAAGCCGGACCTGGGTTCCGGGCCTTTGTACAAAAATGTACACGGGCGACAAAAAGGCCTCAGCTCCGGGGCTGGCGCCGAGCTGAGGCCTTGTCGGCATCACGCTGTCGAGGTGTGAGCCCGAACGATCAACCTAGCTCCACCCTTTGGGTGTTCCCGGGTCGTGTCCCCGGTGATGGTGTAGCTCGGTAGAGCAAAGCCGTCCGCACGCGCGCCCTCCCATGGCGCCGTAGCGGGCGGGCGGCTTTGCGGTGGTCACCGGCAGTTCGCCGGTAGGGTCGGGTTGCTGACACCAACCTGATTCGAGGAACCACCGATGACCGATGAGATGATGAACCTCCGCACGCTCGTGGAGAAGACCCCTGATGCGGATCTGCTGCGCGAGATGATCGGCTTTGCTGCCCAGCGCCTGATGGAGCTGGAAGTGGAAGGCCAGACCGGGGCCGCCTACGGCGAGAAGAACCCCGAGCGTCTGGCGCAGCGCAACGGCTACCGCGACCGGACCTGGGAGACCCGCGCCGGCACGGTCGAGCTGCGCATTCCCAAGCTGCGCAAAGGCTCCTACTTCCCCGGCTTTCTGGAGCCGCGCCGGATGGCCGAGAAGGCGCTCACCGCGGTGGTGCAGGAAGCTTATGTGCAGGGCGTCTCGACCCGCTCCGTCGACGATCTGGTGCAGGCGATGGGCATGAGCGGCATCTCCAAGAGCCAGGTCTCGCGGCTGTGCGCGGAGATCGATGACAAGGTGAAGGCGTTCCTCGCTCGCCCGATCGAGGGCGATTGGCCCTATCTGTGGATCGACGCCACCTACGTGAAGGTGCGCCAGCAGGGGCGCATCGTGTCGGTCGCGGTGATCGTCGCGGTCGGCGTCAACAGCGATGGCCGGCGCGAAGTTCTCGGCATGGACATTGGTCCCTCGGAGGCCGAGACATTCTGGACGGCGTTCCTGCGCAAGCTCGCCCGCCGCGGCCTGCGCGGCGTCAAGCTGGTCGTCTCCGACGCCCACGAGGGCATCAAGGCGACCGTCGCCAAGGTGCTCAACGCCAGTTGGCAGCGTTGCCGCGTGCACTTCATGCGCAACGCGCTGGCCCATGCCGGCAAAAGTGGACGGCGTGTCGTCTCCGCCTTCATCGCCACTGCGTTTGCCCAGGACGATGCCGAGGCCGCACGAGCGCAATGGCGGAAGGTCGCCGATCAGCTCCGCCCCAAGCTACCCAAGCTCGCCGGCTGGCCTACATGACGTTCCCGCCGCAGCACCGCACCAAGCTGCACTCGACCAACCCGATCGAGCGCCTCAACGGCGAGATCAAGCGCCGGACCGAGGTCGTCGGCATCTTCCCCAATGAGGACGCTATCGTCCGCCTCATCGGCGCGCTCCTGCTCGAACAGAATGATGAATGGGCCGTCCAGCGCGCCCGTTACATGACCCTGGAAACCATCGCGCCGTTGAGCGATGATCCAACCGTCAGCCTCCCGGCTATCGCCAGCTGACCAGTCCGGCTCTTGCCGGCGAACGCGGTGTCCCACCGCCAGTTACACCACGCTCAGGGACACGATCTGCGAAGCTGCGAAGCTGTGCGACCTGTCGATGTTGCGCATGGCTTGGTCTCGTGAGCCAAGGTCAAAACGACAAAAAAAGAGGCCGAGACCGTCGCCTTTGGCTATCCGCACGGGCGCTTGAAACGGCGGGTCCAGTGACCTTTGGCTATCCCGCGACGTGCGCCGTCCAATCGGTACGGCGAGCGACGGTCTCAAATGTTAATGCCCAGGGCCAGATGTCCGTTCCGGCGGCCCGGCTTAAATTCTTAAGCGGCGGATGGGATGCTTTGCGGAGCCGCGTTCACTTCGATTTCAACGACGTCCTTCGATCGCCGTCGAAGGCGGTAAAACGTAAGTTCTTGTTCGAGCATTGGACAGGTGAAGCTAACGAGCGCAGTATCTGGCAATCGGCACAGTTCATCGATGAGGTCGCCGACGGTCATGATCGGAGGATCGGCGACTAGCTTGCGAATGGCCTTACTCATGGCGTCACTCCTCCCGTCGCTAACCACGGCCTCAATGGTTCTGTTCCAACTGCGTGACGGTGGTATGTAGCAATCGGTGGAATAGCCGAACGGAATTCGCGCCTCGGTCTGGCTTCTCTTCAAGAGCCCAAGTGCCGCCGGGCGGCTTCTGCCACCCGAATTTTTCCCAGTGCTCGCCGGCCGGCCGGCTGTCAAGGTCTACAAGTGTCTTCGGATCGTCTCGGCGCCTGTGCGGGAATAAGACGAGGCCCCGGAGTGCCTAGGACATAACCTCAGCAGCCCGGCAACAGATTGTGCAAACACGATCACGAAGTGCAGTTTTGCGCCTTTGACCTCCTCGCAATCGATGGCGACGACCTTCGTCCGCTGCCGCTTCATCGAAGGAAAACCAGCCTTGACGGCCTGCTTGCGTGAAAGGCCGGGCGGTATCCTTGTCGCTCCCTCCGAGATGGGCGACATCGGCTCCGATTTCTTCCGTGCCGCCTGCCGGATGGGACTAGAAGGCATCGTGTCAAAGCACCGCGAGCGACCGTATCGAGGCGGGCGGCAGAAGGATTGGATTAAAGTAAAGAACCCGGCAGCATCCTGCGATGGAGCGGGAGCTTTGAAGCCGCCATGGCGGCCGCGAGCTAACCGCCAACGTGGGCGACTGTCTTCGCGACTAGGGGAAGATACAAGCGCCGCCACCGTGAATGCCAATATGCACGCAGCAGCCAATGACCAGAGGGCAATCGCAACCTGCTTAGGCATATGAAGCCATTCCATTAGGTGTACAGTTCAGCGTACTCGAATGCGGCGCCGGCCGCGGCGCGGTTGCAATTGCTCTAGGCGGGCTTCGAGCATCCTCTTTCTCTTAAGCAGGATCGTCGCCAGCTTCGCACGGACATCTTTCCGCAATAACCAAAGCTCTTCGGCGGAAAGGCCATACAGCAATTGCTCCTGTTGCTTCATGGGCGTCACCCGAGCAAAATTAACATCTGAGTTAAATTAGTTCCTCAAGGTAAGCTTGCCAGGAAAAGGCCCGGCATCTTTGGGGTTGGAGCAGGTGCCGGGAGCCGTTTCGAGGCATGGCGCCGTGGAGCGCCAAGCGATTCCATTTTATCCACAATTAAATATTTTTCTACCATTTAAATGCGATTTAAATCCACATTTAAAATTTATTTGCGCGCGCGATTTCCCAGCTCGGGACACCTTCTGTTCTGCTACAACCGGAAGTGCGAATTCAGGTTGTGACACCTATGAACTAAACCGGAACGACCAGCCTTGGGGTTGGCCCCGACGATGTTGCACGTCGGGGCCTCTTCAAGATCATCAGGCTGGTTACGTCCGCCGTGCCTGCCGATTCTTGATGTCGTCCATTACCGCACGCGATCTGGTGCAGAACGTGGCGCGGCGGTACGAACTCCTTGATGCGCTTAGCGCCATGATCGGCCGGTCAGTGCAGCGTCGCGGACGGCCGCTCCGTCATCGCCTCGACAAATTGCCGCAAGCGATCCATGGCTTTGCTGCGCCAAGCCTCCAGCTCGCCGGCGTATTTCGACAAGGCCGCACGAAACTGTTCGCCGTGAATGCCGGCACCTTGAGCGAGCAGACGGTGCGCATATGGGCCAAGGCGTTGCGCCAAGCAGGGCTGGAAGTACGGATCGTCGATCCCAAACGGGTTTCGCCATTTTGCGGAATCGGCGGGACGCCTTGCGAAAAACGACAAGATCGACGCGGAGATGATCTCCTGGTTCGCCGAGACATTCAGCGAGGCTCCCAGCCAAGTCGACAATCCCGCTCACGAGGAGATGAAGGCACTGGTGAGGGGACGCCAAGGCCTGATTGACGTCAGGGCTCGCCTGGAAATGCAGAAGGAGCATGAAGCGCCGGCCCTTGTTCGGAAGGCTCGCGCGCGTCTTCTTAAGAAGCTAGCTGACGAAATCGCCGCGCTCGATACCGCGATCGCGGCGACGATCAAGACAACGCCGGACTTTGCCAAACGCGCCGAGATCATCCAGAGCGTACCAGGCTTTGCTGAGGGGACCGCAATGGCGCTGCTTGGAGGACTACCGGAGCTGGGGCAGGTGAGCGATGAAGTTGCCGCCGCGTTGGTGGGCGTTGCTCCTTATGACGACGATAGCGGCAAACGTCGAGGTGAACGCTGCATCAAGGGGGGCCGCCGCTGGGTGCGAAATGCCCTTTACATGCCCTGCGTCGGCGCCGCGACGCTGAACAATCCGGTGTTCAAGGCCTTCTATGAACGCCTGATTGCCAAGGGCAAGCCGCCAAAGATCGCGATCGTCGCCTGCATACGCAAGCTGATCATCATCCTCAACACCATGATCGCTCGCGGCGAGACGTGGGATCCGAAAAGATACAGGGTGGCTTGACGAGCGCGTCTATCTCGCGCTCGGACTTCGGCCGAGCGCATGCCCAGCCCAAAGACCGGCGTGCAGACGGGGTCAAGGCCGTCAGCCGCCGAAGGCGGGGGTGCGCCAGCACCAGCCTTGAGCCCGTCTGATCGCCGGTCTACTCCGACCCCAGTTGCTCTTTCAATTGAGGGTGAGGTGATCATGCAAAGCTCGGGCGAGATGTGCCGCGAGGATGCGAAGGCGTGCCTGAACGTCGAAAGCCAATATCAAATGCGACCGCGAGCATCATCTAAGACGTCACCCTGAGGTGCCGGAGCGAAGCGGAGGCCTCGAAGGGCGACAGCCCGGCTGCATCCCGGCCGTTCATCCTTCGAGGCTCCCGGCGCGATGCTGTGAATCGCGCCACTCGCGCCTCAGGATGACGGAATCGAGGTGGTCACCTTCGGCCGTCGCGTCGCCTTCGACGAACGCGACGGGTATCTGGTGGCGGTGGTCGACATCACCGAGCGGCGCAAGGCCGAAGCGCGCATCGCCTACATGGCGCATCATGACGGGCTCACCGATTTGCCGAACCGCGAACACTTCCAGGAGCGGTTGAAGCAAGCGCTGGACCAGGCTGCGGGAAAGCGGGTCGGCGTGCTCTACATCGATCTCGACCTGTTCAAGAACATCAACGATTCCTTCGGCCATCCGGTGGGCGATCGCCTGTTGAAGCAGGTCGCCGAGCGCCTGACCATTGCGGTCCGCGGCAGCAATCTCGCCGCGCGGCTCGGCGGCGACGAGTTCGCCGTCATCTTGGCTGCCGACGTCTCGCCGAACGAGGCCAGCGCCTGCGCGTCTCGGCTGATCGACATGCTGAAGGCGCCTTACGACGTCGATGGACAGGAGATGGTGATCGGCGCCAGCATGGGCATCGCGCTGTCGCCGGGCGACGGGGCGACGCCGGAAGAGTTGATGCGCAATGCCGACATGGCGCTGTACCGGGCCAAGGCCGACGGCGGCGGCGTGCACCACTTCTTCGAGCGTGAGATGGATCTCCAGGCTCAGAGGCGCCGCGACATGGAGCTGGATCTGCGCCGGGCGTTCGCCAACGGCGAGTTCGAGCTGCACTATCAGCCGCTGGTGTCCATCGCCTCCGACCGCATCTCAGGATTCGAGTCGCTGCTGCGCTGGCGTCATCCGGACAAGGGCATGATCTCGCCCGCCGAGTTCATCCCGGTCGCCGAAGACATCGGCCTGATCACCCAGCTCGGCGAATGGGTGCTGCGCGAAGCCTGCACTGAGGCGGTGAAATGGCCCGTCGACGTCAAGGTCGCCGTCAACCTGTCGCCGGCGCAATTCCGCAGCCGCAACCTGGTCCAGGTCGTGATCTCGGCCCTGGCGCAGTCCGGCCTGTCGCCGAAGCGGCTCGAGCTCGAGATCACCGAGTCGATCTTCCTGGCCGAGACCGACGCCAATGTCGCCACCTTGCACCAATTGCGCGAGCTCGGCGTCGGCATTTCCATGGACGATTTCGGCACTGGCTATTCCAGCCTGAGCTATCTCCGCAGCTTTCCCTTCGACAAGATCAAGATCAAGATCGACCGCTCCTTCGTCAAGGATCTGGCGCAGCGGCCCGATTGCGGTGCGATCGTGCGCGCGATCTCCGGGCTCGGCCGCAGCCTCAACATCACTACGACCGCCGAGGGCGTGGAGACCGAGGATCAGCTCGACTGGCTGCGAGCCGAAGGCTGCAACGAGGTGCAGGGATTTCTGTTCAGCGACGCGCGGCCCGCGGCCGAGATCGGAAAGCTCCTTGCCGATTTCGGTCAGCGCACCTCACGGGCGGCGTAGTTCGGGCGGATAGCAATCGTAGACCAGCGCCTTGAACGCGGGCGTGATGCGGCCGCGCTCGTTCTGGGTCTGCTGCATCATGAGGTAGACCATGTCGAGCTTGGGATCGACGCCGAAATAGGTGCCGCTCCCCGAGTCCCATTTCAGTTCGCCGAGCGAGCCCGGCGGCGGCGGTTTCGCATTGCCGGGATCGGTGCGCACCGCAAGGCCGTAGCCATAGCCGAAGCCGTCGCCCGGGAAATAGAAATAGTCGCGTCCGACGCCGGAGCCCGGCCCGATCTGATCGGTCGTCATGGCCTTGAACGCGGCCGGGCTGAGGTAGCGCCTGCCTTCGAGCTCGCCGCCGTTGAGCAGCATCTGCGCGAAGCGCTGATAGTCGGTGATGGTCGAGAGCAGGCCGCCGCCGCCGGACTGCCATTCCGGATGGTCCAGGCGGTCGCGCTCGCCGGCGAGCAGGATGACGTCGTTCGGCAGCGGCCGCGCCATCCGCGCCAGCTCCTCCTCGGTCGCGAGCGCGAATTTGGTGCTGTTCATGCCGAGCGGATCGAAGATGCGGGCCTTCAGGAAATCGTACAGCGTCTGGCCCGAGACGATCTCGATGACGCTGCCGAGCACGTCGGTGGAATGGCCGTAGCGCCACAGCGTTCCAGGCTGCCGCGCCAGCGGCAGTTCGGCGATGCGATCGGCGAACTGCCTGTTGTTGAAGTGACCCGCGAAAATGTTGGCGGCCCTGTAGGCGTGCTCGACCCATTCGGCGCCGATGTAATCGTAGCTGATGCCCGAAGTATGCCGCAGCAGATCCTCGATGTTGACGGGGCGGTCAGGTGGGTCGAGGTCCAGCTCGACCGTGCCGCCGGGCAGGGTCACCTCGCGGCCCACCTTGGTCCCCGCGAACAGCGGGACGTATTTCGACACGGGGTCGGCCAGCGCAAGCTTGCCCTCGTCGATCAGCATCATCGCGCCAAGGCACGTGATCGGCTTGGTCATGGAGTGGATGGCGAAGATCGTATCCGGCGTCATCGCAAGGCCCGTCCTGGTGTCGCGCACGCCGAAGCACTTCAGATAGACCGGCTTGCCGTGCTGCTGAACCAGGATCACCGCGCCCGGCAGGCGGCCGCTTGCGACCTCGTCGTCGAAGAATGCCGTGATGCGGTCGAGCCCGTCGGGCGAGGGGACGGGGATGTCCGCGGCCCGGCTTCGCGCCATCGTGCCGGCGAGCATCGCGGCCCCGACCAGAAATTCACGGCGTCTCATCCGCACCTTCCTCCCTCGGCGGGATCAAAGCCGCAAGACGCTCGATGCGTCAACACAACATCGATTAAAATCGCGTCACGATGTCCGAAAGCGACGGTCGCGGACGGTCCTCGCTCGGCTTGGTCGGCGTGCCGATATGAATGAAGCCGGCGAGCTTCTCATCCGGCTTGAGGCCGAGGCCGTCGAGCACGTCGCGGTCGAACGAGAACCAGCCGGTCAGCCAGCAGGCGCCGTAGCCGAGCGCTGTCGCGGCCGTGACGATGTTCATGGCGCTGGCGCCCGCCGACAATTCCTGCTCGAACGCCGGCACCTTCGGATGCGGCTTGGTGAAGCTGACGATGCCGATCACCAGCGGCGCATCCATCAGGCGCTTGCGCTCGGTCTCCACGTCGGCCGCAGGCGCGCCGGGATTCTTCCGCGCAAAGACCCGCGCGATCACCTCGCCGGCACGTGCACGGGCATCGCCCTCGAAGATGATGAAGCGCCACGGCGCGAGCTTGCCGTGATCGGGCACGCGCGCCCCGATGGTGAGGATCGTCTCGAGCTCGGCCGCCGAAGGGCCGGGCGCGGTCATCTCGCGCGGCTTGACCGAGCGGCGGGTCTTCAGGAGTTCGATGGCATCGGGCACTGCGCTATCCTCTTCAAATGGTCGGCGGGCGTGCCATGCCGAGATAAGCATGCACGCCCGCTACCGGAAGGGAATTTAGATCGATTTCAGGGATCAGACCGCGCCGCGCATCCGCTTCACATCCGGCGGCGTCGCCTCGTCGACCAGGGCGGCGATCGCCTCGGCCGTGGTCATCACCTTCTGGCCGTCGCTGCCGAGCCGGCGGACCGAGACCGAATGCGTCTCGGCCTCTTTCTTGCCGACCACGAGCAGCGCCGGGATCTTGGCCAGCGAGTGCTCGCGGACCTTGTAGTTGATCTTTTCGTTGCGCAGGTCGATCTCCGCCCGAAGCCCGGCGCGCCGCGCCTGCTCCAGCACCACCTTGGCGTACTCGTCGCCTTCCGAGGTGATGGTGGTGACAACCGCCTGTACCGGCGAAAGCCAGAGCGGGAAGTTGCCGGCGTAGTGCTCGATCAGGATGCCGATATAGCGCTCCATCGAGCCGCAGATCGCGCGGTGCACCATCACCGGCGGTTTCTTGCCGCCGTCATGGTCGATGTAGAACGCACCGAACCGCTCCGGCAGGTTGAAGTCCACCTGCGTGGTGCCGCACTGCCAGTCGCGGCCGATGGCATCGCGCAGAACGTATTCGAACTTCGGTCCGTAGAACGCGCCTTCGCCCGGATTGATCTCGGTCTTGATGTGATTGTTCTGCGACTGGATTTCGCGCAGCACCGTCGCCATCACCCGCTCGGCATGGTCCCACATCGCATCGGTGCCGACGCGTTTCTCCGGCCGGGTCGAGAGCTTCACCGTGAGGTCGCCGGTGAAGCCGAAATCGGCATAGGTCGACAGGATGAGATCGTTGATCTTCAGGCACTCCTCGGCGAGCTGGTCCTCGGTGCAGAAGATGTGCGCGTCGTCCTGGGTGAAGCCGCGCACGCGCATCAGGCCGTGCATGGCGCCGGACGGCTCGTAGCGATGCACCACGCCGAACTCGGCGAGGCGCAAGGGCAGGTCGCGGTAGCTCTTCAGGCCGTGCTTGAAGATCTGCACGTGGCCGGGGCAGTTCATCGGCTTGAGCGCAAACCAGCGCTTGTCCTCGGCCTCATCGCCTGCCGACTGCGCCGCGAACATGTTCTCGCGATACCAGCCCCAATGGCCCGAGGTCTCCCACAGCACCTTGTCGAGGATCTGCGGCGCGTTGACCTCGCTGTAGTCGCCGGTCAGGCGCCGGCGCATATAGGCGATCAGCTGCTGGAAGATGGTCCAGCCCTTCGGGTGCCAGAACACGACGCCCGGACCTTCCTCCTGGAAGTGGAAGAGGTCGAGCTCGCGTCCGAGCTTGCGATGGTCGCGCTTCTCGGCTTCCTCGATCTGCTTCAGGTAAGCGTCGAGATCCTCCTGCTTGGCGAAAGCCGTGCCGTAGATGCGGGTCAGCATCGGGTTGTTGCTGTCGCCGCGCCAATAGGCGCCGGCCACCTTCATCAGCTTGAAGGCGTTGCCGACCTTGCCGGTCGAAGTCATGTGCGGGCCGCGGCAAAGGTCGAACCAGTCGCCCTGGTAGTAGATCTTGATCGGCTCGGTGCCGGGAATGGCATCGACCAGCTCGACCTTGAAGGCCTCGCCCTTGTCGCGGA
The DNA here is from genome assembly GCF_025200925.1 of Bradyrhizobium sp. CB1015. Lineage (GTDB taxonomy): Bacteria > Pseudomonadota > Alphaproteobacteria > Rhizobiales > Xanthobacteraceae > Bradyrhizobium. The sequence goes on along the minus strand of NZ_CP104174.1, from coordinate 5,893,808 downwards.
ACACCTGTTTGGTCTTTTCGCGGTCCCAGACTTCCTTGGTGAAGGGTTTGTCGCGCGCGATGATCTCGCGCATCTTCTTCTCGATCGCGGCAAAGTCTTCCGGCGTGAACGGCTCGTTGCGGAAGAAGTCGTAATAAAAGCCGTTCTCGATCACCGGGCCGATGGTGACCTGCGTGCCCGGCCACAACGTCTGCACGGCCTCGGCCAGCACATGCGCGCAGTCGTGCCGGATCAGCTCAAGCGCGCGCGGATCGTCGCGATTGACCAGCTCGATTTTGGCGTCCGCCTCGATCGGATCGTTGAGGTCGGCGAGCGCGCCGTCGAGCGCCATCGCAACCGTGCGCTTGGCGAGAGAGGGCGAGATGCCCTTGGCGATATCGAGGCCGGTGATGCCCTTGTCGAACTGACGCTGGGCGCCGTCGGGGAAGGTGAGGGTGACTTTGGGGGCTGGGGTCACGGGCTTCAAATTGGAGAGGCTGTACTGGAAGCCGGACTCGGATTTGGGCTGGTCGGACATTGCTTTTCTCCTGGGGCTCACTCCTGCGAACGAGCGCAGGTAAGCGGGAACGAGCGATATATCAGGCGATTCGGCCTGTGCAATCCGGCATTTCCAAGAAAGTGGCGCGCAAAACCCGGGGCGGAGCCCTCAACTATTTGACGTTGTACCCTTTAACTCGTCACAGGCCGCCGCTACATGCGTTTGCATGGAAAATGCCGCTGCCGCCAGCCGTTTCGCGCCAACCGCCCTGATGCTCGGCAATCTCGTGACCGGCTGCTCGGTCTTGGCGCCGGCGGGCATGCTGCCGGAATTGTCGGCGGGGCTCGGGATCAGCATCCACGCGGCCGGGCTCCTGATCACCTTCGGCGCGGCGACGCTGTGCGTCGGCTCGCCGCTGACGGCGTGGCTGACCAGCCGCATCGAAAGGCGGACCCTGCTCGCCACGACGCTGGCGGTGCTCGCACTCGGCAATCTCGGTTCCGCGTTTGCGCCCGATTACACCAGCCTGCTGATCATTCGCCTCGCGATGCTCGCAGTCGGCGCGCTCTATACGCCGCAGGCCGCCGGCACGGCTGCGCTGATCGTCCCGGCGGAACGGCGCGGCAGCACCATTGCGTACATCTTCCTCGGCTGGTCGCTCGCAGCCGCCATCGGCCTGCCGCTGATCACCTTCATCGCCAGCCGTTACGGCTGGCGCGCCGCCTATGGCGGGATCGGCGCGCTCGGCTGCATCAGCTTGCTGCTGTTGCTGCTGCGCCTGCCGGCGGGCCTGAAGGGCGCACCGGTCGATCTGAAGACATGGGCCGCCGTCGGCCGCAGCAGGACGATCCTGCTGCTGCTTGCGATCACGATGCTGCAAATGTCGGGGCAGTTCGTCGTGTTCACCTATATGGGGCCGCTGCTCAACAAGCTCACCGGCGCCGGCCCCGATGCGATCGGCTCGGTGTTCGCGCTGTACGGGATCTGCGGCTTCCTCGGCGTCGTCGTCGCGACCCGCATCGTCGACACCTCGGGACCCTATCGCACCTCGTTGCTGTTCACCTGCCTGGTGCTTGCCGGGATGAGCGGCTGGGCTCTCGGCGCCGGCTCGCTCGTCATGATGGCGGGCGCGGTCGCGATCTGGGGCCTTGGCTTCGCCTCGACCAACTCGATGCAGCAGGTGCGGCTGGTCGCGGCTGCGCCGCCGCTGGCCTCGGCCACCGTCGCACTCAACACGTCCGTTCTCTATATAGGCCAGGCGGTCGGCTCCGCCGTCGGGGGGCTACTGTTTGCCCGCGAGCTCCTGCACACGCTCGGCTTCGTCGCGGTCGGTTTCGTCGTGCTGGCACTGATCCTGGTGGTCGTGACCCGGCCCCGGCGGGCGGCTGCCGCCACCGCCTGAACGCTGCAGATCTTATGCGCAAGGCGCTTGGCAAACCTCGCGCCGGAGCGGTAGAAGGCCGGCGTGGGGATCAAAGAGAGTTGACTGAGATGAGGATGATTCTGGCGGTTGCCGCGGTGCTCTATTCAGCCTCCGCATTTGCGCAGACCGAGAAGCCACCCATGGTGGGGGACAAGCCGCTGGTGCAGGTCAAGCCGAAAGGCACCAAGGAGGCTGCCGCCGCTCCAAAGGGCAAGCCGCAATCGGTCGCCGTCCGCCTCCAGGCCTGCCTCGAGATCGACGATGGCACCAAGGATCGCCTCAACTGCTACGACGCCGTGATCCCGCCGGCGCCGAAGCCGAAGCCGGCCAAGGCCAAGGGCTACGCCGATTGCCGCTTCTTCAAGGAAGAGGACGAGCGGCTGGCCTGCTACAACGGCTTTGCCGAGAGCATTCCGAAGCTGCCCAAGACCTGACAAAGACCCGATATTTGCCCGGCTAGGGATTTGTGGAGGCGACGCGCGTGAGCGCGAGCGACGGCGTTGCGGCCATCTTCACCAGCACGTCCTTGAGCGGATCGCGCGTCCAGGCGCGCGTGACATAGTCGCGATGGGTGATGCCCTCGCCGGTCTCCACGAACACTACGCTGCCGGGCCGTAGCGGCCCGTCCATGTCCTCGGCGACGCCGATGCCCTTCTGCCTCAGCATGCTCATCAGCTCGCGGTCGCGCCGCGCGGTGTAGCGGGTGTAGGCGCTGACGAAGAAGCCGGAGCGGTGGCTCTCGATCCAGGACGCGAACTTGTCCATCTCGCCATAGACGGCGTCGAGCAGCACCACGCCGCGCACGCGGTCGCTGATGCCGCCGACCTCGAGGCTCCAGGCCGTCGGCAGGAAGCCGCCGCTATAGCCGACGATCACGATCGGCATGTTGGCGAAGGCGCGCGCGCTGTTGGGATCGCCGGTGAGGCGGGCGAGATGGTCGGCCGATTCCGCCATGAAGCGCTTGAAGCCGCCCGGCTGCCAGAACTTGCCGGCGCTGGAATCGGCGGCGTCGACCGCCATCTGCGGCGCAAGCAGGATGGCATTGGCGCCGGAATCGGTGATCTGTTTCGGCACCATCTGCCGATCGCGGACGTCGCGCTCGAGCGTTGCGCCATTGCCGTGGAAGAACACCACGATCACGCCCGGCTTGCGCAAGTCGAAATGCTCGGGAACGTGCACCAGCACGCGGCTGTCGCTGTAGGTCTCGTCCTGCCAGTAGACGCGGCCGGAATAGCTGCGGTGGCCGCGGCGGTCGCCTTTGGAAATGTTGAGGAAGGGCGCGTCGGAGGCGGGGTTGTTGCCGAAATAGGGAAAGGCCGACGACTTCATGCTGACGAGTGTCGTCAGGTCCTCGCGGGCGGGGCGCTTGTAGGGGACTTGCGGCTCGAGCGATGCCATCTTGTAGGGCGCCTGCTCCGGCATTTGTCGCTGGACGGCGCGCTTGGGCGAGAAGTCCGACATCTGCCGTTGCAGGAAGCCTTCACTCGCCGAGGGAAAGCGCTCCTTGAACTGCGGGGCAGGGAAGCGATCCTCGAACGTGTCGCCGCTTGCCACGCGCGCGTTCGACGCCTGCGAATTCTTGGCGACCACCTGGACATTCGCCTGGGAGTTCGCCGCCAGCACCGCCGGATCCGGCGCCTTGCCGCATTGAACCAGCGTCAGCGACAATGGCACCAGGGCTGAGATCAGACCGGCCCGGAGCGCACGACCATGCCGACCGGACGATGTCCGATCGGCACGACCATCAGCTCTCAGTTTCGGAGCGGCCCCGACCATCCACCCATGACCCCAAAGTCACGACCCAAGTCTCACGTCCATCGGCAATCTTGAAATAATTCAGCCGATTGGCGTTTAGGCGACGTTAAGCGTCCGGAGAAACTCCCCACATCCGGAACGCTTCAAAGGACCATGCAATCGTGTCCTGATTGTGGGGAAGGGGAACGGGCAAATCCGGGTAAAATCCAGCGCCATCGTCCAAAAACGCGCGTTTACGGTGTTTTGGTACCTGCCTCCCTTGCCTCATTTAACCCTTGTTAACCCTGCTTGAATTGACTGGGCCAAAGTGCACGATGGGCCCCACGAGGCGAAGCGCCTAAGGTTAAGGACCCCGATGACGGCATCAGACGCGGGTACCCCGCCCTGGACGGACCGGCTGACCGGGAGCGGAGCCGGGGTCTCCGTTCCGGTCGCAACCGCCATCGTCGTGGCCGACATGATCGGGGTCGGCGTCTTCACCAGCCTTGGCTTCCAGGTCAAGGACATCCCGTCCGGCTTCTCCATCCTGCTGCTCTGGACGGTCGGCGGCATCGTCGCGCTGTGCGGGGTGTTCGCGTACAGCGAGTTGGGTGCGATGTTCCCGCGCTCGAGCGGCGAGTACAATTTCCTCGGCCGCGCCTTTCATCCCGCCTTCGGCTTCCTCGCCGGCTGGGTGTCAGCCACGGTCGGCTTCGCGGCGCCGGTCGCGCTCGCCGCGATGGCGTTTGGCGAATATGCCAAATCGGTCGTACCCGATCTGCCGGCGATTCCGCTCGCCATCGGCGTCGTGTGGCTGGTTTCCCTCGTGCAACTGACCGGCGTCAGGCACTCATCCACATTCCAGCTGATCTCGACCGTCCTCAAGGTCGTGTTGATCGTCGGCTTCCTGGTCGCCGGCTTCGTCATCGCCGTGCCGCAGCCGATCACCTTCACGCCGCAGCCGGGCGATATCGCCCACATCGTCAGCGCGCCGTTCGCGATCGGACTCGTCTTCGTGATGTATTCGTTCTCGGGCTGGAATGCCGCGACCTACATCATCGGCGAAATGAAGACGCCGCAGCGGAGCCTGCCGCGCGCGCTGCTCGCGGGCACGCTGATCGTGCTCGTGCTGTACGTCGCGCTGAACGCGGTATTTCTCCATTCCACGCCGGTCGGCGCGCTCGCCGGCCAACTCGACGTCGCCAGCGTCGCCGGCACCGCCATTTTCGGCAGCCTCGGTGGTCGGATCGTCGGCGCCATGATTTGCTTCGGTCTGATCTCGTCGATCAGCGCGATGATGTGGATCGGCCCGCGCGTGATGATGACGATGGGGGAGGACATTCCCGCCTTGCGCGTCTTCTCGAAACGGTCGGTAAGCGGCGCGCCGGCCTATGCCATCCTGTTCCAACTGGCCGTCGCCAATCTTCTGCTGTTCACGCGCAGCTTCGAGGCGGTGCTCGACTTCATCCAGTTCGCGCTGCTGTTCTGCTCGTTCTTCACGGTCGCCGGCGTCATCAAGCTGCGTATCACCGATCCCGATCTGCCGCGGCCATATCGCGCCTGGGGATACCCGTTTACGCCGCTCGTCTTCCTGCTCGTGACCGCGTTCATGATGTACTACCTTTTGACGGAGCGGCCGGTTCAGTCGCTGTCGGGAATGCTGGTCATGCTCTCCGGCCTCGTGATTTACGCTGTTTTCCGCAGGCGGCCCGTCGCCGCTGCCGCATCACAGCATCGCGAATAGACATGCTCCGCCCCCTGAGAATTGCGGCCGTTGCTTTCGCCCTCCTGGCTGCGGCCGTCTCCTCCGCGCGTGCCGCAGACGTCACCTTCGATGACACGGCGCGCTTCCTTGCGGGCATGCAACCTTCGGCGGACTCGCCGCTGGTGCCGCTCACCAGGGACCCGGCCTGGCAGCGTCACGCGAAATTCTTCGACGGCGCCTTCGCTCAGCTCGAGCAGCGGCAGCTCTCGAAGATCCGCAGCTGGGCCGACCTCAATCTGGCCGCGCCGCGGCCGACCATGTTCTACATGTTCAGCGGCCCCGATTTCCTCTACGCCGATGCCTTCTATTCCAAGGCGAGTACCTACGTGCTCGGCGCGCTGGAGCCGGTCGGCGCGGTGCCCGATTTGACGCGGCTGCCGCGCGGTTCGGTCGGCGCTGCGCTCTACAACGTCGAACGCTCGCTCGGCTCGATCCTGAGCTTCTCCTTCTTCATCACCAAGCAGATGAAGGTCGACCTGCACGCCAACCAGGTCAACGGCACCTTGCCGATCCTCTATGTCTTCCTCGCGCGCTCCGGCAAGACCATCCGCAATGTCGAGATGGTCGCGCTCGACGACAAGGGCGGCCTACATGTCGGCGACGACAATCCCGGACGAAACGCGACGCGCGGCGTCCGCATCACCTTCGCCGGCAGCGACGGGGAAATGCGCACGCTGTATTATTTCTCGACCGACCTCTCCAATTCCGGCGCACGTGCCGCAGGCTTCCTGAAATTCTGCGAGACGCTCGGGCCCGGCAACAGCCTGCTCAAGAGTGCGTCCTACCTGTTGCATTCCGGCAATTTCACCGTCGTGCGCGACTGGTTGCTCGCCAACAGCGCCACGATCATCCAGGACGATTCCGGCATTCCGCTCGCGAACTACAATGCGCGGCAATGGCGGTTCTTCCCGTTCGGCCGCTATCTCGGTCCCATCGACGAATTCCCCGGCCGCTACCAGGAGCGCTACGCCGAGCTGTTCACGCGCGCCCAGCCGATCGATTTCGGCGTGGGCTATCGCTGGCGCATGCATGAATCGAATTTGCTGCTGGCCGTGAAGGTGCCGGGCAGCGATACCGCACCGGCTGCGGAGGCCACTTCGGCCGCCGAGCCGGCGCCAAAGCCGCCGCGCCCGAAGCGGCTACGGCCGCCGGAGTCGGTCCCGCCGTCACAGGGACGTTTTTTCTGGTTCCGGTAGGCTCTTTTCAGAGGCTGGAAGTCACGAGGACTGGGCCACGACGACCAGCACCTCGGCTTTCTGCCGGCCGAGGCTCCTGACCTCGTGCGGCGTCTCGCCTGAAAAAGAAAGGCAATCCCCCGGCCAAGCACGAGCTCTTCGCCGTCCAGCTTGATCGCGATCCTGCCGTTGACGACGAACAGCAGCTCCTCACCCGCATGCGAGGCGCGCGTCGCCGCCTTGTGCGGCGGCTCAGCAGAAACGGCTCCATCATCTTGCGGGTGCGACCGGTCGCCAGCGGCACCACGCCGAACGTGAGCGCGGGCGCTATCTCATGGTTTGCGTGGCCGGCTCGGATTCCGAGCGGCTGGTGCTGGACCTCTAAGCTACCAATGCACGCTCTGGCTCGGCACGATGAAGGTCGTCGTGCTCGGCTGTGTCGCAAGGCTCCTCGCCAGATACCAGCCGGAGCCGAGGACGAGTGCGAGCAAGGCGATGATGGCGAGCAGGTCGATGGTTCTCGGATCGTGTCCCCTGTGGTCGAGGTTCGGACCAGGCTTGACGTGAAAATTCGGGCTGATTTTCCAGCGCATTGTTGTTTCCTCCCGTGGGAGCACCAAAACAACGCAAGCGGAAACTTTAAGGTTCCGGTCGGGCAGCGCCGCACAAAGCGCCGCCGCAACGTCAGGATGCATTGACCCCGCGCCAGCGGCCATAACGCCAGGGCAGATACCAGCGTGCGCCTCGCGGCGCGGTGAGAGGTACGTTGTCGATGCCGGACGTGCCCAAGGGATTGCAGCGGAGCAGGCGCGCAAGCGTCATCCAGCCGCCGGCCCAAAGCCCGAACCGGTCGATCGCCTCATCGCCATAGACGGAGCAGGTCGGCAGGTGCCGGCAATTGTAACCGATCAGGGGTGACAGCGTATGGCGATACAGCCAGATCAGCGCGCGGCCGAATCTGCGCGGCAGCCGGAGCACACCATCGACGGAACTGGAACAATGCTCGCAGGCTGAATGCTTCATGTGCGTTGTGCTGCGATGTTGAGCGAGGTGTTGCCCGGTTCCGCCGCAGGGAACTGTAAGCTGTTGTTTCCACGCCATATTTCGTATGCTTTTTGGGAGCAGTGCAGCAAGTATCTGTGGACGATCTGTATTCGCCCGGATACCATTTTTATGACGGCCGTGTGTAGAAACATACGCCTGTATGATGGACTCAGATAGCGCTACTGGGGATTGTTGGGGACCTTGGGGCTTTTCGGGCTTGGGGAAGGAACCAGATTGAGACTTCTGAACTCCCTTAATCTTCGCGGCTGGTTGGTGGTGGGAACCGCCGTTTTTGGAGTCGCGTTGGCGGGCGCCGTTGCGACATTCGGATCGTCGGCCCGCGCCGGCGCTGCCCTCGAAGAGCGCAAGCTGCCGATGAAGTTCAACTGGATCGCCTGTGAGCCGAACTGCCGCGGCTGGATCAGCGCAGTCGGCATCATCACCGCCGATACGCCCAAAGAATTCGAGGAGTTTTCCCGCGGCCGGCAGCTCGGCGGCGCCACCGTGGTGCTCGATTCCAGCGGCGGTTCCGTCAATGACGCGATCACGCTCGGCCGGCGCTTCCGTAACCTCGGGCTTTTGACCACGGTCGGCGTAAGCCTCCGCGGCGGCCCATCCACGCGCCCGGCGGTTGCGCCGGAAGCCTATTGCGAATCCATGTGCGTGTTCCTGCTGCTGGCTGGCAAGAAGCGCTACGTGCCGGAAGCCGCACATGTCCGGGTTCACCAGATCTGGATGGGCGACCGCGCCGACGATGCCAAGGCGGCGAGCTACAGCGCGCAGGACCTGATGATCGTGGAGCGCGATATCGGCCGCCTCGCCAAGTACACCTTCGACATGGGCGGGGCCGGCGACCTGCTGTCGCTTGCGCTCAGCGTCCCGCCCTGGGAGGAGCTGCACGAGCTCGAAGCGGGCGAACTCAAGCTCACCAATCTGGTCACGACCGATCTCGTGGCTGACGTGCTCCCGCATGTGGACATCTCGGCGCCGGCAATGGCGGAGCTTGCACCGAAGACGCAGGCCAGGTTCGGCGCGGAACAGGAGCAGGCTGCCAAGTCGACCAAGACGGCGGAAGCCGTGGTGCCGACCGGTAGCGTTGCCACGCCGGCTGCGGCGACGCAGAAGTAAGATTCCCCCACTGTCATTCCGGGGCGTCGCAAAGCGACGAACCCGGAATCCAGATGTTAGAGCGCGTGATTCTGGTGATTCTCAGGTGCGCAATTGCGCACCCGAGGTGCGCAATTGCGCACCAAGGTTCGCGTTGCACACGCCCCGGAAATGACATCGAAGGAAGGCTCAGCCCTGCGCTGCGGCCGGCTGCTTGGTTTTGGCCTCGATCTGGCCGATGGCATCAACCACGGCATCGAAGGTGAGAAGCGTCGAGGCATGGCGCGCCTTGTAGTCGCGGACGGGCTCGAGGAACTTGATCTCTTCCCATTTGCCTTGAGGAGGCGCGCCGTTCTCCTTCAGCATCTTGCGAACGGTTTCGCGTAACTCACGGAGTTCGCTCGCAGTCGAGCCGACCACGTGACTTGCCATGATGGATGAAGAGGCTTGGCCCAAGGCGCAGGCCTTCACGTCATGGGCGAAATCGGTGACGGTGTCGCCGTTCATCTTGAGATCGACCTTCACGGTCGAGCCGCACAGCTTGGAATGGGCGGTGGCGGAGGCATCGGGGTCCGACAATCGTCCGAGGCGCGGAATATTCCCGGCCAACTCGATGATCCGCTTGTTATAAATGTCGTTCAGCATGTGATGGAGTCCAACACGTCCACACCCACTTCCGGGCCGGATCGGCCTTGGCGGGCGCCGCCCACGGTCCTATATAGGGGCGGAACTGGTGGAAAAACAGTCCAGCGGGCGCGGTGGTGGTGATCCAGATCTGCGCTGCCGGCATTATGACCTCGGGACTATTTCACCGAAACTGTTCTGCTCAGGCGTCCGGCGGCTTGGCCGCCCCGTCTGCCGGTGACACTCCGGCCGTTAGGCCGTCGAACGGAGAAGATATGGACGCTGCAATCAAATCCATCCGCCCGGGCAAGTCCTCCGACCGGCAGCCCGAGAGCCGCCCGGCCGAGCTTGATCCTGCCGAATTTCTCACGGCCGCCGTCCGCGCCGACCAGCCGCGCCCCGCGCGCGCCGAGGCGGAAGCGGCGGTGAAGACGCTGCTCGCCTATATCGGCGAGAACACCGAGCGCGAGGGCCTGCTCGACACGCCGCGTCGCGTCGTCGAGGCTTTCGACGAGCTCTATCAGGGCTACCACCAGTGCCCCGCCGAAGTGCTCGACCGCACGTTCGGCGAGACCGCAGGCTATGACGATTTCGTCCTGGTGCGCGACATCGAGTTCACCTCGCAATGCGAGCATCACATGATGCCGTTCTACGGCAAGGCGCACATCGCCTATACGCCGGTGGAGCGCGTCGTCGGCCTGTCCAAGCTTGCCCGCCTGACCGACATCTTCGCCCGCCGGCTCCAGACCCAGGAGCACCTGACTGCGCAGATCGCCGCCGCGATCGACGAGGTCCTCAAGCCGCGCGGTGTTGCCGTGCTGATCGAGGCCGAGCATACCTGCATGTCGGTGCGCGGCGTCGCCAAGCATGGCGCCTCCACCTTCACCAGCCGCTTCACCGGCATGTTCCGCGACAATCCGGCGGAGCAGGCCCGTTTCCTGTCCCTGGTGCGAGGCACGACGCGCTGACCTCGCGACAAACCGGCGAGAGTTGCTGTGTCCGCCCATTCCCATGAGATCGAGGACGGCCTCGCCTTCCTGCCCAAATTCGATGCCGCTGGCCTCGTGACGGTCGTCGCCACCGACGCTGCCACCGGTGACGTGCTCATGGTCGCGCACATGAACGACGAGGCGTTGCGCAAGACGATTGCGACCGGCGAAGCCTGGTACTTCAGCCGCTCGCGCAATGCCTTGTGGCGAAAAGGTGAGACGTCGGGTCAGACCCAGCGCGTCGTCGAGATGCGCACCGATTGCGATCAGGATGCGGTCTGGATCCGCGTCGAGCAGATCGGCGCGGCCTGCCACACCGGCCGGCGGTCGTGCTTCTACCGCAAGGTCGAGGCCGAGGGCGGGGGAGCCAAGCTGGTGTTCATCGACGCAGAGCGGCTGTTCGATCCCAGCGACGTGTATAAGACATGACGTCCGTCATTCCGGGGCGGCTCGAAGAGCCGAACCCGGAATCTCGAGATTCTCAGGTGCGCAACTGCGCACCATAGTTCGCACCGTCGCGCGCCCCGGAATGACGCGGAGCGTCAATTAACCCCGCATTAACCATACCTGTCCCACGGTGAGACGACGGGCGCCGAATTGCCGGCGTCGCTCAACGCCGCGCGGGGCGGGCACTTCATCATGTCGATCGACAATTTCAGTGCCACGCAGACGGCCGGCCTTGATCCGTCGCGGGCGCGTGTCGCCGGTGCGATCAAGCAGGCCTCGAACATCACGGGCGTCAGCTTCCAGTACATGCTGACCACCGCCAAGATGGAATCGGATTTCGATCCGACGGCAGGGGCCACCACCTCGTCCGCGCACGGGCTGTTCCAGTTCATCGACCAGACCTGGCTCGGCACGGTGAAGGAGGCGGGCGCCCAGCTCGGCTACGGCAGCTACGCCGACGCCATTACCAGGACGTCGTCGGGCACTTACAGCGTCGATGATCCCGTCAAGAAGCGGTCGATCATGAAGCTGCGCGACGACCCCGAAGCCGCTTCCGCGATGGCGGCGGCATTGACGCAGTCGAACAGCTTCAAGCTCACCGGTCTGCTTGGGCGCAGGCCGAGCGACAGCGAGCTCTACATGGCGCACTTCATGGGAGTCGGGGGCGCCGCGAAACTGATCGCCAATGCCGAGGACAATCCGCAAGCTGTCGGCGCGCGGCTGTTTCCCAACGCGGCCGCCGCCAACCGCTCGATCTTCTACGCCAAGGACGGCCGGGCCCGCAGTGTCTCCGAGGTCTATTCGGTCCTGGACGCCCGCTATGCCAGCGCGGCCAATTCGAAAGTGACCCGCAGCGCGATGGCGATGTATGGCGGCACGCCGTCGACCACGCAGATCGCGAGTGCCGATGCAGTGTTGCCGACTGCACCTGTCGTGGACAACGCCGCCTATCTCCAGACCTTCCCGAATACCCGCACAGTGACGCCCGTCAGCGCGACGTCGTCGACACAGGTCGCGGACAATGGGCCGAGTACGCCGGTGTTTCGTTCGATCTATCAGCCCGGCGATGCCACGCAGCCGGTCTCGATCACGGTGCAGAAATTATGGGGCAACAATGCCTCGCTCACCTCGGTCGCATCGGCGACGCCGGACGTGCGGCCGCCGCAACCGCTCGATCTCTTCAGCGATCGCAGCGGCACGTTCTCGAGCTAGTCGAGATCTCGTGTCCCGGACGCGCTGCGGCGCGCAAGCGCTGCTGCGCAGAGCCGGGACCCACGCAACAAAGACTGCTCTCGAACCATCTGGGCCCCGGCTCAGCAGCGCATCACTTGCGTGCTGCGCTGCGTCCGGGGCACGAGAACTGGGCGGCTTTGTCCCCTTAACAAATCATCAATAAAACCAGCCAGTTATGGTGAACGCTTTGTTAAGCGTCGTGGTTTATTTTGTGTTGCAGGTGACGAGCCGTCATCGTTTTTTTCGTTTGTTGTGTAAGCCGGAAGCAGCATGATTGTTCGGCAGTTCATCAATTGGATCAGGACGGCGCCCGCAGGCGAGCGGGCCGAGGCAACACGGGCGCTGGCCCGAGCCTGGCTGATCTCGGACCTTTCTGCAGACGACCGCACCGCTGCCGAAGGCGCGCTTCTGATGCTGCTGGACGATCCCTCGCCGCTGGTGCGGCAGGCGATGGCCGAAGCCTTTGCCCGCAGCCTTGACGCGCCGGCCGCGATCGTGCGGGCGCTGTCGGCCGATCAGCCGACGGTTGCGCTGCCGGTGCTCGAATATTCCCCGCTCTTGATCGACGCCGATCTCGTCGACATCGTCGCGACCGGCAGCGAGGAGGTGCAATGCGCGGTGGCCCGACGCATCGCATTGCCGGTCTCGGTGTGCGCCGCGATCGCCGAAGTCGGCTGCGCCGCTGCCGCGCTGGAGCTGATCGAAAATCCCCACGCCGAGCTGGCCCCGTTCTCCTGGGACCGGATCGTCGAGCGCCACGGCCATCTCGCCGCGATCCGCGAGGCCATGCTGGTGCTGGAGGATCTGCCGGCCGCAACGCGTGCGGCGCTGGTGGCAAAGCTCTCCGAGACGCTGGCGCAATTCGTCGTGGCGCGGAACTGGCTGAGCCCCGACCGCGCCGACCGCATCACCATCGAAGCGCGTGACCGCTCCACCATGAACATCGCGGCGCGCTCGCGCGGCGATGACATGCAGGGCCTGGTCCGGCATTTGCGCATCACCGGCCAGCTGACCGCGGGCCTGATCCTGCGCGCACTGCTGTCGGGCAATCTGGGCTTGTTCGACGCGGCACTCGCCGAGCTCGCCGATCTGCCGCTGGCGCGCGTCTCGGCGCTGCTGCACGACCGCGGCGGTAACAGCGTGCACGCGCTGCTCCGTCGCGCCGGGCTTCCGGAGGCGACGTTTGCGGCGTTCCAGGTCGCGCTCGATGCCTGCCACGAGCAGGGCTTCGTCGACAGCGACGACGGTGCGGTGCGGCTGCGCCGGCGCATGGTCGAGCGCGTGCTCACCCATTGCGAGTCCGATCGCGGCGCCACCGAGCCCCTGATGGTCCTGCTGCGCCGCTTCGCCACCGAGTCCGCGCGCGAAGAGGCACGGCTGTTCTGCGAAGAGATTGTCGCCGATGACGCGGTCGATCCGGTCTACGACGATCTGATCGCGGCATAGTTCAAAGCCCGCGATAGGGCAGGCCGGAAGACACAAACTCCGTCATTGCGAGCGCAGCGAAGCAATCCAGAATCCCTCCGCGGGGACAGTCTGGAATGCTTCGCTGCGCTCGCAATGACGAGAGGAGAGAGTTCGGCCTTTACTCCACCGGCGCGATGCTCGGCGCCAGGATCACTTCGAGATGCTCGGGGCGGTCGCGGTTGACGTGGGCAAGATAATCGTCCGCGACCTTGCGCAGGCGGCGGCTGAGCTCGGCTGAGACGCTGATCCTGTCCAGCCTGGTGTTCTCGTGCACGATGGCGAGAATGGCATTGATGTGGTGCGTGAACAGCTCGGCCGGCACCTTGTCCAGATCAGGCGCGTGCTCGATGACGCGGCACAGGCTCTCGGCGATGCCCGCTGCCGAAGGAAAGCCGAACGTCGCAGCGTCGCCCTTGATGTCGTGCGCGGCGTGAAACAGCTCGTCGCGCAGTTTCTTCGTGAAGCCGTCCTTCTGCACGGCCGTCCAGGCGGCGGACAGTCTCTGGACTTCGATCGCCATCCAGTCCTTGAACTCGCCGGAGAGGCTCGCGAGCGCCTGCTCGGCGCGGCCGACCGGGTCGTCCAGGTCCTTTTCTTCGACACGGCGCAGGACCTTGCGCAGCGGATTGGGCTGCGTGATGACCTGGTGCGTGGCGAAGGCCTTGACCTCGATGTCCTTTGCGCTGTTCTTCGCCATGATGCCTGCCTCGTCTGAAGAGGTTGCGCTAGATGGAGGAGCGGGCCTTGTCGAGCAGCGAGGGCTGCTGCAGCACCTCGTGCTTTTCGCCGACGCGGCGCTCCGGGCCCATATAGGCGGAGTTGGTGTTGCGCCGCCGGTCGGGGCCGAAATAGGTCTTGGTCTTGATGAAGGGACGGGGATTGGCGACGACGTTGAGGATGCGCTGATAGAGCCCCTTGGCCGAGATCGGCTTGGCCAGAAATTCCGTGACACCGGCATCGCGCGCGACCGTGACGCGGCGCTTCTCCGAATGTCCGGTCAGCATGATGATCGGTGCGTAAGGATTGCCCTTGGATTCCGGCTGCCTGATCATCTGCGCGAGCTCGAGCCCGTCGAAAATCGGCATCGCCCAGTCGGTGATGACGATGTCGGGCACGTAATGGCTGTACATTTCGAGCGCCGTGGCGCCGTCCTCGGCCTCGTAGACCTCGCGCGCGCCGAACGAATGCAGCAGCGTCCGCAGGATGCGGCGCATGTGCGGATTGTCGTCGCAGACGAGGAAGCGCAGCTTGTTGAAGTCGATACGGAACATGACGCCCGGGCCAAAAGCGGGTCAACCTTCGTTAACCATATCGTGGCGTGGGTTAACGAAGGGTTGCGGCAGGCGGGCGGCAAGACGCTCAGTAGCCGAACTGCTCCCGCAAGATCCGCTCTTCCAGGCTGTGGCCAGGGTCGAACAGCATCCGCATCGAGATGCTCTTGTCCGAAAGCACCTCGACGCGCCGGACCCTGCGCACCTCCTCGTGGTCGGCGACCGCGGCGACGGGGCGCTTGTCGTCTTCCAGCACCTCGATCACGACATAGGCGGTATTGGGCAGGAGGGCGCCGCGCCAGCGCCGCGGCCGGAAGGCGCTGATTGGTGTCAGTGCCAGCAGGGCGGCGTTGATTGGGAGGATGGGGCCCTGCGCCGAGAGATTGTAGGCAGTCGAGCCTGCCGGCGTCGCCACGATGATGCCATCGGCGATCAGCTCCGGCATGCGCTCGCGCTCGTCGATCAGGATCCGCAAGCGCGCCGCCTGGGAGGTCTGGCGGAACAGGTAGACCTCGTTGATGGCGTGGTGCAGGTGAACGTGGTCGTTGACGTCGGTCGCGCGCATCAAGAGCGGATTGATCTCGGATTCATGCGCCGTCTCGAGCCGTTGGCGCAGATCATGCGTCGAGTACTCGTTCATCAGGAAGCCGACCGTGCCGCGGTGCATGCCGTAGATCGGCTTTCCCGTGCGCATGTGGTGGTGCAGCGTCTGCAGCATCAGCCCGTCGCCGCCGAGCGCGACGACCACGTCGGCCTCGTCAGGATCGCAGTTGCCATAGTCCCTGGTCAGCTGGCCAAAGGCGGCCTGCGCCTCGTTGCTCGGGCTGGCGACGAAGGCGATCCGGTCGTATCGCGAAGGCTTGGTCATGGCTTCTCGGCAGGGCCGCTGGCTCGAGTAAGGTTCCGCCCGGCTCGTCTATACGAGGTGGGCCCGTATTGTCGAGGAGGCCCCTCTCCAAAGCAAACGGGCGGCCGGTTGAGCGGCCGCCCGGTTCACTTCAGGGTAAAGACCGGGTCGATTGCCGCGGATCAATATTTTGCGATGACGGCGCCCGGGGTGAAGCGATAGTTCACGCCGATCTTGACCTGGGACAGGCTGCCACTGTCCCGCATCGTGGTGACGCCGTCGCTCATCAGCGACGTCCGGCTGCCGAGATCGATATAATCGTACTCGGCCTTTGCCGACCAGTTTTTGCCGAGGTCGAACTCGGTGCCGTAGCCGATCAGCCAGCCGCTGCGATAGCCGCTGCTGCTGAAGCCGTTGGTGGCCCCGCCGAACTGGTTGATGCAGGGACCGAGCTGGAAGCCGCCGACGACGGCGCCATTGAGCGGGCCGAACACGCAATTGACGTTGGTGCGGTCCTGAGCCCAGGCGCCGCCGGCCTTGGCGTAGATCAGGGTGCGGTTCCAGGAATAGCCGACGCGGCCGGACAGGGTCGCGATCCAGTCCGACGAGTTCTGGCAATTGAGCAGCACCGCGAGGTTCTGGACCGTGGTGCAGGTGCGCGATCCGCGCAAATTTGTCGCCGCGATGTCGCCCTCGATGCCGAGCACCCAGTTGCTGGGTAGCTGGTAATTGTAGCCGACCTGGATGCCGCCGAGGCCGCCGAACACGCGCGGATTGTTGCCGTCGATCGGATCGCCGGCAAAGCGGATGTCCGTCTTGCCGTATTCGACACCGAGCGAGCCACCGACATAGACACCGGTCCAGCTGGTCGGCGCAATGACGGTGCCGGCGGCCTTGGCCGGCGCCTTCAGCGGCATGATCGAGGCGATCTGTTCCGGCGTGAACTGGTAGCGAAGGCCGGCGTTGGCGGTCCAGCCGTCGATGTTTTCGCCGTTGCGATAGTCACCGCGGACGAAGCCGAGCCAGCCGGTGTTGGCGAGCTGGCCGGCAACACCGAGCGAGTACTGACCGTAGGTGCCGACCCGGCTCGTGCTGGTGTTCTGCGAGATCGCGATCGGGATGACGCCGAACACGCTGGCGTTCAGGCTGTTCACCGACGAGGTCACGTCGCCGGCGAACTCGTGGAAGACGCTGACCGAGGCGAAGGGCTGCAGGATCAGGTTGCCCGAGGTGATCGTCGTGCCGCCACGCAGGGTCAAGCGCCCGATCTTGCTGTCGATCGGCGAGGTCGTCACGGTCGAGACGATGCCTTGCGAGACGGCGCCGCCGCTCAAGGTGTAGTCGTCGACGTTGGTCCGCGACCAGGTGAAGCCCGCGGACGGCTCGATGAACCAATTGTTGGCCAAGGCGAAATTGTAGCCGACCGAGGCCGACACAGAGGTGCCGCGCGCGCCGATCTGCTGGTTGAACAGCCCGACGCCTACATTGGTCAGGTCGGCGCGGTAAAACTCTTCGCGCACCATGATGTCTGCGAAGAAGCGGCCGTAGGTTGCGACGACGTAGGCGCCGAGGAAGGGGACCTCGAAATTCGTGCTGCCACCCGCATTGTCGGTGGCCTTGGACGACAAATAGCCGGCGGTAGTGCCGACGTGAACGTTCCAGCCGCGCCAGTTCAGGCGCGAGATGTCCTGCCCGACCTGAACACCCCCGAAGCTCTGATGAACCGAGCCGGCGCAATTGAAGTTCGATGCAGCACCGAGCACCGGATTGAGGACGCCGGCATTGACCGTGCCGATCGAAGTCGAGGTGAACTTGTTGGTGACTTCGCCGCCGACGCCGCGGATCCAGACGCCCCCACCGGGCTGCTCCGGCTTCGGATCGGCGGGCGCCGAGACGAATGCGCTGCCTTGCTGCGTGAGGAATGCGGTGTTGGTGGTGCCGAGAGCACCGGCGACTGATCCGGAGGCGGCGCCGGTCGACGCCGAGATCGCCGCCAATTGTGCGCCGAAGAATCCCGCGCCCGGTCCTGTGACGCCGCCGGTGCATTGCGCGAAGGCTGCGGACGAACTCAGCGAAAGCGCAACCACGGCACCGGACAAGAGCTTCGTGCTGCTGATCCGCCCGGTCAGCCTGAGCACAAACTGCCTCATTCCCAGCCCCCAACAATCGAAAAATAAGGAATCAACAGACGCAGCAACACTCGGACACAAAGCTAAAGGAGCAACGCTTGCACCGAAAGCGTAGCGATGCGAGTTCCGTGTGATGCGTGGCCGATTTCCAATCGGCTGTACCGGAGCCGCCACATGTGGCGGGATGTCGCATGCCTGGCCCCCCAGGCTGTGATGTGCATCACGCAGGGACCAAGATGCTCGGAATACCTTTTGTGAGCAACCGCTTCGGCGCATTGATCGCGGCGGTCTACGGCGATAAAATATCGATAGATTTAGCGATTTTCGGGCCAGCGCGTGAATGCCGAGTCCCTTGCAAGGGATCAGGATCGGCGCATTAGCGCACGCTCGGCATGGATTTTATGATGCTCCGGCGTCTGATCGCAGCGATGGCGATGATCGGCGGGACCCTCCTGGCCGTGGTCCTGTCGGGTGATTGCGCGTTCGCCGAGCGGCGCGTGGCGCTGGTGGTCGGTAACTCGCTCTATCACTCCGTCCCGCAATTGCCCAATCCATCGCGCGACGCCACCTCCGTCGCGAATATGTTCCGCGATGCCGGCTTTGACACCGTCGAGACGCTGAACGATGTCGGCAACCTCGAATTCAAGCGCGCGATCCGCAAGTTCGAGACCACGGCGGACCAGGCCGACATCGCGGTCGTCTATTATGCCGGACATGGGCTCGAGATCGGCGGCACCAATTATCTCATCCCGGTTGATGCGAGGTTGGCTTCCGACCGCGACGCCGACGACGAGGCCATCCCGCTGGAGCGGCTTGTCTCCTCGGCGGATGGCGCAAGGCGGCTTCGTCTGATCATTCTCGATGCTTGCCGCGACAATCCGTTCGTCGGCACGATGAAGCGCGAGCGGCGCAACCTTCCGACCCGCGCGATCAGCGGCGGTCTCGGCAAGGTCGAGCCCACCATGACCGACACGCTGATCGCCTACGCGGCGAAGGCCGGCTCGACGGCGGATGATGGCGATGGCGATCACAGCCCGTTCACCACGTCGATCCTCAAGAATCTTCCCGTCCCTGGTCTCGACATTCGCCTTGCCTTCGGCCGCGTCAGGGACGAAGTCTTGAAAGCGACGGCCAATCGCCAGGAGCCGTATGTTTACGGCGCGCTCGGCGGCGGCACGATCTCGCTGGTGCCAGCGCCGGCCGTGCCGCGCGAGGCGCCGGTCAGCGACGTCAAGGCGGACTACGACCTGGTGCAGAAGATCGGCACGCGGCGGGCATGGGAGGTCTTCCTCGCGACCCATCCGACCGGCTTCTATGCCGAGCTGGCGCGGGCGCAGATCGAGGCGCTGGCGAGCCAGCCGCAAGCGCCGCCGGCCAATATCCAGGTTGCCGCCTATCCACAGTCGGTGCCGCCGAGCCGCGATGCGCCGCCCACCCGCGAACAGATCGAGTGGGACAAGATCAAGGACAGCGTCGACATCCCCGTGCTGCAGCGTTTCATCAGGCGTTTTCCCGACGCGCCGCTCGCGATCACCGCGCAGCAGCGCGTCGATCTGTTGAAGCAGGCGATCCAGGAGCGCGAGATCAAGGCGCGCGCCGAACGCGAGGCTGCGCGCCAGGCGGCCGAGGAGGCCAAGCGCAAGGCGGACGCGGAGAAGGCCGAGCTCGCCGCACAGAAGAAGCGCGAGGACGACGAGCGCCGCGCCCGCGAGGCCGAGGCGGCCGAGAAGGCGAGGGCGGCTGCGGCCGCCGCTGCCGCAGAGAAGAAGCGCCAGGACGATGAACGCCGCGCCGCTGCGGCCGAAGCCGAGCGCCTTGCCAAAGCGGCCGAGGCCGAGCGCAAGGCGCAGGAAGCCAGGCAGAAGGCCGAGCAGGCCGAGCGCGACCGAATTGCGGCGGAGGCTGCCACAGCAAAGGCCGCTGCGGAGAAGCAGGCACGCGATGCGGAGGATGCGCGCAAGAAGGCCGAGATCGCCGCCGCCAAGGAGGCCAGCGCAGCCGAGAAGAAGCGTCTGGAGGACGAACGCCGCGCCGCAGCCGCCGAGGCAGATCGCCTCGCCAAGGCGGCCGAGGCCGAGCGCAAGGCGCAGGAAGCAAGGCAGAAGGCCGAGCAGGCGGAGCGCGATCGTGCGGCAGCCGCGGCTGCTGCCGCGAAGGCGGCGGCCGAGAAGCAGGCGAGAGAGGCCGAAGAGGCGCGCAAGGCGGCCGAGCTCGCCGCGTCCAGGGAAGCCGCCTGCAAAGACCAGCAGGGCAAGCTCGATGCGATCATCGCCAAGGACAGCGAAGGCACGGGCATCGACGACCTCAAGGCATTCTCCAGGACGGTCACCTGCGACCGGCTCGGGCCGGTCGTCGTCGCGTCGATCGACCGTTTCAATGCAGAGGCCGCCAAGCGGGGGGCGACCCAGCCGAACTCGCCGCAGCTCGTCACCTCAGCGCAGACCGAGCTGGTCCGACTGGGATGTCTGACCGGCAAGCCCGACGGCAAGCTGAGCGAGCCGACCAAAGCCGCGCTCGTCCGCTATCTCGCCATCGGCGGCCAGCCGGCAGAGGCCGACAAGATCAGCGTGACTCAGGATCTCGTCGGGGAGCTCGCCAAGCGCGCCACGCGCGTCTGCCCGATCCAGTGCAAGAGCGACGAAACGCTGAAGGGCGACCTCTGCGTCGCCAATGAGAAACCGGCGCCGGCTGCGACCGCCTCGCGCAAGAACGACGATGAGGACAAGCCGCGCCGCAAGCAGACGAGCCGCGAAGCCGACCGCGAGCCGGCCAGGCGTGCGCGGCCGGAAAATGATGCGCTGCGTGCCCGGCAGCAGGCTGTCGCACGTCCGAGCATCGTGAGTGGCGGCGGTGGTCATAGCACCATGATCGGCGTCGGGTTCTGAAACGATCGGCGGCCGGCGGCGTTAGCTGGCTGGTCTCGATGCGACGGACGGAGCGGGACATGAGCTGGTTTCATTCGCGGACGCTTGCTGCGGCCGCCTCGACGGCGGTCATGATGTCGGCGGCAGCGCCTGCTGCTGCCGATCAAGGCATCGAGGGACGCATCGCAAGGCCTCTCGCGTCGGGACATCAGACCTTGCGTGCCGCCCGGCCGGCTATCGTGCGCGTCCGCCCGCCGACCCGTGTTGCTTCGATACCCATGGATTCCTCCTGCCGCGGATGTCGCGATTTCGTGTTGATACTCGGCATTGGCTTTTAGGGCTCCGATCCCCCAAAGCGTCGCAATTGCCGGCTAGGGTCTCCCGTGCGATCGGGGCTGCGGTCGAGCGCCGCCGAACGGGGAGAGCTGTCATGGTCATGCGTCGATCGGCGCTACGTCGCGTAGGTCTGGCACTCGCTTTGTTCGCGCTCGCAGGCTTTGCGCATGCGGATGAACCGCAGCCGCGCTCCGAGGCGGCCGCGCCGGCCGGACAGAAGGGCGGACGCGGCGGTGGCGCGCAAAACGCGCCGCAGACGTCGTCGTCCGCGGCCGAGCCGCATCGTCTGCCGCCGGATTCGACCACGAAGCAGACGCTCGATCTGCCCGGCCGGACGCTGAACTTCACGGCCACGGCCGGCTCGATCCGCGTATTCGACGGCAAGGGCGAGCCACTGGCCGACATCGCCGTCACCTCCTATGAGCTCGACGGTGCCGATCGCGCCACGCGCCCGGTGACGTTCCTGTTCAACGGCGGGCCGGGCGCGTCCTCGGCCTGGCTTCAGTTCGGCGCGGCCGGGCCGTGGCGCTTGCCGCTCGACGGCGAGGCGCTGTCGCCGTCGGCGTCGCCCGAGGTGAGGCCGAACGCAGAGACCTGGCTCGACTTCACCGATCTCGTCTTCGTCGACCCCGTCAGCACCGGCTACAGCCGCTTCGTGGCGAGCAGCGAGGACGCGCGCAAGTCGTTCTACTCCGTCGACGGCGACGTCAATTCGATCGCGCTCGTGATCCGCCGCTGGCTCGAAAAGCACGAGCGGCTGACCTCGCCGAAATACGTCGCCGGCGAAAGCTATGGCGGCATTCGCGGGCCGAAGGTCGTGCGCCAATTGCAGCTCCAGCACGGCGTCGGCGTCAGAGGCTTGATCCTGGTCTCGCCGCTGCTCGATTTCCGCGAGTTCACCGGAACGAGCCTCCTGCAATATGTCGCGACGCTGCCGAGCTATGTGGCGGTGGCGCGCGAAGCCAAACGTCCGGTCAAGCGCGCCGACCTCGCCGATGTCGAGGCTTACGCGCGCGGCGAATTCCTGACCGACCTCGTCAAGGGCGAGGCGGACAAGGAGGCAACCAATCGCCTGGCCGACAAGGTCGCCGAGCTCACCGGCATCGACCAGGCGGTGAGCCGAAGGCTGGCCGGCCGCTTCGACGTCGGTGAATTCCGCCGCGAATTCGACCGCAAGAACGGCAAGGTGACCGGCCGCTACGACGCCTCGGTGCGCGGCTTCGATCCCTATCCGGATTCCAGCAGCTCGCGCTTCGGCGATCCCTCCGGCGATGCGCTCCAGGCGCCGCTAACGAGCGCCGCGGTGGACGTGCTCTCGCGCAAGCTCAACTGGCGGCCCGGCGGCTCATATGAAGTCCTGAACGGTGCCGTCGAAGGTCAATGGGATTTCGGCCGCGGCATTAACCCGCCGCAATCGGTGTCGGAGCTGCGCCAGATCCTCGCCACCGACGCGAAGCTGAACGTGCTGGTCACGCACGGCCTGTTCGACCTCGCCACGCCCTATTTCGGAACGAGGCGGGTGCTCGACCAGCTGCCGGCCTTCGTGACGCAGCGCGTGAAGTTCGTGGTCTATCCCGGCGGCCACATGTTCTATTCGCGCGACGGATCGCGGCAGGCGTTCCGGAGCGACGTCGAGGCGCTCATTCGGGAGTAGGCCGGCGCTTGCGCGGCGGATAGCGGCGCGCGATCTCGCGTGCGACGACTCTTTCCGGCTTCACGTTCGCGCCGGCGATCCAGATGTCGCTGATCTTGCCGCGCTTGTCGCGGATGCGGCGCACCGGCTCGCCATGGCTGGAATGGCCGGCAGCCCAGGCGAGCTTGCCGATGTCGCGGCCGGTCACCTCGATCTCGGCGGCATCCATGAACGGGTTGTTGAACTGCGGGTTGGCGACGAGGACGCGGTTGCCTGCGGGGACGAAATCGGTCGCGCCCCAGATCGTCCACCAGCGGCCGGTCCAGTCGCGCAGGCGACGGTCGGCCGCGCCGCGTGTCTTGAACACGCGCAAGATCTGCATCGCGCCGTCCATCCAGAACGGCGCCGCGCCGTCGATCGAGTTGCTCATGATGCTGATCGTCAGCTCGCAGTCCGGGATGACGCAGGTCCGCGAGATATAGCCCTGGAAGTGGCCGCCATGACCGAACCAGTCCCAGCCGTCGAGCTTGCCGGCACCGATACCCAAGCCGTAATAGCCTTCGAAGCTCTGCGGGATGCGCCAATGGTGGCGCGTCATCTCGCGGCGGCTCGCGACCGACAGCACGCTCTTCTTCGCATTGGGCGCCAGCTGCGCGAAGAAGCGGGCGGTGTCGGCGGCGCTGGCGGCGAACCCCGTGGCCGATGCCATCGCGTTGGTGGGATTGTCGCCGGGATCACGCAGCGCACGCCCAGCGGCACTTTGCGCGTGTGGCCGCGCGCGAACTGGGCGCCCTTGGGTAGTGGTGCGTCCGGCTCGGTTTCGCGAAGGCCTGCGGACTCGATGATCTCGCGCTTGATCCAAACGGAGTAGGGCTCCTTCGCAATGGCCTCGATCACGAGGCCGAGCAGGCCAAAGCCGTGATTGGAATATTTGAAGCGTGTGCCGGGCTCGATCGCGGTCGGCAGCTTCAATTCCGCAAGCAACTCCCTCGCGTCGAGATAGGGGCGGCTGTCGATGAACTGGCCGGAATCGGCACCGTCGCGTGTCAGGCCCGCGCTGTGCGACAGCACTTGCGCGATCGTGGTCTCGGCCACGCGCGGATGCAGGCCGCCGACATATTGGCCCACATTGTCGTCGAGCCGGAGCTGGCGCTGCTCGCGCAGCTTCATGATGCCGGCCGAGGTGAAGCTCTTCGAGTGCGAGGCGATGCGGAAGCGATGGCGCGGGGTGAGCTTCTCGCCGGTGTCGAGATCGGCGAGGCCGAACGCATGCTCGGCCACGACCTCGCCGCGATGGGCGAAGGCCACGATGACGCCCGGCTGCTGGATCGTCGTCAGTTGGTATTCGATCCAGGAGCCGATGTAGTCGATCGCGGATCGCAGCCACGTGTCCATTGCGCTACCGGTTTGCGAGGGAGATTGGTGCGAGAGGCTAGCCGAAAGCGCAGAACGGGCACAACCCTGAGGTTGTGCCCGCCCGCTTCGGTCAAAGATGCAATGATCAGTAGACGAGCGTCGCGCCGGTCGGCTTGTCGAGCGCTTCGGCCAGCGAGCGATACTCCGAGCTGCCGGTGCCGGCGAGCGAGGCGATCTTGTTGAGGTGATATTGCGCCTGCTCGCGGTTGCCCTGCTCGAGCTGCCAGAGGCCGTAATATTGCCAGGTGCGGACGTGGTTCGGATCGTCCTTCAGCGCCAGCTCATAATAGACCTTCGACGATTGGTAGTCGCCGAGCTTGCGATAGGAGTAACCGATCAGGTTGGCGACGTCGGCGACGTCGTCGCGCTTGAGCGACTTCAGCTGGTCGATCGCGCCCGTGTAATCGTGCTTGTCGTAGATCGCCGCGTAGGCCGTGCGATAGGCCGCGAGGAACTTGGGGTCGCTAACGGAAGAGCTCTTCTTCTTGCCCTTCTTGGTCGAGGAGTCCGAGCTCGGCGGCGACGAAGGGGAATCGCCGCCCGCGGCATACGCGCTGGACAGCACCGGCGCGGCCGCGAGCGTCACGGCGACGAGTCCAGGCACAACGAGCGTTGAGAGTTTGCGCATTTAAGTTCTCCCGTATGGAACGTGGCGATCCTACACGATTGCCCGAAGACCGGAACACCTCTCGGGCAAAAACATTCCCGCTTCGCACGATCTATTCGCCCGGCCGCGGATGACAAACTTGTCATCGAGATGAACGAAAGCCTGCTGAGGGCTTCAGACTGGGTTCAGTGCCCCCCGCCTAGGCTCCACCCACGATCGATGGGTAGGCGAGAGGGCGCCGCCTGAAGATCTTCCAAGAGGAGACCACCATGTTGAAGACCATTTCTGCAGCCTTGCTCGCAACGTCCGTGATTGCAGCCCCGGCCTTCGCTGCCGAGGCCGGCAAGACCACCACGACCGCTCCGGTGATCAAGGCCGACCAGAGCCAGACCAAGGCGGCGACCAGTGCCGCGAAACCGGAAGCCGGCGTCAAGGCCGACGCCAAGACGACCGACGCCAAGACGGACGTGAAGACGACGAACGTGAAGGCTCCCGACGTCAAGGCGGACGCCAAGGTGGATGGCAAGTCGAAGGCGATGAACGCGAACGCCGCGGTCACCACCGACGAGCACAAGACCGTGCGCAAGCATCGCCATCACCACAAGCAGGTCACGGCCAAGGATGCCCAGAAGGCGCAGCCGGATGTGACCAAGCCCGCAACGTCAGATAAGCGCAACTGACGACGGATCCCGCGCGGCGGCATCCTTGGCATTGCCCCGCCGCCGCGCGCGGACGTCAGGCCTGGCCCGTTGCCACGCCTCGTGCGGAAGCGCGAGGCGTCGGCGGCTGGCCGGTGCGCTGTTTGCGTCTCTGCAAGCGAATTCCCTTCATCCAGGCCAGGGGCTAGAACGTCTCCTGATCTGTTCGAGCGGAGAGCTGGGCCTGTGGGGCGATTGGCGAGATATGCGGTGATCCTGGCGTTGCCGCTGGCGCTTGCGGCATGTTTTGGCAGCGACGGTGACCGTCCGACTTTCATGGGCGGGACCCAGGCCGGTGGGCCGCAGCCGTTTCCTGACAATTTCCGGAGCGACACGGTGGCGTTGATGCGGGCCTATCTCAACAATCCGGTCGGCGTGCGCAATGCCGGCATGGCCGAGCCGGTACAGCGCGAGGTCGGCGGCCGGCAGTTCTATGTGAGTTGCCTGCACTTCACCCCGCGCGAGACCGATGGCACTTACAAGGGTGTGCGCGAGCGGGCCGTGATCTTCGTCAACGGCCGTGCGGATCGTGTGGTGGACCAGACCAGCGATCTCTGCGCCGGTGCGGTTTACGCACCCTTTCCGGAACTGGAAAAGATGACGCGGTAGCGCAAAGCCCGCCTTCATCGCCCGGTGCTACACAGAAGCAGCCGGAGCCGCTGGATCACATTTCGGCGAGCTTTGAACGGGGTGGTTTCGACTTGCGACAAATCGTTACGGCGGGGCCTTGCGCTGGCGACAAAAACAGCCGGTGCAGCGCGACTTGACGGAACAAAATCGTGTTGTTGCCGACCCGTCACAGTCACGAACGATCAACGTTCCGGCATTGCCGCGAAGCAACCCAATTCACGCCACGTTGTTTCCCGAGTGTCGTAAATGAAAGAACGGGGACGATCATGAAGTCGATCTTGCTGGGGGCAGCAGCTCTGCTTGCGCTGGCCGCGCCGGCCGCAGCCGCCGACATTCAGCCGCGCACCTACACCAAGGCTCCAGTCTACACGCCGCCGCAGGTGATCTACAACTGGACCGGTTTCTACATCGGCGGCCATGTCGGCGGCGCGTTTGTCGGCGACAACAGCTTCCGGTCGAGCGACGCCCGCTTCCTTGGCGGCGTGCAGGGCGGCTTCGACTACCAGTTCGCGCCCAACTGGGTGGTGGGTATCGAGGCCCAGTATTCCTGGCTGCCGACCAACAACAACGGCGTTACCTTCCCGCTGGGTACCCAGGTGACCTCCAACACCGACCAGATCGGGTCGGTGACCGGTCGCGTCGGCTACACCTGGGGACCGACGCTGCTTTACGCCAAGGGCGGTTATGCCTGGCGGAATAACGGCCTTGGCGTGAACATCGCCGGGGTGCCGCAGGCCTTCACCACCACCGGCAACAACAAGGACGGCTATACCGTCGGCGCCGGCCTCGAATACATGTTCGCGCCGAACTGGTCGGCCAAGGCCGAGTACCAGTATTACAATTTCGGCAGCACCACCTTCACCTCCGGCCCGGCCGACATCGTCGGCGTTCGCGGCCGGGAGGACGAGCATACCGTCAAGGCCGGTGTGAACTACCGCTTTGGCTGGGGCGGCCCGGCGGCCTCGCGCTACTGACCGCCAGCGCCGATCCAACCTGACGAAGGCCGGCTCGCCGGCCTTTCGTTTGCCCGATCTGGCGCCTGGCGGCGCCTTCTTTGCATTCCGTGAACCATCTGGCGCGTCATTTGCTTGCAAACGATGCTGGCGCGCCTTCTCACGCGCGTCATGGGGCTGGCGTAAAGCAAAAATAATTTTTTGCGATTTACGGAACTCGCGCTCCGGAACGCGTTATATGACAATTACCGGGCAGGTGGGACGACGGACATGCGTATCTTGGTGTCGGCAGTGGTGCTCTCGTGCTTCTCCTGCCTGCCGTGCTCTGCACAGACAATCCTCAAATCCGAGCCTCTGATGTTGGCACCGTATGAGGTGGCCTTCGTCAAGGACGCCTCCTGTCCGTCGGGCAAGGTGCTGAAGGTCACCGGCGCCATCCGCGGGCTGCACCGCCGCAAGGCCTGCGTGCCGATGCCAGGCGAGCAGGCCTCGCTTGCGGCCGCTACCCCCTGAGCTTTCGCTCCGGCTCCGCGCCGGAGTTCAGGAATTCAGCTCGAGCTCCATCCTCGACTGCTGATCGGCCTCCGCCTTGTTCTTGGCGGGGTCCTCGCCCTGGGCCGCCTGGCACGGCTCGATCTTGTAGTCGTTGTCGAGCACCCGGCGCGGTCCCGGCCGCTCGTCGTCCGCGGTCACGTCCACGACGAGACCGCTTCGCTGGGCGAGCTTCCAGACGTCGGCCTCACTCGGATAGGCCTTGCTGATCTGGGCGTCGTTGCAGAAGAGGGCGTAGGGCATGCATCCCAACTCCAAGAATGCCCGTTAACGAGCTCATGGGGTAAGGGGTTCCGGCCGCCGGCCGATCACGGGGCCGTGATCATGGCGGGGTGGGCCTTGAGTCCTTAACGAGTCCTAAATCCCGAAAAAAAGAATCCCTGGGACTCGTCGGCCGGAATCAGCGGATGTTTTGCGCCATGACGAGCGACCTGAAGACATCCTGCGGGCACATGCTCCTGCCGCTCACGCTGGCGCTTTTCGGCGCCTGCGCGGCCAATCTCTGGCTGGTCTGGTCCTGGCTTTAGGTCCCCGGCCGGGCGGCTTTTTTTTCGGCCGGTGGGCCGGAGGCGTCGCCGATGGCGGCACGCAACTTGGTCAGGGTCGCCGCACAATATTCCTCACGTTCGCGCTCGAAGCGTTCCTGGTGCTTACGGAAGTTGGCGATGCGGGCCTGCATCTCGCTGCGGAAATCGCCGCTCGTCCGCGGCGGCAGAGGCGCGGGCCGCTGCGGAAGGGGGGCTTGCGGCGGTCCGATCTCGACGGCGATCGCCTCGACGGTGACGATCTCCACCGCGCCGGCGGGGCCAGATACGGGCGTCTCCGGCTGAAGGACGTCATCCTTCCTGCCGGTCACGGATTGGACGAAGGCCAGTGTCTGCGCGATCAGTGCGTCGCGCTCCCTGATCCATTTCATGATCCACCTCAGCCGCGCATATTCCAGCAAAGCGGCTGCTTCGAATCAAGGCTGTTTGCAAAGGGATTGCATATTTTTCCCGGTGGCCCGACACTGGGCAGATGGATGCATCGAAAGAACGCCCGGGCGAGGCGGAGGGCCTCAGGCTCATCCGCGCGTTCCTGACGCTGCCGCCCGACAAGCGGGCGGAGGTGATCGCGTTTGTCGAGGAATTGGCGCGTGTCCACGGCCGGCCCGAGGAGGGCGCGAAGGCCTCGCCGAGGTGAGCGCTACCGCTCGCGCGGATTGACGTTGGGCTCGAACGGCGCGCCGACCACCCGAACCGGGATCTGAGCAGGCGTGCGTGTGGTGAGGTCGATCACGGCTCTATCGGCGGCCCGCGTATCGGAAGCCGGTCCCCGCATCGGCTCGAACAGTGCCAACGTCCCCGGCCACGGCGCTACAGCACAGCGTCACCGTGGCGAGCAGAATCATGTTTCGGTTTTCTTCCTGAATCCGCATGCGCCGACAACGGTTGACGCCGGAGCCGGTTCCGGGGCGGCGATTTTCGATGCGAAAACAGGGGCTCGAGATCGCGCCTAGTGCGGCAGCACAAGGCCGAGCGCGAACACGAACAGCATGGCCGTCATGACGACGGCCGTCACCGCGCCGGCGACGATCTTGGCCTTCTCTTTCGGAGTGGTGGAGCGCATGGGATCTGGACGAGACGAATAACGCGCGTAGGTTTGCTGCCGGGCAATTTCGAACAGTTCGCCTGGGTTGTATAGTGTGCCTGCGCCGGAAAGGCTCGCTCAATGATCGCCGATCGTCCCCCTGTGCTCGCCCACGAGCGCTTCGTCGCCGACCGTGCCAATTTCTCAGGGCTCGATCTCGCCGCGCGGTTCGAGCGGATCGAGCGCACGAACCTCTGGGGCGCTGCCGGCTCGGTGTCGGGCCTCGGCTCGGAGGACCTGGCCACTGCGGCCATCCGGGACGCGCTTCCGCCTTTGCTGCAGCGGCTCGGCGTGCGCTCGCTGCTCGATGCACCTTGCGGCGATGCGGGTTGGATCCGCCGCGTCAAGCTCGACCTCGACTATATCGGCATCGATATCGTGCCCTCGCTGATCGCCGCCAACAACCGGCGTGTGGCGGACGGCGAACTCGCCGGCCGATTCCTGGTTGCCGACATCACGCGTGACTCGCTGCCGCGCGCTGATTTGATCCTGTGCCGGGACTGTCTGGTGCATCTGAGCTTTCAGAACATTGCCCGCGCCACCGCCCGCTTTCGCGAGAGCGGCGCGCAATATCTCCTCGTCACGACGTTTCCGGAATGGGACGACAACCACGATTGCGAGGACGGCGACTGGCGGGCGCTGAACATGGAGAAGGCGCCGTTCGGCTGGCCGGGACCGCTCGCGTTGATCGACGAGCGTTGCGAGGAGGGTGGTGGCGGCTGGCGCGACAAGAGCCTCGGTCTCTGGCGGCTTGACGAATTGTCCGATCCTATCCGCATGGCCGCGGCTGTGTGACGGCGGCGGCACAACGTCGATTGCACCCGCCATCGCGCCGGGGATAGACTTCAGGTTGCGTGAAGCGATCTGCCCTCGCATGCCGGAGCCCACCATGAGCGTACGTGCCGTCTTGGCCGCGTTGTTGATCTGGTGCAGCGCGCCGGCGCTGGCGCAGCAGGAAGGCGCCGCGCTCTACGCCGCGCATTGCGCGCAATGCCACGACGGCGATGCGCAGGCCCGCATGCCGGGTCGCGCCGCGCTGCAGGCGATGTCGTTCGACCACGTGCTGGGGACGTTGACCTCAGGCAGCATGGCGGCTATGGCGAAGGACCGCAGCGATGCCGAACGCCGGGCGATCGCCTCGTTCGTGACCGGCAAGATGCCGACGGGCAGCGCCGCCGCCGACGCGGAGGGCCGCTGCGTGCAGCAGGCGAGCGGCTTTCCGCAAGCCCTCGACGGCCCGCGCTGGAACGGTTGGGGCGTTGACGCCAACAACAGCCGCTTCCAGCCGGCCGACATGGCCGGGCTGACGGCGGCGCAGGTGCCGCATTTGCGGTTGAAATGGGCCTATGCCTTTCCCGGCGCCTCGGTGTCGTTTGCGCCACCCACCATCGTGGGCGGGATGCTGTTCATCGGGGGCACTGATCGCAAGGTCCACGCGCTCGATGCGCGAAGCGGCTGCACGCTGTGGACGTTGGCGCTTGATGCGGCGGTGCGCGCC
Source organism: Bradyrhizobium sp. CB1015 (assembly GCF_025200925.1). Taxonomy (GTDB): domain Bacteria; phylum Pseudomonadota; class Alphaproteobacteria; order Rhizobiales; family Xanthobacteraceae; genus Bradyrhizobium. The sequence goes on along the minus strand of NZ_CP104174.1, from coordinate 5,863,259 downwards.
GCGATCAGCTTTGCGCCGCTTCCGGGCTCCGATCAGTTCGCGATCTTCTTCGGGGATTTGCGCGCCAACGCCTATGCGGTGAACGCGCTGACGGGCGCGCTGATCTGGAAAACCAAGGTGGAGGAGCATGCCGCCGCACGCATCACCGGCGCGCCGACGCTGCATTCAGGTGTGCTCTACGTACCGGTGTCCTCACTCGAGGAAGCCGCCGGCTCGCAAGCCTCTTACGAATGCTGCACCTTCCGCGGCAGCGTGGTGGCGTTGCAGGCCGCGACCGGCAAGATGATCTGGCAGGCGTACACGATCCCCGAGATGCCGCATCCGACCGGCAAGAATGCCAAGGGCACGCAGCTGTTCGGACCGTCCGGCGCCGCCATCTGGTCGGCGCCGACGATCGATGCGCAGCGGGGCGCGGTCTATGTCGCGACCAGCAATTCCTATTCGAATCCGCCGGCTGCGACCGCCGATGCGATCCTTGCTTTCGATCTCGCAACCGGGAAGCTGCTCTGGACGCAGCAGGCGACGCCAAAGGACGCCTTCGTCGTCGCCTGTTTCGGCATGGACAAGACCAATTGTCCCGACGAGCCCGGGCCCGATCACGATTTCGGCCAGTCGCCGATCCTCGTCACCTTGCGCGACGGCAGGCGCATTCTTGCCATCGCGCAGAAGTCCGGCGTCGTGCATGCGCTCGATCCGGACGATGGCGGCAAGATCCTGTGGCAGACCCGGATCGGGAAGGGCGGCGCGCTCGGCGGCAGCGAATGGGGTTCGGCTGCGGACGGCGAGCGCATCTATGTCGCCAACTCCGACGTGCGTTTCAAGCGCGACGGCACGCGGCAGCTCGATTCCACGCAAGGCGGCGGCCTGTTCGGGCTCGATCTTGCCAGCGGCAGAGTTGTTATGGAGGTACCGCCGGTTGCCTGCGGCGAGCGCCCGCAATGCAGCCCCGCGCTCTCGGCGGCGGTGAGCCTGATCCCGGGCGTCGTGTTCTCCGGCGGCGTCAGTGGATTCTTGCGCGCCTACGCCACCGACGGCAAGCTGCTCTGGGAGTTCGACACCGCGCGGGATTTCAAGGCGGTGAACGGGGTCCCTGCCCATGGCGGCGCGATCGACGGCCCCGGGCCCGTCATCGCCGGCGGCATGCTCTACACCAATTCCGGCTACGGCCAATGGAGCGGCGTCGCCGGCAACGTGCTGCTGGCATTCGAGGCCGGGACGGAGTGACAATCTTGCCGCCGTGTCCCGGACGCGCTGCAACGTCTGGAGATGGGTGAGGCTGCTTCCTCAAACTCGTCATTGCGAGCCAACGGGTTCCCGCGCGAAGCGCGGTCCCATGACAGGCTCCGCGAGCAATCCACAGTCTTTCCGCGGAGGCAGTCTGGATTGCTTCGCTTCGCTCGCATGACGAGGGTGAGCAAGGACGCCGCCTCTTGAATTCCAATCGGCCAATGAGGGAATCAGATTCGATGATCGATGCCAGATGCAGCTGCGGCGCGCTTTCGCTGTCGCTTCCGAGACCGTCGCGGCTCGTCGTGGCCTGTCATTGCATCGACTGCCAGCGGCGAACCGGGGCACCGTTCGGTGTCGGCGCGTTCTACCCGATTGAAGCCGTCACGATCTCCGGCGCACCGAAGGAGTATGTTCGTTCCGCCGCAAGCGGGGGCGAGGTCCGCTCTTATTTCTGCTCTGACTGCGGCTCGACCGTCTGTTGGAAGGCCGACAATCTACCTGCGATGATCGGCGTCGCTGTCGGTGCCATCGCGGACCCGGATTACCCGGCGCCCGTCAGATCGGTGTTCGAGCAATCGAAACATGCCTGGGTCGAGATCGGCGACACGGCCGTCGAGCACTTCGAACAGGGCAGCGCGCGGAAGAATTCAGGCTGAGGCGCGGCCATTGAGCGCCGGATGCGGTCGGTGGTTCGGTCAGGGACGCTGCCTGGCATTAGACGGCGCTCCTGTTGTCTGTATCGGTTCACCGGGGGCTCGGTCCAGCGGCGGGTGAGGCCTGGCGAGTCCTACCGTTCCGGGAGGTGCGTCGTTGCTGGCCGTACGGGTATTGACGCGCTCCAACGTGACTGTCGAAGCAACCACGATGGCGATTGCCAAGGCGACAGCGGCTAGGGCTAAGGCTGCCCGATCATTCGGGTCCATCGCTAGACCTCCGCGAGACGGCTCTATGGTCCGATGATAACGCCGAACAGATGATTTCGTTCTTGCGGTGGCCGCCGATGGGAGCCGCTCGCCGGCCGTGGTCGCCTGCTGTCGAAAGTGCATTGGAGCTTCCGGCAACAGCGACACCGTCAAGACGAAGCAGCAAAAGTCACACTGAGAACGGCGCGGGGCTTCGGTTTCCGCGCCCTTCCTTCGAGAGTAGTGCGTGTGTTGAGACTTTCCCTGAACAGCTGGAAGGGTGCACGCGGTGGTTGCCAGAAGAGGGCCGCCCGTGCAGTATTGCAGCGTTGCCCAACAAAGGAGTTTTCATGCGCGCTGTTGTGATTGCAGTTATTGCTCTGGTTGCCACGCCGGCACTCGCGACCTGTAGAGCGTATCTCTGCAAGGCCGTCTGACTGTGATCCCGTAACAGGGTAGCTAGAAGGCAGTCTGAACCTCGACACCTGTATCTTCACTGGCAAAGTGCTGCCTCAAGCCCGCACTTTCGCATCCAACGAAAATCTGATATGTCCCCTCGGAGGAGGACAGCCTCAAGCATTTAGAATTGGGGCAGATCCACACGTGCAAAGCCGCTTACGTGGTGAACAATCTCCATAACACCTCCGCTTGATTTATTCGCTTGCGCGGCTTACGGCGTTGGACAACACTTGTCGTGCAGAAGGCACTCGTCTTCCGACGATTTTTCGGGAAACGACCCGCATAAGCCTTCGATAAATCACGGAGAGGGAGAGAGACGATGCGCCATTGGATGATAGTTGCCGCCTTTTTGCCGATCTTCGGCACAGCCGCGGTAGCCCAGGAGACTGTCAAGATCGGCTACATCGACCCGCTCTCGGGCGGTGGCGCCAGCATCGGCGAAGTCGGACTGAAGACATTTCAGTTCATCGCCGAAGAGCTGAACGCCAAGGGCGGCATCCTCGGCAAGAAAGTCGAGATCGTTCCGTTCGACAACAAGACCAATCCGCAGGAAAGCCTGATCCAGGCGCAGAAGGCGATCGACGCCGGCGTTCGCTACATCACGCAGGGCAACGGTTCCTCCGTCGCCGGGGCGCTGACGGATTTCGTCACCAAGTACAACGAGCGTAATCCCGGCAAGGAGCTGCTCTACTTCAACTATGCCGCGGTCGATCCGGTCCTGACCAATGAGAAGTGCAGCTACTGGCATTTCCGCTGGGATGCGAATTCCGACATCAAGATGGAAGCGCTGACCAACTACATGAAGAGCGCATCCAGCGTCAAAAAGCTCTATCTGATCAACCAGGACTACTCGTTCGGCGAGTCCGTGCGCAAGACCGCCAGGACGATGCTGAAAGCAAAGCGGCCCGACGTCGAGATCGTCGGCGACGAAGTGCACCCGCTGCTGAAGGTCACCGATTTCGCGCCGTATATTGCGAAGATCAAGGCCTCCGGCGCCGACTCCGTCATCACCGGCAACTGGGGACAGGACTTTGCGCTGCTCTTGAAGGCCGCAGCTGACGCAGGCCTCAAGGTCAACTGGTACACCTATTATGCCGGCGGCACCGGCGGGCCGACTGCGATCAAGCAGGCCAACCTCAATCATCAGGTGTTCCAGATAGCCGAGGGCATTCCCAATCTCGGCTATGCGCCGGCCGATACCTTCGAAAAGGCGATCCGCGCCAAGTATGACTTCAGCCTGTTCTATCCGCGCGCGGTCAACCAGATGCGGATGTTTGCCGCCGCGGCCGAAAAGGCCAAGTCGCTCGATCCGGTAAAGGTCGCAGCAGCCCTCGAAGGCATGGAGTTCGAGGTCTATGACGGCGGCAAGGGCAACATGCGCAGGGACGACCACCAGTTCTTCCAGCCAATGTATATCGCCTCGTTCGGCGACCGGACGGAGAAGGAGCCGTTCGAGGAAGAGAAGACCGGCTGGGGCTGGAAGCTCGCCGCCAAGATCGAGGCCGACCAGACCGTGCTGCCCACCACCTGCAAGATGGACCGCCCGAAGTAACTGATTTTGCGCGAAATGCTTCGCCCCGAAGTTTGACCGGGGCGAAGCCAGCTCATCTTGGGGGCGTGTCGTGCTTGAGCTCGTCGTCATTTCCACGCTGAACGGCGTCCTGTTCGGGATGCTGCTGTTCCTGATGGCCAGCGGCCTCACCGTAATCTTCAGCATGCTTGGCGTGCTGAACTTCGCGCATGCCAGCTTCTACATGCTCGGTGCCTTCTTCGGCTTCCAGCTCAGCCGCTGGATAGGTTTTTGGCCGGCGCTGATCATCGCGCCGATTCTCGCGGGTGCGCTCGGTGCCGCGGTCGAGCGCTTTGGGCTGAGGCGGGTGCATCGCAACGGCCACGTCGCCGAGTTGCTCTTCACCTTTGGTCTCGCCTTCGTGATTGAGGAAGTCGTGCAGATCATCTGGGGCAAGAGCCCGGTCGATTTCCGCGTGCCGCCGCTGCTGGATTTTTCCGCCTTCACGATCTTCTCGACCAATTATCCCGCCTACAAGATGTTCATGCTGCTGGTGTCGGTGGTGATCTTCATCGGGCTCCTGCTTGTGCTGAAGAAGACGCGCGTCGGCTTGATCGTGCAGGCCGCCCTGACCCATCCGCAGATGGTCGGCCATCTCGGCCACAATGTCGGGCGCATCTTCATGATGGTGTTCGGCGTAGGCACCGCGCTCGCTGCGGTGGCCGGCGTGATCGCAGGTCCCGCGCTGGTCACGCAATCCAACATGGCTGCGCTGCTCGGGCCGATCCTGTTTGTGGTGGTGGTGGTCGGCGGGCTCGGCTCGCTGCCCGGCGCCTTTGTCGGCTCACTGCTGATCGGCCTCGTGCAGACATTTGCGGTCTCGATGAACGGCTCGCTCGCCGGCGCATTCGGACCGCTCAGCCCTGCCATGGCGCAGACCTGGCTCTCCGATATCTGGGGCGTCACCATCGCGCAGATCGCGCCGATCATGCCCTATGTGCTGCTGGTGCTGATCCTGATTTTCCGTCCGATGGGCCTCTTGGGCACGCGTGAAACATGACCGATTTGACCCAAAGCGTCGCCCCGCCGCACCCGCCGCTAAGCGAGAAGCTGAAATTCTACGGCCTGTGGATCGCCACGGCCGTGGTGCTGATCGTGCTGCCTAAGATTTTCGGATCGGGCGGCGCGCTCACCACGTTCAGCCTGATAGGCATCTCCATCATCTTCTCGCTGTCCTACAACATCCTGCTCGGCCAGACCGGGATGCTATCGTTCGGCCACGCCGTCTATTACGGACTCGGCGGCTTCCTCGTCATCCACGCCATCAACATCATCGGCGCCAACAAGCTGCCGATCCCGCTGCCGCTGGTGCCGCTGATCGGCGGGCTGACCGGGCTGTTTTTCGCAATCCTGCTCGGCTGGGTCTCGACCCAGCGCAGCGGCACTGCCTTTGCGATGATCTCGCTCGGCGTTGCCGAACTGATTGCATCGTCGGCGCTGATCCTGCGCACCTTCTTCGGCGGCGAGGCCGGCATCTCTGCGAACCGCACAAAAGTGTTCCGCCTGTTCGACTGGAGCTTTGGGCCGCAGATCCAGATCTACTATCTCGTCGCGGCATGGACGCTGATCTGCGTCATTGCGATGTATGCGCTGACCCGCACGCCGCTTGGGCGGATGTGCAACGCAGTGCGAGACAATCCGGAGCGGGTGCAGTTCGTCGGCTACGACCCGCATGTGGTGCGTTATCTCGCCTTCTGCTTCTCCGGCTTCTTTGCCGGCATCGCCGGCGGGCTCGCCGCGATCAATTTCGAGATCGCAAACTCCGCCTATCTCGGCGCGGTTCAGTCGGGCACGGTGCTGTTCTCGACCTATATCGGGGGCGTCGGCTATTTCATCGGGCCGATTGTGGGCGCCATCTTCGTCACCGTGCTGTCGCTCAGCCTCTCCGACCTGACCTCAGTGTGGCAGCTCTATTTCGGCTTGTTCTTCATCGCGGTGGTCACCTTCGCGCCCGGTGGCATCACCGGCCTTCTGATGATGCACCGGCCGCTGGTTCGCGGCGGCACGCTGCCAAAAGTGCTGCCCTATTACCTGATCGCACTGGTGCCGACACTGGCGATGGTCGCAGGCATCGTACTCGCGATCGAGACCATCGTGTTTTACACCACCAACCACGGCGACGATCCGAACATCAAGGCGTTCGGCATGAGCTTCAATGCCTCTAGCCCGATCACCTGGACCCTCGCGGCATTCCTGATCGTCGCAGGCTACATCGTGGCGCGGCGGACCTGGAGCTGGCTCGCAAGGGCCTGGGACGAGGCGCTGACCGCGGCACGCGACAGAGGGTATCACGCATGAGCACCCCTGCCATCGAGCTGAAGGACGTCCAGAAGAGCTTTGGCAACATCTCGATCATCCGCGACCTGAACCTGACGGTAAATCAGGGCGAGCGGCATGCGCTGATCGGGCCGAACGGCGCCGGCAAGTCGACTACGTTCAACCTGATTTCCGGCTACATCAAGCCGACTGCGGGCACCGTGAAACTGCGCGGTGAAGAGATCGCGGGGCTGCCGCCCTACCAGATCAACCGCCGCGGCCTGTCGCGCTCGTTCCAGGTTACCAACGTCTTCGCCAATATGAGCGTGTGGGAAAACCTGCGCTGCGCGGTGCTGTGGACCGCCAAGCAACACTATGCGTTCTGGAAGAACGTCGACAACCTCCCCGAGGTGCGCGAGCGCACGGCGGAGGTACTGTCCGATATTGGCCTCGCGTCGCGCCGCGACGTGCCGGCGGGGCTGCTGACCTATGCCGAGCAGCGCGCGCTTGAGATCGGCATCACCATCGCCGGCGGCGCCGACGTGATCCTGCTCGATGAACCCACCGCCGGTATGAGCCATGCCGAGACCGAGAAGGCGGTCACCCTGATCCGCCGGCTCACCGAAGGCCGCACCTTGATGATCGTTGAGCACGACATGAGCGTGGTGTTCGGCCTTGCCCACCGTATCTCGGTGCTGGTCTACGGCCATGTCATCGCCACTGGGACGCCGGAAGAGATCCGCGCCAACGCGAAGGTCAAGGAAGCCTATCTCGGCGAGGAGGCTGCTTGATGCTCGAGGTCAAGGACCTGCACGCCTTCTACGGCAAAAGCCACATCCTGCAGGGCGTCGACATCAACATCGCCGCCGGCGAAGTGGTGAGCCTGCTCGGCCGCAACGGCGTCGGCCGTTCCACCACGGTCAAGGCCATCATGGGCGAAGTGCCGCCGCAGGGCACGATCCGCTTCAAGGGCGCCGATATCGCGGGGCTGCCGAGCTATCGCATCGCCAATCTTGGGCTGGGCTATGTGCCGGAGCATCGAGACATCTTCCCGGGGCTCACGGTGCGGCAAAACCTGCTGCTTGGCATCAAGGACCCGCGCAAGCCGGGCAAGTGGAAGCTCGACGACATGCTCGCGATGTTCCCGAACCTCGCCGCGCGCGCCGATACGGCGGCCGGCGTGCTGTCGGGCGGCGAGAAGCAGATGCTGACGATGTGCCGTACCCTGATGGGCGATCCCGAACTGATCATGATCGACGAGCCGACCGAAGGGCTGGCGCCGCTGATCGTGCAGCAGGTCGGCGACCTCATCGTGGAAATCGCGCGGCGCGGCGTCGCCATCCTGCTGGTGGAACAGAAACTGTCGATAGCGATGCGCATCTCGCATCGCGTCTATGTGATGGGCCACGGCCGCATCGTCTTTGAAGGCGCGCCCGCGGAACTGAAGGCCAATGCGGCCGTGCGGAAGGAATGGCTCGAAGTATAGGCGCCGGAGAAAGCAAGAGCCGGCGCTGATAGTACGGAGGTCGCGATGGACAGATTGTCGGCTCTCGACGCCAGCTTCCTCTACGGCGAAACGCCGGAATCGCCGATGCACGTCGCGGGGCTTGCGATCTGTATTGGGCGCGATTTTTCAGCTTAAATCGCCGGCGATCGATCGCTTAAGGTTCGGACAAAGTAGCCCCTTGTAGCCCTGAGGGGCCCTCGTTCCGGCTATGGCCAGGTAGTTCGGGCTACATTTTCGCCCTAACGTATTGTAAACACTGGTGCCGGCTGAGGGGATTGAACCCCCGACCTTCGGTTTACAAAACCGCTGCTCTACCGCTGAGCTAAGCCGGCGACGCCTGAGAGGCAGGGCAGAGCTCGGCTCGCGCCGGGGCCGTCCACCCGTGCGCGCCGCAATACCAGACTTGATTGGAAAGTGCCAGTAACCGGGATGTTGCCGTCGCAAGTGAATCGGGCGGCCTCGCGGGCCGCCCGATGTGTCGTGTTCGGCTCAAGCCGCCTTACTGGCAGATGTGCCGGCGGCCGTCTGCGCCCTTGAAGTAAGTGCCGGGCGTACAGACGAAGCCGTTGCGCTGGGCATAGGTGCGGGTGTCCCAGCTACGATTGTCCCAGCCGCGGTCATAGGCATAGGAATTGTCCCAGGCGCGGAATGGGGCGGTGGCAATCGCGCCGGCGGTGCCGATCGCGGCGCCGGCGACGCCGGCAGCGACGTCGGTCGGCCAGAAGCCGGTGGGGCTCCTGTTCCAGTCGCGGTTGGTCTGACGATAGGCCGCGCGGCGATGGCGGTACCCGCTATCGGTGGAGACGTTTCCAGCTCCGAAGGTCTGGCAATTGGCGTTGGGGAATTGCGCCGAGCAGCGGCCCGGATTGTTGACGGCCGTCTGCGCCATTGCAGAGCCAGCCAGCATGGTCGCTGCGATCGCCGTGGCCCCGAGAAGCTTGATGGTCATGGTTCTTCGCTCCCATTTTGTTGACAGGAGCTAAACGCCGACGGCGCAGGACGTTCCGATGCAACCGTGGGATTTTTCGGATGCGAACCGTCAAACCGATGTGAGCACGCAGGCGCTGTTCCAGCGGCGAAGTTCCGCGCCGTTAACGCTTCGCTAGCTCGCTGTGCAGCATTTGAGCGGCGCGCAATCCTTGCACGTTAGGCTTACCGGAATTTGGTGATTGAGCCTTAACCCTCTCTGCGTCGCGATCGGTTAGGTTGCCGCCCGGATAACCGGGGTCTCCTCATGCGCGCCGTGGCGCTCGCCGCCTTTCTGATCGGACTGCCTGCGACGGCCTTGGCCGGCGGCTTCGAGATCGTCGTTCCCGGCCGTCCCGGCGTGCCTGTAATCATCAACAACATCGACGCGTCCTATGCCGTCGTCGATGGCACCTGGGGCCTCGGCAAGGGCCAGCAGGTGCAGCCCACGATCTATGGTGGACGCTATATCGCCGAGCGGCAGCCCGACGACGTCGGCCATTATTATCCGACGCTGGGCCTGCGGCCGGGCTACGGCCGGCTCGAGGTCGAGCCGCCGGCGAACCGCAAATTGCCCAAGCCCGCCGAGAGCTACCACCAGAGCTGGGGCGCCTCGTCCGCGCCGCTGCCGGCGCAGATGGACCCGCCCGTCGATCCGCCGCCGGTGATCTACGCGCCAGAGATCAACGACCGTGCTCGGCCTCCTCGGCCGCGGCCGCGCACAGAGATACCCGGCAGGCCGCCGGGTTGAGAAACGTGACAACCAAAAACGGAAATCAACAGGAGAGTATAATGCGTCAGATGATTTCGGGACTGGTCGCGGCAGCTGCCGTGATGTTCGCCGCCACCGCGCCGGCCGCGGCCTGCGGCTTCACCACGTGCGCGCCGGTGGCGCCGGTCTATACCGGCTGCAACACCGGGTGCGGCTACGGATACGGCTACGGCGCCTATGAGCGTCTCGCCGAGCCGACCACGCAGTATTATTACGTCAACCAGGGCCCGACCTATACCGGTCCGGGCGCTTTCGCGCCGTATCCGACCTACCGCGAGGACGCTGTCGTCGCGCCCGCGAATTATGGCTATGGCTATGGCTATCGCGCCGCTGCGGTCGCGCCGCCGGCCGCTTATCCCTATCGCCGCCCGTACTTCCGTCCGTATCGCTACGGCTACGGCCCCCGCTACGGCTACCTGCCGCGCGTGCACTACGGCCATGCTCACCGCTACGGCTACGCCCACCGCCACGCGCCGTACTATTATGGCGGTCACCGCGTGCTGCGCCGCTATTACTGATCTCTGATCGGTTGGAGCCAACGAAACGTCTGTCCGCGCGATGCGGACGGGCGTTTTGTTTTATCTGCGCTTCATCAGCCCGAGCCGGCTCGCGCCGACATAGAGCGCGAGCACGGCAGCGTTCGAGACGTTGAGGCTCTTGATCTCGCCGGGCATGTCGAGCCGCGCCACGACGCTGCAGGTTTCGCGGGTCAATTGCCGGAGGCCTTTGCCTTCGGCGCCCAGCACGAGAGCAAGCGGCTGGCGTAGCGCGACATCGCTGATATCTTCACTGCCTTCGCTGTCGAGGCCGACGGTCTGGAAGCCGCGCTCGTTCAGCGCCGTCAGCGCGCGGGCGAGATTTTGCACGGTGACAACAGGCACCAGCTCGAGCGCGCCGGAGGCCGCCTTCGCCAGCACGCCGGTCGCTTCCGGGCTGTGGCGCGCGGTGGTGACGATCGCCTTCACCGCGAACGCGGCGGCCGAGCGCAGGATGGCGCCGACATTGTGGGGATCGGTGATCTGGTCGAGCACCAGCACCATGCCGTCCTGCGTCAAGGTCTCGATCTCGGGCGAGGGCAGGGGGTCGGCCTCTGCGAGGAGGCCCTGGTGCACGGCGTCGGGCGACAGCAGCCGGTCGATCTCCTGGGGCCGCACGATCTCGGGCGCCACCCGGGTCTCGATGTGCTCTTCCGCAAGGCGCCTTGCGGCGTTCTCGGTCAGTGTCAGCTTGCGGATCCGTCGTCGCGGGTTGGCGAGCGCCATGGTGACGGTGTGCCAGCCATAGAGAATGACGGGGCCGTCGCCTTGCGAATCACGGTCGCGCCAAGCCGGCCGGCCGGCCGATTTTCCGGGCCTGTTGAAGGGCTTAGCCCCGCCGCGAGCCCCCTTGGGGCCGAATTTTCGATCCTTCATGGGCTCGCTTCTGTCATGGGTTCCGGAATATGGCAATTTCGGTGCCTGCGAGGGCGATTTTAGCTGCTTGCCTCGGTTGACTTTGCCCCACCGCTTCGCCCATAAACGCGCCCGGTCGCGCCCCGATCCGGGTTGTCGCGGCCTTCACGTTCCATGGCCGTCTTCGGTCCGCCGGCAAGGTCCGGCCCGATTGTGCTGCCGTCGAGCGGGGGAGTGTCCCGAGTGGCAAAGGGAGCTGACTGTAAATCAGCCGCCTCATGGCTTCGCAGGTTCGAGTCCTGCCTCCCCCACCAGCCTTCGCTCGCTTCGCGAGCTACGGCTAGGCAAGCCCGCATAAGTGCTCGTAGCGCGAAGTGAGCGAAGGCTGTCACGCCGTAGCCCGCAGGGCGTAGGCGGACCGAGACGGTTTCAAAAGCACGCTACTCCATCATCTCCCGCACCAGCCGCACCACCTTCCGCCCATAAAGCTCGATGCTCCGCATCAGCTTGTCATGCGGCAATGGGCCCGCCGAATACTTCAACTGAAACCGCGAAATGCCGAGCGCCTTTGCGGTCTTCGCGATCTTCCGCGCGACCGTTTCCGGCGCGCCGACATAGAGCGAGCCGTGCTCGGCCTCATGGACGAACTCGTCGCGTCCCATCGGTGGCCAGCCGCGTTCCTTGCCGATGCGGTCGCGCATCGCCTTGTAATCGGGCCACAGCTCCTCGCGCGCCTGCGCATCCGTCTCGGCGACATAGCCCGGCGAATGCACGCCGATCGGCTGGGCCGGGCGGCCGAACTCCCTGAACGCGCGATGATAGAGCTCGACATAGGGCGCAAAGCGCTTCGGATCGCCGCCGATGATCGCGAGCATCAGGGGCAAATCGTAATGCGCGGCGCGCACCACCGATTGCGGACTGCCGCCGACGCCGATCCAGGTTTTCAGCGTGCCGTTCTCGACCGGCGGATAGACCAGTTGCTCCTTCAGCGGCGGGCGCAGCTTGCCTTGCCAGGTCACCGGCTGCTGCGACAACAGCGCGGCGAACAAATCGAGCTTCTCCTCGAACAGCTCTTCATATTTGCGCAGGTCGAAGCCGAACAGCGGGAAGGATTCGGTGAACGAGCCGCGGCCGAGGATCACCTCGGCGCGTCCGTTCGAGACCGCATCCAGCGTGGCAAAGCGCTGGAACACGCGGATGGGATCATCCGAAGACAACACCGTCACGGCCGAGCCGAGATGGATGCGCGTGGTCCGCGATGCGATCGCCGCGAGCACGGTTTCAGGCGAGGAGATCGCGAAATCGGCGCGGTGATGCTCGCCGAGTCCGATGAAGTCGAGGCCGAGCTCGTCGGCCAGCACCGCTTCGTCGACGACGTTGCGGATCACCTGCGCATGCGGAAGCATGGCACCGGAGCCGCCCCTGGTGACGTCGCCAAAGGTGTCCAGTCCGAATTCGAGCGTTGCGGTCATCGATGAGGTCTCTGCGGGGTGCGACAGGCCCGCCATGGGAGGGAAATACTTGCCGTGCAGCTAGGGCGGGGGAGCTGCTCCGACAATGCTGATCCGGGAAAGGCATCGTTTCCGATTCTTCATCGAACCTAGGGGCTCAGTCGGACCTGGCGAACATCTCGACCAGGGTTTCGCGCAGCCAGCGCTGCGCCGGCACGGTGTCGTTGCGCTGGTGCCAGAACAGGCTGACGATGCGCGGCGGCGCTTTGAGGGGAAGCGGCATGGCGTGCAGAAGCGGTGCATGCCTTGATTGCGAGCGCAGGTCGCTCGGCAGCACGGCGATCAGGTCGGATTGCCGCACGACCTCGTAGGCGGCGCTGTAGTGATTGACGGTGGCGACCAGATTGCGCGACAGCCCGCGCGAGGCGAGGAAGAGGTCGTAGGACGGCATGGTCTTGCCGGCGAGGCTGACGTCGACATGACCCGCGTTCAGGAAGGTCCGCGTGCTCAGCCGTTTCTGGGCGGCGAGCGGATGGCCGCGTCGCATGAAGCAGGCATAGTCGACCGTCCACAGCGAGCGCGAGCGGATCGCGGCCGGTTGCTGCGCCTCGTTGACATAGACGCTGAGCACGCAGTCCACTCTGTTGTCCTCGAGCTGGTCGGCGATCTCGACAACGGTATTGGGCACGGTGTGGACGCGCGATTTCGGCGCAACCTTGCCGAGATGGTCGAGCAGGTTCGGCATCACCAGCGAGGAAACATAGTCCGACATCGACAGGCTGAATTCGGTCTGTGCACGTGCAGGATCGAACACCTGCTCGTCGAGTGCACCGCGCACGCTTTCCAGTGCCTCGCCGATCGGCTCCCACAGCACCACGGCGCGCTGGGTCGGGCGAATGCCGGTGCCGGCGCGCACGAACAGGGGATCCCCGAGCGCGTCGCGCAGCCGCGCAAGCGCATTGCTGACCGCGGGCTGGGTCATTCGCAACGCATTCGCGGCGCGCGTGACGCTGCCCTCGGTCATCAGCGCCTCGAACACTTTCAGGAGGTTGAGGTCGAGCGCGCGGAACGACACAGACATTCACCATAGTGATATATCAGATCATGATTATAAATTATGACGATAATGTCGCTTTGTCTATGGTTCCCTCCCGAGCGGCGCGCCGGGCCCGTGACATCAGAGGGGGACTTTCATGTCGATGATTTCGGCGCGCATCGAGCGCCTTCCGTTCGCACGCTTCCACACGCACCTGCTGCTGATGGGCGGGCTCGGCTACATGTTCGACGCGATGGACGCGGCGGTGCTGGCCTTCATCCTGCCGGTGCTGCGCACGGCATGGAACCTGACGAGCGTGCAGATCGGTGTGCTCGGCAGCAGCACCTATATCGGCTTCCTGTTCGGCGCGTTGCTGGCGGGTACGCTGGGCGACCTGATCGGTCGCCGTGCGGTGATGATGTCGGCGCTGGCGCTGTATTGCGCGGCCTCGATCGTGAGCGCGATGGTCGACACATGGCCGTCCTTCTTCGCGGCGCGCGTCGTGGCCGGCATGGGCACCGGCGCGGAGAGCGCAATCATCGCGCCTTATCTCGCGGAGTTCGTGGCGCGGCGCTATCGCGGCGCCTTCACCGGAGCCCTCGCCGGCTTCTTCTCCTTCGGTTTCGTTGCTGCGGCCTTGCTCGGCTACTTCATCGTGCCCACTTCCGACAACGGCTGGCGTATCGTGCTGGTTATCACCGCGGTTCCGGTCGTCATGCTGCTGTGGTGGCGCAAGTCGCTGCCGGAATCGCCGCGCTGGCTCGAAAGCCGGGGCAGGGGCAAGGAAGCCGAAGCCCTGCTGGACAGGATCGAGGCGGGCTTTGCGCGCGAAGGCCACGTCCTGCCGCAGCCGGTGGTCGAAGCAGCAGTGCCGACGGGGGCGGGCGGAACGCTGCTCGCCAATTTCGCGGCGTTGCTCGCGGGCCGGCAGGCGCGCATTACCATCATGACCTGGATCATGTGGCTGGCGATCACCTTCAGCTATTATTCCTTCTTCGTCTGGATCCCCGGCCTCCTGGTCCAGAACGGCATGAGCATCACCAAGAGCTTCGCCTATTCGATCGCGATCTATTGCGCGCAGATCCCCGGCTATTTCAGCGCCGCGTATTTCAACGAGCGCATTGGCCGGCAGGCGACGATCGCGACGTACATGGTGCTCGGCGGCATCAGCGCGCTCGGTCTCGCCTTCGCGCAGAGCGACCAGCAGATCATGGCGGCGGGAATCTTCCTGTCGCTGTTCATGAACGGCACCTATGCAGGCGTCTATGCCTATACCGCCGAGGTGTTCCCGACGCCGGTCAGGACCACGGGCGCAGGCCTTGCGTCGGCGATCGGTCGCATCGGCGCGATCGTCTCGCCGATCCTGGTCGGTTATCTCTATCCGAACTTCGGCTTCGCCGGCGTGTTCGGCGTCACCACCACCGTGCTGCTGCTCGGGGCTGTCACCGTCGTCCTGATGGGCGTGCCGACCCGCGGCCGTTCGCTGGAGGAGATCGCGGCGGGCGAGGTGGCATGACGCGGCCGAAGCTGCATGCCGATCCTTGGCTCTGCGCCGTCGCGGCGGCGCAGGGCAGGGTGGACCAGCCGGATGCGCTGTTCGCGGCGCTCGATCAAGGTTTGAACTCGGCGATCGGCCACAAGCTGTTCACGGTCCTCACCTATGACGAGGCGACCAGCGAACTGGCGCGCCTCTACTCCAATCTGCCCGGTCTATACCCGACCGGCGGACGCAAGCGTCTCGCACCGGGCCCTTGGACCGAGGCCGTGCTGGACCGCGGCGAGGCCTATATCGGCTATACGCGGGATGATCTGCGCACCGTGTTCTCCGATCACGAACTGATCGCTTCCCTGGGCTGCGAGAGCGTGCTCAACATGCCCGTGCGCTGGCGTGGCCGCACGCTCGGCTCGCTCAATCTGCTTCACGAGGCGGGCTGGTACGGCGAGGACGATGCCGCCGCGTGCCTTCCATTTGCACAGCTCGCGCTGCCCGCGCTGCTGACAGCGACTTCGTCCTGACCTGACAGGAAACGATCATGACCAGCATCCTCTTCAAGAACGCCGCTCTGCTCGACCCGCTCCAGCCGGACTTGCTGGAGGGACGGCACGTGCTGGTCGAGGACAATGTGATCAAGGAGGTCTCCGACCGTCCGCTCCAGGCCACCGCCGATCGCACCATCGATCTCAAAGGTAAGACGCTGATGCCCGGGCTGATCGATCTTCATGTTCACGCGATCGCCGTCGAGCTCAACCTGGCGCAGCAGGTGCACATGCCGAACGTGCTGGTGACGCTGCGCTCGACGCTGCTCCTGCGCGGCATGCTGCGGCGTGGCTTCACTACGGTGCGCGATGCCGGCGGTGCCGGCCATGCGCTGAAGCAGGCGATCGAGACCGGTCTCACCGACGGGCCGCGGCTGTTCGTCTCCGGCCGCGCGCTCAGCCAGACCGGCGGCCACGGCGACATGCGGGCACGTTCCGATTACCTCGCCAGCGACGCGCCATGTCCGTGCTGCGTGCGGGTCGGCGCGCTGGCGCGCGTCGCCGACGGCGTCGACGGCGTGCGCAAGGCGGCGCGCGAGGAGCTGCAGATGGGTGCCGATCAGATCAAGATCATGGCCTCCGGCGGCGTCGCCTCGCCGACCGATCCGGTCGGCGCCTTCGGCTACTCCGAGGACGAGATCCGCGCCATCGTCGAGGAGGCGCGTGGGCGCCAGACCTATGTGCTCGCGCACGCCTATACCGCTGCGGCCATCGAACGCGCGGTCCGCTGCGGCGTGCGTACCATCGAGCACGGCAATCTGGTGGATGCGCCGACCGCGCGGCTGATGGCCGAGAGGGGCGCCTATGTGGTGCCGACGCTCGTCACTTACGAGGCGCTGGCCAACGAGGGTGCGCAATATGGCCTGCCGCCGGAGAGTGTGGCCAAGATCGCCGATGTCCGCGACGCCGGCCTGCGCTCGCTCGCGATCTATCGCGATGCCGGTGTGAAGATGGGGTTCGGCAGCGATCTGCTCGGGCCGTCGCAGCGCCTGCAGAGCGACGAATTTTGCATCCGCGCCGAGATTCTCGGCCCGCGCGCCGTCATCGCCAGCGCGACATTGATTGGCGCAGAGGTGCTCGGCATGGAGGGCAAGCTTGGCCGCATCGTGCCGGAGGCTCTCGCGGACCTGCTGGTGATCGACGGCAACCCGCTGCGCGATGTTGCCTGTCTGCTCGGTCAGGGCGAGCACATTCCGCTGGTGATGAAGGCGGGCAAGGTGCAGTTCGACAGGCTGAATGCCTAAAGCGTTTTCGAGCGAAGTGGATACCGGTTCGCGTAAAGAAAACGCGTCAAAACAAGGCGCCAACTACCGCCACATCCCGCGCATCTTGGCCCCGATGTCGATCTTCGGCCCCTGCGCCGCGGTGCGCGCGGCACCGGCTGTGGTTTTTGGCCAGGCGGTGCGCTCGAACAGGTAGACCAGGGATTCCGGGATGAAGCGGGTGCGCGAGGCGTAGACGTGGCGGTCGCCCTTGGCGGCCTGGCCGTGGACGAAGAAGCGCTGCGGAACGACGAGATGGAGGTCGTCCTTGGCGCGGGTCATGGCGACATAGAGCAGGCGGCGCTCCTCCTCGAGTTCGGCGCTGGTGCCGGCGCCGAGATCGGACGGCATGCAGCCGTCGACGACGTTGAGCACGAACACCGACTTCCATTCCTGGCCCTTGGCGGAATGAATGGTGGAGAGGATGAGATAATCCTCGTCGCGCAAGGGTGGACCGGATTTGTCGCTGGTCGCATCCGGCGGATCGAGCGTGAGCTCGGTCAAAAACTTCTCGCGCGAGGCATAGCCGCTCGCGATCTGCTCGAGCTGCATCAGATCGGCGCGGCGCGTCTCGGCATCTTCATGGATGCGATCGAGATGCGGCTCATACCAGAGCCGCACGCGCTCGAGATCGATCGGCCATTCCGAATAGCGCAAATTTTCCACCGTGCGGACGAAGTCGGTCCAGTCCTCGCCGGTGCGCGCGGGCCCCGGCAGCCGGCCGAGCGCGGCAAGCGGGTCCGTGCTCTCCGCCATCTGGTCGAGCACGCGTTGTGCGGTCGCAGGCCCAATGCCCGGTAGCAGATGCAGGATGCGAAAGCCGGCGACGCGGTCGCGCGGATTCTCGGCGAAGCGCAACAGCGCCAGCACGTCCTTGACGTGCGCGGCATCGAGGAATTTCAGCCCGCCGAACTTGACGAAGGGGATGTTGCGGCGGGTCAGCTCGATCTCGAGCGGACCCGAATGCGAGGAGGTGCGGAACAGCACCGCCTGGTGCTTGAGCAGCGCGCCTTGCTCGCGGTTCGCCAGCACCGCCTCGACGATGTAGCGCGCCTGGTCGGCCTCGTCGTGCACGGTGACGAGCTGCGGCTTGCTGCCCGAGGTGCGGTCGGTCCAGAGATTTTTTGTGAAGCGCTCGCGGGCGAGGCCGATGACGCCGTTCGCCGCCGACAGCACCGCTTGCGTCGAGCGATAGTTGCGGTCGAGCGTGATCATCTCCGCGCGCGGCGAGAAGCTTTGCGGAAAGTCCAGGATGTTGCGCACCGTGGCGGCGCGGAACGAATAGATCGACTGCGCGTCGTCGCCGACCACGGTGAGGCCGCGTCCGTCGGGCTTGAGCGCCAGCAGGATCGAGGATTGCAGGCGGTTGGTGTCCTGATATTCGTCGACCAGCACGTGATCGAAGCGGCCGCCGATCTCCTCAGCGATCAGCGCATCGCTCATCATCTGCGACCAGTACAGCAGCAAATCGTCGTAATCGAGCACGTGCTGGGTCTGCTTGGCCTCGACATAGGCGGCGAACAGGCCCTTCAGCTCGGCGGCCCAGCCTGCGCACCAGGGATAGTGCTGGCCGAGCACCTTCTCGATCTCCATCTCGGCATTGACGCAGCGGGAATAGATCGACAGGCAGGTGCCCTTGGCAGGAAAGCGGGTTTCCGTCTTCGACAATCCGCGCTCGTGCCGGACCAGATTCATCAGGTCGGCCGAATCCTCCCGGTCATGGATGGTGAAGGCGGGATCGACGCCGATCCGCTCGGCATATTCGCGCAGGAGCCGCGCGCCGATGCCGTGGAAGGTGCCGGCCCAGGTCAGCGCATCGCGCATGATCGCGGCGTTGTTCTCGCCCAGCACCTTGCGGGCGATGCGCTCGACCCGACCGGCCATCTCCGCGGCGGCGCGGCGGGAGAACGTCATCAGCAGGATGCGGCGGGGATCGGCGCCTGCGACGATCAGATGGGCGACCCGGTGGGCCAGCGTGTTGGTCTTGCCGGAGCCGGCACCGGCGATGACGAGCAGGGGGCCGCCCACAGTCGAGCCCTCGGCCACGCCATGCTCGACGGCGCGGCGCTGCTCCGCATTGAGCGTGTCCAGATATGTCGCCACGAATCGCCCCGGTGAAAGGATGAGACTCGGCGATCCCGGCGCGAATCGCAATGCGGCTGGACGGAACTGGAATTAGGATTTAGGGGGAAGAGGCCCCTTTGGTTCCAGCACCCCCATGACCGAGATGACCGAGCTCAAGCCCGACCAGTTCGAGATGCGGCGGCTGGAATCGCTCAGCAACACCATTTTCGGCGTCGCCATGACACTGCTGGCCTACGACCTGCCGAAGGCGGCGGTGTTCGCCAGCGCCCCTGGCTGGAGCGAGCTCGCCCAGGTCTATTCCGGCAAGCTGGCCGGGCTGGCGCTGAGCTTCATCATTGCCGGCGTGTTCTGGATCAGCCACCACCGCCGGCTGGCACGCCAGCCGATCGGCAGCCGCGGCGACGTGATCCTCAATCTGTTCTTCCTGCTCTCGATCGTGCTGCTGCCGGTCACCAACGGCCTCTACACCAATTACGGCATGAGCAACGCCGTCGCCGTGCTCTACGGCTTGCATCTGACCGCGATCGCTGGCCTCAACGCCTGGCTGTGGTGGACGATCCTGGGCGGCTGGCGCAACGAGATCATGGCCTCGCTGTTTCCGCTGCTGGTGTTCATCCCGGGCACGATCGTTGCGGCGTTTGCGCCGCAGGTCGCACCCTTCCTGTGGTTCATCGCTTTCGGCGGCATCGTGATCCAGCGCTTCCTTCCCAAGCGAACGGGGCCGGGCGCCTAGAGCATGATCCGGAAAAGTGGGTAGCGGTTTTCCGAAAAGATCATGCTCAAACAACAACCTAAAGCGCGATGACGATTCATCTTGATCGCATCGCGGGACTCAGCCGGATGTCGCGCCGAACCCATCGGCCGGCACGTAAAGCTTGACCGGGCGGATCTCGTACACAGCCGTCGGATTGACCGCACGCAGCTTCCGCGCCGCTGCGATCGCCTCCTCCTCGGTGGCGCATTGCATCAAATGGAAGCCCAGAAGCTGCTCCTTGGTCTCGGCAAACGGCCCGTCCAGCACCATTCCCGCGCCGGGGCCACGCAAGGTGCGGGCCTTCCGGGTCTCATCCAGCCGGGCCGCCGGTCCAAACTGGCCGCTGGCCCGCAGCGGCGCCTGAACCTCGATGACTTTGGCGACGACCGCGGCGTCCTGCTCCGGCGTCCAGGACAGCACTTCGTCTTCCACGTGATAGGCCAGGATGGCGTACAGCATCGTCACCTCTTTCTTTTCTGCGCAAGTCCCAAGGACGCGGCACTGCAGCCCCTGCCGACAATCCCCAAGCAAAATATTGCGTGGCCGGCAAGCGGCGAAACCGTCCTGAAACCCGATTGCGACCCTTGCGATGTGAACGCCGCCGGAACGGGCCGCGACTGATGAACCACGAACAACAAGCTTTTGCTGGAGGCGGCAATGTCGGGTCAAACCATCAAGATCATCTGCGACGCGCGGCGGGCTGGACAGTCGGAGCCGGCCGATCTGCACGATCAGGCCGGCCATCACCGCTATTACGGCAGCTCGGCCGAGAATGGCGGCGAGCGGATCGTCGAGAGCCGGCGCGGCAAACGGCGGCGCGCGTTCAGCATCTTCGGCTTCTGAAGCCTCCCGGCAAGACCGGCGTTCAAATGGACGTCCTGCAGATATCAATTGCGGCGATGCCGTTCCTGCTCGCGCTGATGAGCCGGACGTGCAAGGCCATCGTCCCGTGCCTTCTGACGAGCCTGTTCACGGTGCTGCTCGGCGCGGAGCCGCACCGCGCGGTCGTGGCCTGGTGCGTCGGCATGCTGATCGCCGCCGTCGCGCTGCGCGAGCGGCTTCGCGCCGGCTGACGCAGCACTCGTCATTGCCCGCTCAAGACCTGCTTGACCAAGGCCGCGCGCAGTGCCGCGAGCTCGCCGCTCGCCTGCATCTGAGCGATGACCTTGCCAACCTCAGGCACCAGATCGCGATGGCGTTCATGCAGGTGGTGGTAGATGTGGATGCGCTCGAGCGGCGGTGAGAGCGGGTAGATCCTGGCCTGCAGATTGAGTTTCCTCACCGCGACGAGCCCGCTGAAGAGGTCGGTGACCATCACGTCGAAACGGTCGGCGTCGAGCATCCTGACCAAGTTCTCGAGGCTTGTGGTCGCCGTGACGCGGGCCATGCCGCGTGTGCCGGCTTCCGAGGAGCCGACGCCGCGGACGATGCCGATGCTGTAGTCCTTGATCGAATCCCAACCTGCGACCTCGAACCGGAGCTTGGTCGCGAACACCGCCGGCTCGATGTAGTTGATCGCCGGCGTGACCTGGACCAGCGTGGGGTAGTCGCGCGAGAGCGTACCGATCCGCTGGATCTCGCCGTCGACCTCGCCGGCGCTCGACAATGCGAGCGCGCGCTTGCCAGGCACGTCCTCGAACTCCAGCCTGATGTTCAGCTTGGCGTAGACGGCCCGCAGCATCTCGCCGCCAACATATTGATCGGGGATGTCGGCGATGCGCGCCAGCCGGATCGTGTCTTGCGCCAACGCAGGGGCGGCGGCGAGCAGCGACAGGCAGGCGACGGCTAGCCGCCACATCAGGCGTCTCCTTCGGCCGTGCATCGCTACCTCAGGATTCGAATGCCGGCGCGATCCACCGCAAGTTGGCGCCTGCACGCCGGCCGCAACGATCATTGCCCGCGCGTTACGCGAGCCATACCGGACTTTCACCGATGTCATTCTAGCACGGGCAGTGGTAGTTTGCCCAGGAGTCCTGCTGCGGGGCGGAAGAGGTGACTTGCCGACCTCACGCTCGCGGGCCGAGGGGATGTCGCTTGCATCGGTGACGAGACGGGCGTCTCAACCCATGGATTGCTCGGACTGCAATCGCTCGACCGGAGCAGCGAGCCGCCATTTCGGGGACATGGTGCATGGCCAACGCAGGTGACGAGGACGCCAAGCGCAGCCGTGCCATCGCGCCGATGGCGGCGAAGCCGGGTCTGACCGACATCGACGCGCTTGCGCCTTCGATGCTCGCATCGCTGCCGGCACGACTCTTCAACTGGTCGCGCAGCGGCGTCGGGCCGCGGCTGCTCGCGGCCGTGCTGCTGTTCTCTTCGGCCGTGACGCTGACGCTGACCGCGCTCCAGCTCTATCTCGACTACGATCGCGAGGTCGCTCTCATCGAGACGCGGCTCGACGAGATCGGCCGCAGCACGACCGGCAGTCTCGGCGAAAGCCTGTGGAATCTCGACCAGAACCAGCTCAAGCTCCAGCTCGAAGGTATCCTGCGGCTGCCCGATATCCGCGCCGCCGAGGTGCGCGAGATTGCCGACCGTCCCAATCCGATCCGCATCGCGGTCGGCGAGCCGGGCACGCGTTCGATCGTCACGCGCGACTATCCCTTGAACACCATCGTCCAGGGGACCGCTCGCCCAATCGGCGTGCTTCACGTCGAGGCCACGCTGAGCGAGGTCTATCAGCAATTGCTGAACCGGGCCCTGGTCATTCTGGCGAGCCAGGCCGCGAAGACCTTCCTCGTCTCGCTGTTCATCATCTACATGTTCCATCTGCTGGTGACGCGGCATCTGGTGGCCATCGCCGAGTTCGTCAGCAAGTATAACCTGGCGCGGCCGCCGCCGCCTTTACGTCTGGAGCGCCGGCCGCCTTACGACCCCGACGAGCTGGACAAGGTGATCGAGGCCTTCAACGCGATGTGCGCGAACCTCCAGCAGGCCTATGGCGAGCTGCGCGAGGCCAATGCAAATCTCGAGCGCGACCTGAGCATCCGCCGGCGCGCTGAAGAGGACGCCCGGGCGAGCGAAGAACGTTTCCGCGACTATGCCGAGACCGCGTCCGACTGGTTCTGGGAAACCGGACCGGATCATCGCTTCACCTACATATCGGAGCGGGCTGGTGCCTTCGGCATCGACTACAGGGCGCTGATCGGCAAGCGTCGCACCGACGCCGCGTTCGATCACGATGCCGAGCCGGGAAAATGGCGCGCGCACCTCGCGACCCTCGAACGTCATGAGCCGTTCCGGAAGTTCGAATATCGCGGCCGCGACGCCGCCGGGCGGGTGCATCATTTCAGCGTCAACGGCCAGCCGGTCTTCGCGAGCGACGGACGCTTCATGGGTTATCGCGGCTCCGCGACCGACCTCACCAAGCAGCACGAGACCGAGGAGCGGCTGCGTCAATCGCAGAAGATGGACGCGATCGGCCAGCTCACCGGCGGCGTGGCGCACGATTTCAACAACGTGCTGACGGTCATCACCGGCACGATCGAGATCATCCAGGAGGGGCTTGCGGACAAGCCCGAGCTGGCCGCGATCGCGCAATTGATCGACGATGCGGCCGCGCGCGGGGCGGAGATCACCTCGCAGCTCCTGACCTTCGCGCGCCGCCAGCCGCTGGAGCCGCGCGAGATCGACGTCAACGCCCTCGTGGTCGAGACCGCGAAGCTGCTCAGGCCGATGCTCGGCGAGCAAATCGAGATCGAGACGCGGCTCGCCGACGGGGCCTGGTCGGCGATGGTGGATCCGTCGCAGCTGTCCTCCGCGATCGTCAACCTCGCCGTCAATGCGCGCGACGCGATGCCGGGCGGCGGCAAGCTCACCCTCGAGACCGCGAACCGCGAGCTCGACGGCACGGGGACCGCCGGCGAGGGTGTGCGCGGTGCCTTCGTGATGGTTGCAGTCGGCGACACCGGTCACGGCATTCCGGCCGACATCCGCGAGCGCGTATTCGAGCCGTTCTTCACCACCAAGGGGGTCGGCCGCGGCACCGGGCTGGGGCTGAGCATGGTCTACGGCTTCGCCCGCCAGAGCGGCGGCGCCGTCGCGATCGAAAGCGAGGAGGGGCGCGGCACCGTGATGCGGTTGTTCCTGCCGCGGGCAAAGGGCGAGGCGGTGGCCAGGACGCCGCCGGTTCAGGCGCCCGCCACGGCGCGCGGGCAGGAGACGATACTCGTGGTGGAGGACGATCCGCTGGTCCAGGGCTATGTCATCGCGCAACTCGGCGGCCTCGGCTATCGCACTCTCGCTGCGAGCGACGGCGCGTCCGCGCTGGCGCTGGTCGACCAGGGCGCCAGATTCGATCTCCTGTTCACGGACATCATCATGCCCGGCGGCATGAACGGGCATGAATTGGCCGAAGCCGTCAGGCTCCGCCGGCCGGGCGTGAGGGTGCTCTACACCTCCGGCTATACCGACAACACCATCGTCCACGAAGGACATCTCGATCCCGGCGTGGCGCTGCTGTTCAAGCCATACCGGAAGGCGGAGCTGTCGCAGAAGATTCGCGAGGTGCTGGCCGGCGAGCCGCCCGCCTGAGCTAGCGCATGATCCGGAAAAGTGTGAAGCGGTTTTCCGAAAAGATCATGCTCAAACAACAACCTAAAGCGCGATGACGATTCATCCTAATCGCATCGCGCTTTAGCAGCGACAGACGAAAAAGGCGCGGCGGGGAGGCCCCGTCGCGCCCGATTTCTTGCTCGCTGGTCCAGGGCTGAGAGCGCCCCGATGCCAAGCCCAAATCAAAGCCTAGCGGGCGATCCCAGCGAGGTGACAGCGCTTGAGATAAGACACTGGATCACCTCCTTTCGTTGGTTGCGGAAGTCTTCAATATAGGCGGCGATCCCCGGGCTGTTAAGGGGCGGGGTGGCCAAGTCGGAACCAGCCGTCTGCGCAAGGCCCCGCAAAGCCGCCGTCCGGGCAGTTGAGGCCGCCGCCGAGCCGTGTTAGGGGATCGCCCGACGCGGGTGTAGCTCAATGGTAGAGCAGCAGCCTTCCAAGCTGAATACGAGGGTTCGATTCCCTTCACCCGCTCCAGTGTTTTCAGTCACTTAGCGCAACATCTTGCAACAACAAAGGCGCTGGCGGCAACGTCTCTGCCTAAAGTTGCAAATGTGTGCGAAATATCGAATGACGATCGCACGTCAGCAATGGACCTCTAACGGACGCCGAAGGAATGGTGGCGGCGGCAAAGATGATACTCCATGCTTGGAAGGTTCATCGGGCGACCTGCTACCTGCTTGGCGACTCGATAGGGCGAAAGACCTCGAGCGGCGAGTGACTGGACCGAGGATTCGACCCACGAAGGAAACGCTGAAGGCTATTTTAGGATTGCCAAGGGGTATTCACTTAAGGTCATGAGCGGAGATCCTGAGGACATCCAAGCAAGGCTTGGAGCTGAGCGAATTGCCCTCGTCCATGCCGCTGGCGAGTGCCTGATGGCGTGGGCCTCATTCGAATTCTATCTTCACGAAATGTTCGTATCGGAGGTCATTCTTGATTCGAAAAACCCGCAGCGGTATGTACTCGCGCGCGGTGTGTGGTCTGTCGTCGTAAGCTTTGAAGCCCGCCTCAAGCTTGTCGATGTGGCTATAAAATCGAACATTCGTGACGAGCAAGTGCTCAGAGATTGGAAGTTGCTCCGCTCCCATATTCTTCGAATCTCCGCTCTCAGAAACGAGATTGCCCATGGGGCGGCGGTCAATTTCGACAATCGGCAAATGATGATCCAACCCTATTTGACTGTTATTAATTCCAAGGCGAAGCCGCTCGATCATGCCGAAATTGTTAACCGGAGACTTAGCTTCATAGAGACACAGGCCGGCATTGACTGGCTTTCTCTTTGCATTTCTGCTCTGAGGCGACCTGACGTAAGAGAGCACTTTGCAGACCGCGTGCAGGCGCCGCCCGATCTTGTTGTTCGACTTCGAGTTCAAGCAGAACGCAGCCGTGGTAAAATCCGTGAAGCCTCAGACGCTAAGGCTGGGAACACCGGCAGCCCTTGAAATCCGCTTCGCTGCCAAGCTTCGCATCTTTCTCCAGCGTTCCAAGTTCGAATGCGAGGGGTCAGGTCCCTTGCCGCTCCAGATCACTGAAGCTTGCAAGGTGATGCCTTTCGGATAAGCCATTCTCGGTCCAAGGACACGTTTGAGACGAATTGCTGCCTTTTCTGCGTCTAATCCTATTCCTCGTCTCCTTGCTCGCGTTCCTTCCGCGCGCGATCGACCGCGCCGCCTTGAGGCTGTCCGCTGACCTTTACGCCGGGCAGATGATCGACCTTGTTCTTGTCGGCCTCGTCGGCGCGCTGAAGTTCGCGATCGATGATGTCGCGTGAACCTTCGGCGGGACACGGAGGAACCTTCGTCATGAGCGGGCGTTCGCCGTAGACGTCAGGGCGAAAGTCACGAGGTCAATCGTGCAAGACGACGTGCGCGTGCGTTCCACCGCGCAGGCGGGTCATCCGATTCATCCGATGCTGGTGCCGATCCCGATGACGTGTTTTGTCGGGGCGCTGCTGACCGACATCGCCTATGTCGCCAGCGCCGAGATCATGTGGGCAAATTTTTCGGCCTGGCTGCTGCTCGCAGGAATCATCTTCGGCGTGCTGGCGGCGATCGCGGGTCTGACCGATTTCCTCGGCAACCGGCGGGTAGGGGCGCAGGCGCCGGCCTTTGCCTCGGGCCTGCGGCACCCGCGCTCGGTTTACGTCCTGCCCAACGGCGACGTGCTGGTGGTGGAATCCAAGGCGCCGAAGGGCGCCCCGATCAAGCGGCCCAAGGAGATCGTGATGGGCTTCATCGAGTCCTGGGCGACCTCCGGCGGCGAGGGCGGCGAGAGCAACCGCATCACGCTGCTGCGCGACAGCAATGGCGACGGCGTGCCGGAGACGCAAAGCGTCTTCCTCGACCATCTCAACTCGCCGTTCGGCGTCGCGCTGGTCGGCAACGATCTCTACGTCGCCAATACCGATGCCATCGTCAGATATCCCTACACGGAAGGGGACACCAAGATCACCGTATCAGGCACGGTGCTGACGCCGCTGCCGGGCGGTCCGATCAACCATCACTGGACCAAGAGCCTGGTTGCCAGCCCCGACGGCTCGAAGCTCTATGCAGGCGTCGGCTCCAACAGCAACATCACCGAGAACGGGATGGAGGCCGAGCACAACCGCGCCGCAATCCTCGAGATCGATCGTTCCAGTGGCCGCTGGCGCGTGTTCGCAAGCGGCCTGCGCAACCCCAACGGCCTCAGCTTCGAGCCGCAGACCGGCGCATTGTGGACGGTGGTCAACGAGCGCGACGAGCTCGGTCCCGATCTCGTGCCCGATTACATGACCTCGGTGAAGGACGGCGGCTTCTACGGCTGGCCCTACAGCTATTTCGGCCAGCACGTCGATCCCCGCGTCAAGCCGGAGCGGCCGGATCTCGTCGCCAGGGCGATCGTGCCCGATTATGCGCTGAGCTCGCATGTCGCCCCGCTCGGGCTCGCCTTCAACACCGGGACCAGCCTGCCGGCCGGCTATCGGGGCGGCGCCTTCGTCGGCGAGCACGGCAGCTGGAACAGGCAGGTGCTGAGCGGCTACAAGGTCGTGTTCGTGCCGTTCACGGACGGCAAGCCGAGCGGCCCGCCGCAGGACGTCGTCACGGGGTTCCTCAACAGCGACAATCAGGCGCGCGGCCGCCCGGTCGGTGTCGCCATCGACAAATCAGGCGCGCTGTTGGTCGCGGACGACAGCGGCAACACGGTCTGGCGGGTGAGTGCGACCCATCCGCAGCTGACGCAACGTTAAGCCCGGTACCGCGTTGAGAGGTCAGACGATCTTTCGAAAGCCAGGAGTTGGACAATGGGTCTCGCTCAATACGCCATCGTGCCGGTGCAGGATGAATGGGGCGTGCTGCATGACGGCGACGTCAAGAGCCGGTACGCCACCAAGGAAGCCGCCTTCGAGTCCGCGGTCGCCGCGGCCTCCCTGGCCCTTCGCGAGGGACACGAAGTGCATGTCAGCGTGCCCGGCCGCGAAGCCGGCGACAACGCGCTCGGTGTATAGAACCGCAGCACCGCGTTCGAGACAAGGAGGCCGCGATGACCAAGCCCCGTGAGCCCAACGGCGTCGAGCCATCCCGCTCCGAAGACGACATCCAGCGCGAACAGCTCGGCCCGCGCGGCGTGCCGGGCGCGCCTGATCCGGCCAAGATGACGCCGCAGCGCGAGAAGAAGACGCCGAAGCACATCGATCCCGGCCACACCGCGTGACGCGGCTCCGCCGCGGCTAACCGATCAGACGATCGACCGCACGCGCCGCGCGTCAATCCCCATCATCTCCGCATGGGCATTTGAAATCGAGGCAGTCGGCTTCGAGGTCATCGCGCGTGCCGCCGCCGGCCTCCGAGCATAGCCGCTGCCCGGGCGTCCGCCGCTGCCATAACATCATGTTAGGTTTATCGCATAACTGGGTAATTGTGTTATCCAGGCGAAAGCCTATGCTCCTCCTCACTCAAGACACCGATCGGCAGTGCCAAGCGCTCGCGGAGCTCCGCAGAGCGCGTGGGGATTGCTGCCCAATTTTCCAACGAAGCCCGCCAACGGGACGTCAACAAACAAAACAGATCGGGAGGAAATTCTCTGATGGCTACCACGCGTGCGATCCATGACATGAGTCAGTCCAGAAAGGCTGCTGCAAGCGGCTGGATCGGCTCGGCTCTCGAATATTACGACTTCTTCATCTACGCGACGGCGGCGTCGCTGATCTTCCCGCAGATCTTCTTCCCCTCCGACAATCCCACCGTCGCGATCGTCGCATCGCTTGCGACCTATGGCGTCGGCTACGTCGCGCGGCCGATCGGGGCCTTCGTGCTCGGTCATTGGGGCGACACGCATGGCCGCAAGACCGTGCTCATCGTCTGCATGTTCCTGATGGGCGTTTCGACCATGGCCGTCGGTTTGCTGCCGACCTATCAGCAAGCCGGCATCCTGGCGCCGATCCTGCTCGTGATGTTGCGCCTCGTGCAGGGATTTGCCGTGGCCGGCGAAATCTCCGGCGCGAGCTCGATGATCCTGGAGCACGCGCCGTTCGGCCGGCGCGGCTTCTATGCGAGCTTCGCTCTTCAGGGCGTGCAGGCCGGACAAATTCTCGCGGCAGCCGTCTTCCTGCCGCTGGCGGCCTACATGCCGACCGAGGCCTTCAACAGCTGGGGCTGGCGGATCCCGTTCCTGCTCAGCTTCTTCGTCATCGTCGCCGGCTACATTATCCGCCGCGAAGTCGACGAAACGCCGGCCTTTGCCCGAGAGGAGAAACGGGGAGAAACGCCGCGGGCTCCGATCGTCCAGGCCATCCGCTTGAGCTGGCCCGACATGCTCCGGGTCATCTGCATGGCGCTGATGAACGTGATTCCGGTCGTTGCGACCATCTTCGGCGCGGCCTACGCGGTGCAGCCGGCCTATGGCATCGGCTTTGCGAAAGACGTCTATCTCTGGATCCCGGTGCTCGGCAACATGCTGGCCGTGTTCGTCATTCCCTTCGTCGGCCATCTCTCCGACAAGGTCGGCCGCAAGCCTCCGATCATCGTGGGCGCGCTGCTCTCCGGCCTGCTCGCCTTCGGCTATCTCTATGCCATCAGCATCCGGAACGTGCCGCTCGCGATCCTGCTGTCGCTGCTGATGTGGGGCGTCGTCTATCAGGGCTACAACGCGATCTTCCCGAGCTTCTATCCGGAGCTGTTTCCGACCCGCACCCGGGTCTCGGCGATGGCGATCTCGCAGAACATCGGCACCACCATCACCGCATTGCTGCCTGCGTTGTTCGCGACAGTGGCGCCTCCCGGCTCGGCCAACATTCCCCTGACGGTCGGGGCGATCGCCTTCGGCATCACGGTCATCGCGGCGCTGGCGGCTGTCACGGCCCGCGAAACCTATCGGATCAGGATCGACGATCTCGGTAATCCCAATGCCGTTCCGATGGCTCGGACCGATTACGAGCGGCAGCGTGCGGCAGCAGCAGGCCGGGCGACCGCACTTCCGACCTGATCCGGACGAACACGGCCCTGTCGCTGCGATTGACCAATGTTGCGGCGGCAGGGTTTCACGCGTAGCAAGACGAGCCGAACGTTGTGCGCCCGAGCGCGAAGATCATGAGGTCGCTGGATGAACCCCGCTGTCATTGCCGTCGCCATCACCGGCTCCGTTCCGCGCAAGAAGGACAATCCGGCGGTGCCGATCCTGCCCTCCGAGCAGATCGAATCGACGCACCAGGCCTTCGAGGCGGGCGCCACGCTTGCGCATATCCATGTCCGCAACGACGACGAGACGCCGTCCTCCGATCCCGAGCGTTTTGCCCGGGTGCAGGAGGGGATCAAGAAGCATTGTCCGGGAATGATCGTCCAGTTCTCGACCGGCGGGCGCGGCCGCGATCCCTCGGCGCGCGGATCGGCGCTCTACCTCAAGCCCGACATGGCCTCGCTCTCGACAGGGTCGGTGAACTTTCCGACCATCGTCTACGAGAACAGCGCCGCGCTGGTCGAGACGCTCGCCACCGGCATGAAGGCGAACAGCATCCGGCCGGAGATCGAGATCTTCGATCTGTCGCATCTGCATGGCGCCCGCCGCCTGATCGAGGCGGGCCTCATCGACGCGCGTCCGCACGTGCAGTTCGTCATGGGCGTCAAGAACGCGATGCCGGCGGACGAGCATGTGCTCGACATTCTCCTGGGCGAGCTCAGGCGGCTGATCCCGAAGGCAACCTGGACCGCAGCCGGAATTGGCCGCCATCAGGCCGAGGTCATGGGCTGGGCGCTGGCCCGCGGCGCGGACGCGGTCCGCACCGGGCTTGAGGACAATATCCGCATCGACAAGACGCGCCTCGCGGCCAGCAATGCCGAGCTCGTGACCTTGGCCTGCGAGGCGGTCGCGCGCCACGGCCGGCGCGTTGCGACAGCGACCGAAGCGCGATCGCTGCTCGCCATCGCAGAATAGGGCGACTTTCCCTATCCTGACATGCTCCCGGCTGCCGCCTGCCATTCGGCGGCCGGCGTTCCCGTGCGCGGAGTCTCCGAGTAGACAGGAGTTACAGGCGTACTCGGCGCCTGCCGGGCAGGCGACGTTTGGAATGCAGTTGTTGAAATCTGACCGCAGGCTCATCGGGGTCCTGCTGGTGCTTGCGATCACGCAGCTCATTGGATGGGGCACGATCGGGCTGCCCGCCATCGTCGGGCGCGACCTCGCCGCCGATCTCGACATGAGCCTGCCGGCGGTGTTCGCCGGGACGTCCGTTCTCTACGTCTCGATGGGGCTGTGCGGCCCGTTGCTCGCCAAGTCGTTTGCGCGGCACGGAGCGCGGCCGGTCATGATGGTCGGCACGATCGTCACTGCGCCGGGCTTCGTGCTGCTGTCGCTCGCGCGCGAGCCGATGCTCTATTTCGCCGCATGGATCGTCCTCGGCATCGCCGGCAGCGCAACGCTGTCGACCGGCGCCTATATCATGCTGAACGAGATCGCGGGACGGCAGGCCAAGAACGCGATCGGCGCGCTGATGCTGGTGACGGGCCTGTCCAGCAGCATCTTCTGGCCGACGACCTCGTTCCTGAGCGGTCACCTCGGCTGGCGGGGGACGTGTCTGGTCTATGCGGCGATGATGCTCCTCGTCAGCCTCCCGCTCTATGCCTTCGGCGCGCCGCGCCGGAAAATCGCAAAGGACGATGGCGCCGCGCCGGCGAGGCGATCGCCGCCGCCCGCGATTGCACGGAGCACGTTCGGCCTCGTCGTCGCCGCGATCACGCTGAACGCCTTCGTCAATTTCGGCATCGGCGCGATCCTGATCGAGCTGTTGCGGGCGGAGGGGCTGGCGCCGGCTCAGGCGCTTTTGTTCGGCTCGATGCTGGGCGTGATCCAGGTCAGCGCCCGCGGGCTGGATTTCCTCGGCGGCGGACGATGGGACGGCATCACGACCGGGCTCGTCGCGGGCAGCGCATTGCCGGTCGCCATGCTGCTGCTGATGACGAGCGAGGGCGCCACCTGGGCGGTCGCGGTCTTCATCCTGCTCTATGGCGCCGGCAGCGGCGCGATGGCGGTGGCGCGGGCGACCATCCCACTCGTGTTCTACGACCAGGACGAGTTCGCCAAGGCGATGTCGATGATCGCGCTGCCGCTCAATCTGGCCTCCGCGATCTCGCCGCCGCTCCTCGTCGGCCTGCTCACGGCGTTCGGCAGCCGAGGCGCGCTCGGCCTTACGCTGGTGTTCTCCTGCGCGACGGTGCTGATCCTCGTTCTGCTCGCTCGGCGCCGGCCGCGGATGCCGGTGGTTGCGACCTGAGCCGATCACGCAATATTCGCGGCGCGGAAAGTTTGCGGACGGCGATCGCCTCCGGCCCCGGGAGGAGATAGCCGTATGCCGCCAGTGCAGTGCTCAGGGCGCGAAAATGGTGGTATCCGCAGGAAGCGCGGCCTCGCGATCCCGCCGCCGCGCCAAGATTTAGTTCCCCGGAGGAAATCGACATGTCGGCCCTGCCGCTCTCAGGCATCAAGATCCTTGACCTCACCCGCGTGCTGGCCGGGCCGCTGTCGGCCCAGATGCTGGGCGATCTCGGCGCGGAGGTGATCAAGATCGAGCGGCCTGGCACCGGCGACGATGCGCGCGCCTTCGGCCCGCCTTACCTGACTGACCCCGAGGGCAAGGCCAACAACAACAATTCGTTCTATCTCTGCGCCAACCGCAACAAGAAGTCGGTCACCGTCAACATCGCCAAGCCCGAAGGGCAGGCGATCGTCCGTGAGCTCGCCAAGGACGCCGACGTCTTCATGGAGAATTACAAGGTCGGCGATCTCAAGCGCTACGGCCTCGACTACGAGACCATCAAGGCGATCAATCCCGGCATCATCTATTGCTCGGTGACCGGCTTCGGCCAAACCGGACCCTATGCGCCGCGCGCCGGCTACGACGCCATCCTGCAGGCGATGGGCGGGCTGATGAGCGTCACCGGCCATATCGACGGCGAGCCGGGCGAGGGCCCGATGAAGGTCGGCCCGTCGATCGTCGACTACATGACCGGCATGAACGCCTCGATCGGAATTCTCTCGGCGCTCTATCATCGCGATGCCAGGGGCGGGCAGGGGCAGCACATCGACGTCTGCCTGTTCGATACCGTGATCGCATCCTTGTCGCACTGGCTGCAGATCTACCTCGTCAACGGCAAGACGCCGCCGCGCCGCGGTACCTGGGGCAATGGCGGCATGCCGGCCGGTGTGTTCCGCTGCGCCGACGGCGAGCTGATGCTGGTGGTCGGCAATGACGGCCAGTTCCAGCGCACCTGCGCCGTGCTCGGCGAGCCCGAGCTCGCGAACGATCCGCGTTTCGTCAAGAACAACGACCGCGTCGTGCACGGCAAGGAGATCATGGCGATCTTCGCCGGCTTGTTCCTGAAGCAGCCGGTGGCCTACTGGCTGGAGAAGCTGGAGGAGGCCGGCGTACCCTCGGGGCCGATCAACAATTTCGAGCAGGTGTTTTCCGACCCGCACGTCCAGTCGCGCGGCATGCGGGTGAAGGTCAA
The DNA here is from genome assembly GCF_025200925.1 of Bradyrhizobium sp. CB1015. Lineage (GTDB taxonomy): Bacteria > Pseudomonadota > Alphaproteobacteria > Rhizobiales > Xanthobacteraceae > Bradyrhizobium. The sequence goes on along the minus strand of NZ_CP104174.1, from coordinate 5,830,049 downwards.
CCATCCCTTCGAGCCCGATCTGTCGCTGGTCCGCAACGCGCTCACCTTGTCGGAGACGCCGATCAAGGACTACCGCGCCCCGCCGCTGCTCGGGGAGCACACCAAGGAGGTGCTCGGCGGCAAGCTCGGCTATGATGCCGGCAAGATCGAGCAGCTGAAGGCGCACGGCATCATCTGACGCACTCTTCCGTGCCTCGTGCCGAGACGCCGGGATTCAAGCGCAGCGCGACTGTTGCGACAGGACGCGCGCGCCATGCCGGGCTTGCGTGAAGCTTGCCCGCAATCCCCAAGTGATCCCGGACCGTAGTCGCACAGGCTTCCGCTTTGCCTCCGACTATGATCCGATCTCTCCACTTGAGTCCGGGGAGGGAAGTGAATGTCCTACACGATCGGGTTCCAGGCCAAGGAACAAAAGACCATTCTGGCGACCGAGGCGGCCACCGCCAACCAGGCCGTCGCCATCATTGCCGCGCTGCGGCAGAGCGCCGACGAGATCAAGTTCATCCGCTCACCGCAGGAAGGTGAGATGGGCATCGAGATGCTGCTGCTGCTCGCCAAGGAAGAGGCCGAGGAGATGCCGCAGCGGGCGTAACCGCGCCCGGCGATCATTCTTCGATCAGATCGACTGCATCGCCCTGATGCGAGGTGATCCTGCCTCTGCTCCCAAGCGGGCAAGGGAGCGCGCCATCACAGCGAACGAGAGTCCATCTCTTCTGTCTCAGCGCGCGTCGCGCGCCAATGCGCGCGCCGGCGCCCTCGGCTCCGTCCGCCCCGCCGTCAGCGCCATCGTCGCCACGCTGACGACGCGCGCGACCACGTCCTCGACATTATCGAGATCGCATTTGCCTTCCGACAGCTTGGTCAGCCGCTCGCTCTCGCGGATGGTGTGATGCGCCATGGCGAGCGCGAAGTTGAGGCCCCAGTAGATGTCGACGTCGCTGCGGTCGGGCAGGGACCGTCGCATCGCGCCGGCGAACTTGCGCAAATGGTCGATCTCGCGGTTCTTGATGCGCCGGATCGGCGGCACGGACTCAATCGAGGCGCGGATCATGAAGCGCGCGGCGGTCGAGCGCTGGTTCTCCGGCCCCAGGCAACCGCGCAAGGTCGGCCCCACCAGCGCGCGCAGGATTACCTCGATCGGCGCGCGGCCGCCGCCTTCTTCCTCAGCGGCCTTCAATTCGCGCAGGCGCTCGCGGTTGGTGGCGATCGACCGCGAGACGAACAGTTCCGCGATCAGCTCGTCCTTCGAGCCGAAATGATAGTTCACTGCGGCGAGGTTGACGCCCGCCTCCGCGACGATGTCGCGCAGCGTCACGTCGCCGAAGCCGCGATCGGCATAGAGCCGTTCGGCGGCGGCGAGAATGGCAGACCTCGTATGATCGCTGGCCATGGATGCCCTCGGGGAGGGGAGTTGCAATTCAAACAGTTGTATGAAACTATCGTTTGAAGGCCGGGAAAAGTCAATCCGCATTCGGGACTCGTTCGCAAAAGCGGCCGGGTTTCGACAGGTCCGCAAGGACGCGCATTCGCGCTTGCGGGCTGCGCAAAGCGGGAGGACAGTCCGGCGCAAAAGCACTTGCGAAAGAGAGGAGCGTCCCATGGACTTCGATATGTCGCCCAAGCAGAAGGAATGGCTCGACCGCGTGCGGTCCTTCATGGCCAAGCACGTCCGCCCGGCGGTGCCGATCTACGATCAGCAGGACAAGAGCGGCGACCGCTGGAAGGTGATCCCGGTCCTCGAGGACCTCAAGAAGAAGGCCAAGGCCGAAGGCCTCTGGAACATGTTCATGCCGCCGAGCGAGCATGAGGACGACGAATTCCGCGGCGCGGGACTGACTAATCTCGAATACGCGCTTTTGTCGGAAGAGATGGGCCGCATCACCTGGGCCTCGGAAGTGTTCAACTGTTCCGCGCCCGACACCGGCAACATGGAAGTGTTCATCCGCTACGGCACCAAGGAGCAGAAGCGGAAATGGCTGCGCCCGTTGATGGACGGTGAGATCCGCTCCGCCTTCCTGATGACGGAACCTGCGGTCGCTTCGTCCGACGCCACCAACATCGAGACCCGTATCGAGCGCGACGGCGACCATTACGTCATCAACGGCCGCAAATGGTGGTCGTCCGGCGTCGGCGATCCCCGCTGCAAGGTCGCGATCCTGATGGGCAAGACCGATTTCAAGGCGGCCAAGCATCAGCAGCAGTCGCAGATCCTGGTTCCGCTCGACACGCCAGGCATCAAGGTCGAGAAGATGCTGCCGGTGTTCGGCTTCGACGACGCGCCGCACGGCCATGCCCAGGTGCTGCTCGAGAACGTGCGCGTGCCGAAGGAGAACATCCTGCTCGGCGAAGGCCGCGGCTTCGAGATCGCGCAGGGCCGTCTCGGTCCGGGCCGTATCCATCACTGCATGCGCACCATCGGCAAGGCCGAGGAGGCGCTGGAGAAGATGGTGAAGCGGCTCGCCTCGCGCACCGCGTTCGGCAAGAAGATCGTCGAGCACAGCGTGTGGGAGCAGCGCATCGGCGAGGCCCGCACCAACATCGAGATGACGCGTCTTCTGTGCCTCAAGGCGGCCGACATGATGGACAAGGTCGGCAACAAGACCGCGCAGGCCGAGATTGCCATGATCAAGGTCGCCGCGCCCAACATGGCGCTGAAGATCATCGACGAGGCGATCCAGGCCTTCGGCGGTGCAGGCGTGTCGGACGAAGCGGGCCTTGCCAAGGACTACGCCCACATCCGCACGCTCCGTCTCGCCGACGGTCCGGACGAGGTGCACAACCGCGCCATTGCCAGGCTCGAACTTCGGAAGTATGCAAACTCTACCACGCACTAAAACAGGGGAGGGCTGCGTGCTCCCCGCACCGTCATTCCGGGGCGATGCGTAAGCATCGAACCCGGAATCTCTTCCGGGCTGGTCCTTCGGGCCATCCCGGAATGACCGACAAGAAAAAGAGGGAGCGTCATCGTGGCTGACGGCGTCAGAAAGGACGAAGAATTCTCGGGCACCAAGCCGGTCGAGGAGCGGCATCGTTTCGACGAGATGCGCCTCGAAGCCTGGATGCGCGAGCACGTCGAAGGCTTCGAAGGCCCGCTGGTCGTGCTGCAGTTCAAGGGCGGCCAGTCCAACCCGACCTATCGCCTCGACACGCCGAACCGCTCCTACGTGATGCGCCGCAAGCCGTTCGGCAAATTGCTGCCGTCGGCACACGCGGTCGATCGCGAATATCGCGTCATCGCGGCCCTTGGAAAGCAGGGCTTTCCGGTCGCGCATGCCTACGCGCTGTGCCAGGACGACAGCGTCATTGGTGCCGCCTTCTACATCATGTCGATGGAGGAGGGGCGCGTGTTCTGGGATCCGACGTTGCCGAGCCAGGACAACGATGCGCGCCGAAAAATCTTCACCAGCAAGATCGAGACGCTGGCCAAGCTCCACATGTTCGATCCCGACGCAATCGGGCTCGGCGACTTCGGCAAGCCCGGCAACTACTTTGCCCGCCAGATCGATCGCTGGACCAAGCAATATCGCGCGTCCGAGACCCAGCACATTCCGGAGTTCGAGAAGGTCGCCGAATGGCTGCCGAAGACGGTGCCGGAGCAGGCGCGCGTCTCGATCGTCCACGGCGACTATCGCCTCGACAACATGATCTTCCACGCGACGGAACCGCGCGTGCAGGCCGTGCTGGACTGGGAGCTGTCGACGCTCGGCGATCCCATGGCCGACTTCACCTACCTCTTGATGCAATGGATCATGCCGGGGCTGGAGGGAGCCGACCTCAAGGCGCTCAACATCCCGAGCCTGGAAGAGGCCGCGCAGATCTATTGCAACGTCACCGAGATGACGGTGCCCGATCTCAACTGGTACTTCGCCTACAATTTGTTCCGTCTCGCCGGCATCACCCAAGGTATCGCCGGCCGCGTCCGCGACGGCACCGCCGCCAATGCCAAGGCGCTCGAATCCGCCAAACGCACGGTGCCGCTGTCGCAGGCCTCATGGGAATACGCGCAGAAGGCGGGCGCGGTGTAGGACGAAAGGCGCGGCCGATGTGGCCGCGCCTTCTTCATTGTTGCCACTCTGCTTCTGCATACTTGCTGTCATTGCCCGCGAAAGCGGGCAATCCAGTATCCCGAGCTCGCTCCACCAGTCATTGCGAGCGGAGCGAAGCAATCCAGAATCCTTCCGCGGAGGCAGTCTGGATTGCTTCGTCGCTTCGCTCCTCGCAATGACGACGAGCTACCCCTTCGCGCAATGCGCGATCAGCCTCTCCACAAACCCTGCGCATTGCTCCAGCTCCGCCATCTCCACGAACTCATCCGGCGTATGCGCCTGCGCGATCGCGCCGGGACCGATCACCACCGACGGGATATCGGCGATGCTGGCGAACAGGCTCGCCTCGGTGCCGAACGCGACCTTGGCGTGGTCGTTGCGCCCTGCAAGGCTCTTGGCCAGCGTGACGATCGCGGCGTCGGCGGCGGCGTCGAGCGCGGGATAGTCGAGGATCTCCTCGAAATCGATGCCGCAGTCCGGATGTCTCGCCTTCATCGCCGGCTCGATCTCGGCCTTGGCCCAGGCGACGATCGCATCGGTCACCTCTTTGGACTCGGTGATGCCGATGCCGCGGCATTCGAAATCCACGGTGCAGGTGTCAGGCACGATGTTCAGCGCCGCGCCGCCATGCACGATGCTGGTGAGCAGCGTCGAATGCGGCACGTCGTAGAGGCTGTCGGCCGATCGCACGGCCGCGAGCGCCACGGCGCGCCGGCGGATCTCGACGATCAGCTCGGCGGCATATTCGATCGCATTGACGCCGTCGGGCGCGATCGAGGAATGACGTGCGAGCCCGCGGAACGTGGCGCGCACGCCGTGCTTGCCCTTGTGGCCGATGATGACCTGCATCTGGGTCGGCTCGCCGATGAAGGCACCGAACGGCCTGATCGTCTTCTTCGCGACCTCGTGCAGCATCGGCCTCACGCCGACGCAGCCGATCTCCTCGTCATAGGAGATCGCCAGATGAATCGGTGTCTTGAGTCTCGCCTCCACCATCTCCGGCACCATGGCAAGGCACACCGCGACAAATCCCTTCATGTCGGTGGTGCCGCGGCCGTAGAGCTTGCCGTCGCGCTCCACCAGCTTGAACGGATCATGGCTCCAGTCCTGGCCCACGACAGGCACCACATCGGTATGGCCCGACAGCACGAAGCCCGGCCGGTCCTCCGGCCCGATCGTGACCCAGAGCGACGCCTTCTCGCCGGTCGCGTCGACGATGCGCTCGCCCTTGATGTCGAATCCGGCGAGATAGCTTTCGATATGGGCAATCAGGGGCAGGTTGGTGCGGTCGCTGACGGTGTCGAACGAGACGAGGTCGGCGAGGAGTTTTCGGATACGGTCGGGTCTTGAGCTTGGCATTTGTCATGTTCTGTTGGAGAGCAGGAAGGCTGAGGCGCCTGCAGGAACCATACCAACGTGGCGGGCAGTGGCGCAAATCAGCACAGTGCCGTAGCTCGGATGGAGCCAACGGGTCGCGCGAATGCGCGCCCGATGACAGGCTCCGCGCAATCCGGGACCGCTGTGGGCGCCGGCGAGATTCCCGGATTACGCTGCGCTCCATCCGGGCTACAAGGCTACAACACCTTGCGTTGCCCGACGGGCAAAACAGCCAATTCATGGGTCAACGCGTTCGATCGACAATATTCTGCTTTACCGAAATTCGGAAATCTCGTATGTGTCGGCTCAACCCGGCCCAAGGAAGAGGGGCGTATCGCGATCGTCACGAACGCGGGCCGGGCGGCGGTGGACGCGGGCCACATCGGCGCGAAAAGCTTTGCAGGGCGGAGAGCCGTGAGCGAAGACCTCGTGCCAACGACGGGTGCGGTTCGCGTACGGCAAAATCGTGTGGTCCTGGCGCCCGGGGTCTGTGCGCCAAGTCTTGCGGTGATGCGTGTTGCCCGACCGGGCGATGCGCATCAGCCATCCGCAAGGCGATGGGGGCAATAGTGCATCGCTCCCCAGGGAGAGCACGACATAAGCCGTTCCAACCACTGCGCAGGGAAGGCCGGGATGTATCCGGTTGCCCTGTTACCCGCTGTGCGCAGCACACGCAGTCTGCTCTTGGCATAGCGGTCAATGGGAGCCAGCCGGCTCCCGGTCTTCCCTGCGCCCTTGTGCCCCCGAAATCTGGCAGGATGTGGCAACGGGCGGTTGGATCAGAACCGCCCGTTGCCGGAACTGAGCCCGTTGCGCCCAAAGGCGACAGAGCCTGCTAAAGAGCAAGGGACAGCTCCGGTGTCTTCCTCAACCCGAACAGTTGCAAGGGCTGCGAGCCCGTACCAGGCAAGGAAGGGAGTGGATGATGACACAAGACGATCTGGTTGTCGTCGGCATCGATGTCGCCAAAGACAAGATTGATGCGTGCATTCGGGCCGTAACGGAGCGGAAGACTTGCCCAACAACCGCGGCGGGGCGACGGAGCTTGATTGCATGGCTTCGCAAGCATCGGGTCGGCAAGGCAGTGATGGAGGCAAGCGGCGGCTACGAGCGGGTATGGGCCAAGGCGTTGCGCCAAGCAGGGCTGGAAGTACGGATCGTCGATCCCAAACGGGTTCGCCATTTTGCGGAATCGGCGGGACGCCTTGCGAAAAACGACAAGATCGACGCGGAGATGATCTCCTGGTTCGCCGAGACATTCAGCGAGGCTCCCAGCCAAGTCGACAATCCCGCTCACGAGGAGATGAAGGCACTGGTGAGGGGACGCCAAGGCCTGATTGACGTCAGGGCTCGCCTGGAAATGCAGAAGGAGCATGAAGCGCCGGCCCTTGTTCGGAAGGCTCGCGCGCGTCTTCTTAAGAAGCTAGCTGACGAAATCGCCGCGCTCGATACCGCGATCGCGGCGACGATCAAGACAACGCCGGACTTTGCCAAACGCGCCGAGATCATCCAGAGCGTACCAGGCTTTGCTGAGGGGACCGCAATGGCGCTGCTTGGAGGACTACCGGAGCTGGGGCAGGTGAGCGATGAAGTTGCCGCCGCGTTGGTGGGCGTTGCTCCTTATGACGACGATAGCGGCAAACGTCGAGGTGAACGCTGCATCAAGGGTGGCCGCCGCTGGGTGCGAAATGCCCTTTACATGCCCTGCGTCGGCGCCGCGACGCTGAACAATCCGGTGTTCAAGGCCTTCTATGAACGCCTGATTGCCAAGGGCAAGCCGCCAAAGATCGCGATCGTCGCCTGCATACGCAAGCTGATCATCATCCTCAACACCATGATCGCTCGCGGCGAGACGTGGGATCCGAAAAGATACAGGGTGGCTTGACGAGCGCGTCTATCTCGCGCTCGGACTTCGGCCGAGCGCATGCCCAGCCCAAAGACCGGCGTGCAGACGGGGTCAAGGCCGTCAGCCGCCGAAGGCGGGGGTGCGCCAGCACCAGCCTTGAGCCCGTCTGATCGCCGGTCTACTCCGACCCCAGTTGCTTTTCATGTGAGGGTGAGGCATCGAAGCAAAGCTCGGGCGAGATGCGCCGCGAGGATGCGAAGGCGTGCCTGCGAGGCGTAGGATGGGTAGAGCGCAGCGAAACCCATCGCCTTTCGTCTGGGGGGAAGCATGATGGGTTTCGCAAGTGCTCTACCCATCCTACGAATCGGCACCGGACTCCGTCATTGCGCGACACGCCCCTCTCGTGCCCCGGACGCTGCGCAGCACGAAGTGATGCGCTGCAGAGCCGGGGCCCATGCAGCAGCGAGCGACGTAGCCTGCTTGGTCCCGGCTCTGCGCCGCAACGCTCGCGCGCTGCGTCGCGTCCGGGACACGAGACCATTGTTAAACCGGCTTGCCCGTATACGGCATCGATGCCGTCAAACCGCCATCCACCGGGAACGCCTGGCCGTTCACATACGACGCCTCGTCGCTCGCCAGGAACAGTCCCATCGCCGCGAGCTCATGCGGCTGCCCCGCCCGCTTGAGCGGATTGAGCTGGCCGATCTTGTCGGCGGTGCCGCGCTCCTTGGCGCGGTCGAAGATCGGCTTGGTCATGCCGGTCTCGATCAGGCCGGGGCAGACCGCATTGATGCGCACGCCGGTGCCGGTGAGCGAATAGGCCGTCGTTTGCACCAGGCTGATCACGCCGGCCTTGCTCGCGGCATAGGGATGCCCGCTCGCGCCGGCCTTGAGACCGGCAACGGAGGCGGTCAGCACGATTGCGCCGGACTGCTGCTTGACCATGTGCGGCATGGCGTATTTCACCGCGAGAAACGGCCCGATCAAATTGACGCGCAGGATTTCCTGCCAATGCTCGACGGTCTGCTCCGCGAGCGGAACGAGTCCGCCGGAGACGCCGGCATTGGCCCAGATCACGTCGAGCCGGCCGTGCGTCTTCACGGCCTTGTCGATCATTGCGATGACGTCCTTTTCGGAGCCGGCATCCGCAACCATCGCTTCCGCGACACCGCCGGCCTTCTTGATCTCCTCGACCGTCTCCTTCACCGCCTCGGTGCGATCGACCGCGATCAGCTTGCCGCCTTCCCTGGTGAACAGCAGCGCAGCCGCACGGCCGATGCCGCTGCCGGCGCCGGTGATGATGACGGATTTGCCTTGCAGACGGCTCATGCGTTTCTCCCTTTTGCTCGCGCACGACGCTTGCCGTGCGACGGAATTTCAAACAAGATTTCAAACGGCAAAGTGTCTTGAGACACGTTCGCTACTCACGTACAGCGACATCAGACGGGATGGAAGGGTTTCGATGGCAGGTGCAGACAAGCCGAACGTGGTCGTCACGCGGTGGTGGTGGGTCCGTCACGCGCCGGTGCGCAATGACGGCGGCAACATCTACGGGCAGAGCGACATCGCCTGTGACACCAGCGATAGCTATGTGTTCAATGCTGTTGCCAAGGTGCTGCCACGCCAGGCGGTCTGGTATTCGAGCAATCTGATGCGCACCCATCAGACCGCCGAGGCGATCTGGGCCGCAGGTTTTCCAAAACCGGCAGCGATGAAGCGGGAGGCGGATCTCGCCGAGCAGAATCTCGGCCGCTGGCAGGGCATGAACCGGGCTCAGTTCATTGCCAGCCGCCCCGTTGGCGCCAGCTGGTTCGCCGACATCAACGAGCCCGCGCCCGGCGGCGAAAGCTTCATGGACCTCTACAACCGCACGCGCCGCACCATCGAGCGGATCAACGCCGAGGCGGCCGGGCAGGACATCATCGCAGTGGCGCATGGCGGCACCATCAGGGCGGCGGTGGGTCTCGCGCTCGGCGGGCAGCCGGAGCGCGGGCTGTCATTCGACATCGACAATTGCTCGGTGACGCGGCTGGATTATTTTGCGAGCCCCGATCGCACGGTCTGGCGGCTGCCGATGGTCAATCAGCAGCCGTGGATTGCGGATCCCGCGCACGCGGCGATGCATCAGCCGGCGGGACCGGAAGTCAAGAAGCTGGCTTAAGGTGAACCGTCATTCCGGGACGGTCCGCAGGACCGGACTATGGTGCGCAGTTGCGCACCTGAGAATCTCGAGATTCCGGGTTCGATGCTTCGCATCGCCCCGGAATGACGTTGAAGATAAAAACTGATTTGGGAGAGAAACATGACCTTGTTCGACATGAAGGGGAAAGTCGCCGTCATCACCGGTTCGACGCGCGGCATCGGGCTCGCGATCGCCGAGCGCATGGCCGAGCACGGCGCCAAGGTGGTGATCTCCTCGCGCAAGGCCGACGTCTGCGAGCAGGTGGCGAACAGCATCAACGACAGATTCGGCAAGGACACCGCGGTCGCGATCGCCGCCAACATCTCGTCGAAGGAGAACCTGCAAAACCTCGTCGACGAGAGCAACCGTGCCTTCGGCAAGATCGACGTGCTGGTCTGCAATGCGGCGTCGAATCCGTATTACGGCCCGCTCGCCGGCATCTCCGACGATCAGTTCAGGAAGATCCTCGACAACAACATCGTCGCCAACAATTGGCTGATCTCGATGGTGGTGCCGCAGATGATCGAGCGCAAGGACGGCTCCATCATCATCGTCTCCTCGATCGGCGGCCTCAAGGGCTCGACCATCCTCGGCGCCTACGCCATTTCGAAAGCCGCCGACATGCAGCTCGCGCGCAACCTCGCCTGCGAATACGGCCCGCACAACATCCGCGTGAACTGCATCGCGCCGGGCCTGATCAAGACCGACTTCGCCAAGGCGCTGTGGGACAATCCGGAGAACCTGAAAGCCTCGACCTCGCGCTCGCCGCTCTTGCGCATCGGCATCCCCGACGAGATCGCCGGCGCGGCGGTGTTCCTGGGTTCGAAGGCCGGCGACTTCATGACCGGCCAGACCATGGTGATCGACGGCGGCGCGACGATTAGTTGAGGCGATGCTCTCGTGTCCCGGACAAGCGCGCTTCAGGCGCGCGCCGATCCGGGATCCAGAAAGCCGAGAACGAGATCGCGGATGCATGGGCCCCGGCTCTGCGCAGCGTTGCAGCGCGTCCGGGGCACGAGATCTCACTCCACCGCCGCGTACACCAGATCCCGCACCAGGGTCCGCGTGTAGTCGCGCTGTCCCGGCCCCTGGCTCATGAACACCGCGAACAGATCCTCCTTCGGATCGATCCAGAAGAACGTGCCGGCAATGCCGCTCCAGAAATACTGGCCGACGCTGCCGGGGAAGGGGGCGATGCCGGCCTCGCGACGCACGGCAAAGCCGAGACCGAAGCCATGGCCGGGTGACAGCAGCGTGCCATTGACCGCAACGCCTGGCCCGAGGTGATCGGAGGCCATCAGCTCCAGCGTCTTGCGGCCGATGATCCTGTTGCCGTCGAGCGTGCCGCCATTGCGCAGCATCAGGCAGAAGCGGGCATAATCCATCGTAGTCGAGACCAGGCCACCGCCGCCGGATTCCATCACTGGCTGCTCGAGCATGTTGAAGAGCGCGACCTTGTCGCCGGTCCAGGGGTCGGCGCCGAACGGCTCGGCAAGGCGGCCGGCATTGGCCTGACTTGTCGAGAAGCCGGTCTCGGCCATCTGCAGCGGCGCGAGCACGCGCTCGGTGAGGAACGTACCGAGCGATTTGCCGCTGACGACTTCGATGATGCGGCCCAAAATATCCGTGGAGCGGCTGTAGTTGAACTCCGCGCCGGGCTGGCAGACCAGCGGGAAGCTCGCCACCAGCGCGGCATGCTCTGCATTGGTGATCTTGCGGCTGCGGACGCGGGACTCCTGGTAGAGCTTGTGCACGGGGCCGTCGCCCTGGTGCTCGTAGGTGAGGCCGGAGGTGTGGCGGAGCAGGTCCTGCACGGTCATGGGCCGCGTCGGCGGCACCAGCTCCAGCTTGCCGTCCTTGACGACGCCGACCTGCTGGCGCGCGAACTCGGGGATGAATTTAGCGACGGCGTCGCTGAGCAGGAGGTAGCCGTCCTCGACCAGCGCCATGATGCCGACCGAGACGATCGGCTTGGTCATCGAGAAGATGCGGAAGATCGAATCGCGCGCCATCGGCGCCGCGCCTGTCGGGCTCTGCTTGCCGAGCGCCTCGAACCAGCCGATTTGGCCGCCCCTCGCCACCAGCACGGTGACCCCGGGAACGGTTCCCTTGTCGATCTCGCGCTTGAAGGCGTCCGACATGGTCTGGAGGCGCGGCCGCGACAGCCCGAGCGTCTCGGGGCGGGCTTCCGGCAGAGGCGGCGTGTGCGGCGCGGTCGTCGGGCGGGTGGCGGCTGTCGCAGTCATGTTCACTCCCGGGGGACATTATTATCGGGAACGGAGAGTGGCCCAGAACGCGCGGCACAAACAAGCGAAGCCAGCGCGCTTCACCCTTGCATTCCGTCCTCGCCCTGTGCTTGAAAGCGCCCCTGATCCGCGTGGCGACGCGAGGGTCCACAGGAGTGTAGCTCAATTGGTAGAGCACCGGTCTCCAAAACCGGGGGTCGCAGGTTCGAGCCCTGCCACTCCTGCCAGCTAATCGGGAAATTCAGAGATTGAAGGCAGGACGACGCCAGGCCGAAAAGCCCGGGCGGCTGGTCATGGGGCCGGGTAAGTCCTTGATCCGGATGGCCTCCGCGGCAGGGGGCGCGCCTCTCCTGGCCTGCCTCCACCTTGACCTTTGGCCCCATCCGCAGTAGATACCCCGCACTCGCAGCCGGCCCGTTAGACGCGGATCTCCGGCGCGGCCTTGAAATCCCCGAACAATCGAGCCCGGTTTCCGGCTCATCCTTCGAGACAGAGGGTTGGGCCAACGGGGGCTGTTCGGATCCCTGAAATTCATTTGCGTCTGTCCACGGACGCTGGACCTCAAACGATGGCAGTCAGCCCGTTCAAGTTCTTGCAGGAAGTGCGCTCGGAGACTGCCAAGGTCACCTGGCCGACCCGCCGTGAGACCACGATCACCACGATCATGGTGTTCGTGATGGTCGCGTTGGCCTCGATCTTCTTCTTCGCCGCCGACCAGATCATCCGCTACCTCATCACCTTCCTCCTGGGCATTCACTGATGGCAACAGCAACCGCTCAAGTGTCCGACAAGCGCTGGTACATCGTCCACGCCTATTCGAACTTCGAGAAGAAGGTCGCCGAATCGATCCGCGAGCAGGCCAAGCAGCGCGGGCTCGAGGACTTGTTCGAGCTGGTGCTGGTGCCGACCGAGAAGGTTACGGAAGTGCGCCGCGGCCGCAAGATCGACGCCGAGCGCAAGTTCTTCCCGGGCTACGTGCTGGTGAAGATGAAGCTGACTGACGAGGCGTTCCATCTGATCAAGAACACGCCGAAGGTCACGGGCTTCCTCGGCGCGGAAAACAAGCCGATGCCGATCTCGGAAGCCGAGGCCATGCGCATCCTGCACCAGGTGCAGGAGGGCGTGGAGCGGCCGAAGGCGTCGGTGTCGTTCGAGATCGGCGAGAACGTGCGCGTGGCCGACGGCCCGTTCGCCTCGTTCTCGGGTGTGGTCGAGGAAATCGACGAGGCGCGCTCGCGCGTGAAGGTCGCCGTGTCGATCTTCGGCCGCGCGACGCCGGTCGAGCTGGAATTCGGTCAGGTCGAGAAGGTCTGATCGGGTAACGCGCGAGGCTTCGGTCTCGCGCAACAAGAGGCCGTGGGAGGGAGAGGGCGGTTGCCAGCCGCATCCGACCCAGACCACGAACCTGAAACCGCCGGCGACTGCCGGCACAACAGGAGTGATACATGGCAAAGAAAGTGACCGGATACCTGAAGCTTCAGGTCCCGGCCGGTGCGGCGAATCCCTCGCCCCCGATCGGTCCCGCGCTCGGTCAGCGCGGTCTCAACATCATGGAGTTCTGCAAGGCGTTCAACGCCCAGACCCAGAAGGAAGAGAAGAACACCCCGATCCCGGTGATCATCACCATCTATGCGGACCGTTCCTTCACCTTCGAGATGAAGACGCCGCCGATGTCCTACTTCCTCAAGCAGGCTGCAAAAATCCAGTCCGGCTCGAAGGCGCCGGGCCGTGACAAGGCCGGCAAGGTGACCAAGGCGCAGGTGCGCGAGATCGCCGAGAAGAAGATGAAGGACTTGAATTGCGACACCATCGAATCGGCCATGAAGATGGTCGAGGGCTCGGCCCGTTCGATGGGTCTGGAAGTTGCGGGGTAAGCGGCCATGGCAATCGGAAAGCGTTTGAACAAAGCCCGCGAAGGCATTGACCGCGAAAAGCTCTACCCGCTCGTGGACGCCATCAAGATGGTCAAGGAACGCGCGAAAGCGAAGTTCGACGAGACCATCGAGGTCGCGATCAATCTCGGCGTCGATCCGCGTCACGCCGACCAGATGGTCCGCGGCGTCGTGACCCTGCCGAATGGTACCGGCCGTACGCTGCGCGTCGGCGTGTTCGCCCGCGGCGCCAAGGCCGACGAAGCCAAGGCCGCCGGTGCCGACGTCGTCGGCGCCGAGGACCTGGTCGAGAAGGTGCAGAACGGCACGATCGATTTCGACCGCTGCATCGCCACGCCAGACATGATGCCGCTGGTCGGCCGCCTCGGTAAGGTGCTCGGCCCGCGCGGCCTGATGCCGAACCCGAAGATCGGCACCGTGACCATGGACGTCACCGGTGCGGTGAAGGGCGCCAAGGGCGGCTCGGTCGAGTTCCGCGTCGAGAAGGCCGGCATCCTGCAGGCCGGCGTCGGCAAGGCCTCGTTCTCCGAAGAGAAGCTGGTCGAGAACATCAAGGCTCTGGCCGATGCTGTCTCCAAGGCAAAGCCGGCCGGCTCGAAGGGCACCTACATCCAGCGCGTTGCGGTGTCCTCGACGATGGGCCCCGGCGTGAAGGTCGAGCCGGGCACCATTCTCGGCTGAGGTTTGGAAATTGCATGATGCGAGGGGCGGAATCGGGCGACCGATTCCGCCTCTCGTCGTTTGTGGCGGCGCTGACCGGAAACAACAACGAAACAACAACAATGGCTGACAAGGTCCTGATCCACTCGCGCTTTCCCAAGTCGATGATGGCGAGCTTCGCCGAGCGGTTCGAGTTGCTCGACACCGGCGGCAAGCCCGCGCGCGAGGTGTTTCCGGCCGAGGAGCTGGGCGGCATCCGCGCACTGCTCACCGCTGGCGGCTCGCCACTCGGCGCAGAGGCGATGGACCTGTTTCCGAAGCTTGGCGCCATCGTCTGCTACGGGACCGGCTATGACGGCGTCGACCTGAAAGCGGCCATCGCCCGCAACATCGCGGTCGGCCACAGTTCGGGTGCCAATGCGGCTTCCGTCGCCGACATCGCGATGACCTTGATGCTGGCGACGACGCGGCGCATCCTGGTCGCTGACCAGTATGTCCGCAGCGGCGATTGGGCGGCCTCGAAACAATCGCCGATGATGCGGCCCCAGGCCGGCATGCCCGGCCGCCGCATCGGCGTCTATGGCATGGGCGAGATCGGCCGCAAGATCGCGGCGCGCTGCGCCGCCTTCGAGAGCGAGGTCGGCTATTTCAGCCGCACCCGGTACGATCTGCCCTATCAATATTTCCCGTCGCTGGAGGCGCTCGCCGAGTGGTGCAGCGTGCTGATGATCGCGGTGCGGGCAGGGGCGGAGACCCAACATGTCGTCAACGCCGATATCTTGAAGCGCCTCGGCACAGGCGGCTATGTCGTCAACATCGCCCGCGGCTCGGTCATCGACGAGAAGGCTCTGGTTGCGGCGCTGACCGACAAGACCATCGCGGGGGCCGGTCTCGACGTCTTCGAGAAGGAGCCGCACGCGCCCGACGCGCTGACGGCACTTCCCAACGTCGTGCTCGCCCCGCATATCGGCGGCCACACCCTAGATTCGCATGTCGCCATGCAGAGCTGCGTGCTGGCCAACCTGACGGCGTTCTTCGAGGGCAAGCCGCTGCCTTATGGGGTCAAATCGGCCTGAATCGGTCCTTGTTGGGCCATCTCAAGCCCGACCGGCAATCGATTGGAACTGGTGTGAATTTTGCTCTTGGCAAGCAGGCTCCGAGCGGTTAAAGAACCGCCTCCGGACGTACCGGCTTCGGCTGGCGCGTTCGTGCACGTATTCCGAAAACCCGACACGACAGGAGATCATTCCTTTTCAGGACGTCCGTGAGGATTTGCCCGAAAAGGAAGGAAAACCCGTCGTTTGGCAGGGATGCGGGCAGAGGTCGGGCGGTTCGCCGGCTGGCCTCGTCCTGTCCAAGACTGCAGGCGCCCGCGGGAAATTTCGATTTCTCAACGGCTTAATCGCATGGCCTGCATAGACGGGTGAAGACCGGATTTCACTTCGCAACCAGCTTTAAGGGCTGGCTTTGCGAAACGGGTCTGGTTCGGACCTCGACACGCCGTGAGCCTTTGAAGGGCTCCCGGAGGGCAGGCTTTGAATTGTCGTCTTGCCCGGCGTGTCCGATGGGTTTTTGACCCGGAGGTTCAGGTTTGGGCGGGACGATGGGTGCAACCCGGCGGTCCCGCTTCTCGCGATGACCGCCAACCGGAGAGAGCTTGCTGTGGAACGAGCGGCAAAAAAAGAAGCGGTCGAACAGCTCAATGAGGTCTTCAAGACCACGAGCGTCGCGGTCGTTGCTCAATATTCCGGCCTCACCGTCGCCCAGATGCAGAAGCTGCGCCAGCAGATGAAGCAGGCGGGCGCTGCGGTGAAGGTCTCGAAGAACCGTCTCGCCAAAATTGCTCTTGAAGGCACTGACGTCGTTGCCATCGGCCCCATGTTGAAGGGACCGACCGTGATCGCGACTTCCAACGATCCGGTAGCGGCGCCGAAGGTCGCCATCGAATTCGCCAAGGCGAACGAAAAGTTCGTCATCGTCGGCGGATCGATGGGCAAGACCGTCCTGAATGTCGACGGCGTGAAGGCCCTTGCCTCGCTGCCGTCGCTTGACGAACTGCGCGGCAAGATCGTCGGCCTCATCGTGGCCCCGGCGACCAAGCTGGCCCAGCTCGCCAACGCGCCCGCGGGCAAGCTCGCGCGCGTCATCCAGGCTCATGCCTCAAAGGGCGAAGCGGCCTGACGCCCTTCGCAAAACTCAAACCCGAACCAGACTTACAGTTAAGGAAACTGAACAATGGCTGACCTGCAGAAGATCGTTGACGACCTCTCGAGCCTGACCGTGCTCGAAGCTGCCGAACTCGCGAAGCTCCTCGAAGAGAAGTGGGGCGTTTCGGCTGCCGCGGCTGTCGCCGTGGCCGGCCCGGCGGCTGGCGGCGGTGGCGCTGCCGCTCCGGCGGAAGAGAAGACCGAGTTCACGGTCGTTCTCGCCAGCGCCGGCGACAAGAAGATCGAGGTCATCAAGGAAGTCCGCGCCATCACCGGTCTCGGCCTGAAGGAAGCAAAGGACCTCGTGGAGGGTGCTCCGAAGCCGCTGAAGGAAGGCGTGAACAAGGAAGAAGCCGACAAGATCAAGGCCCAGCTCGAGAAGGCTGGCGCCAAGGTCGAGCTGAAGTAACGCAAGTTACTTCAGCGGAATCCCGGGCTCGCGGAGCGAGACCCGGGATCTCGTCCCAAGATCGTGGGCCGGGTCAAGCCCGGCCATGACGGTCGGAAAGATCGGGACCGGATGCAAAAGGCGTGCGACGGAACGATCCGACGCAGGCCGAACACGAAAAAGTGTGGGGATTTGAGGGTTTGACCCTCGAATCTGCACTATTGTCGCCCCATATCGGGTCGGCAGCACGAAAGCGCGGTGGGCAGGGATGCCGGATTTCCCTGTAAGCCGTTGGGAGAGCAGGCTATTTCGGGCTTTTGCAGTCCGTGAAGATGATCGTTGTGACGGGCGGGCGCGCATCTGCGCCCCGCGCGTCGTTTTGCGTTTTGAAGGTCTGAAGAACAGATTCAGGGCATCGGCGCCTGAAACTGCGTCTCCGGCCCCCAAGACGGGTTCGAAAATTCAACCCGGAAAGCGGTGGCAGCCGCGTTCCGGACGGTGCGCCCAGGGCGGGCGACGAAAATGAGAGGCCACGATGGCGCAGCAGACATTCACCGGTCGCAAACGCGTTCGCAAGTTCTTCGGACACATCAAGGAAGTCGCCGAGATGCCGAACCTCATCGAGGTTCAGAAGGCGTCCTATGACCAGTTCCTGATGGTGGACGAACCCCAGGGCGGACGTCTCGACGAGGGTCTGCAGGCGGTGTTCCGCTCGGTGTTTCCGATCTCCGACTTCTCGGGCACCTCGATGCTGGAATTCGTCCGCTACGAGTTCGAGCAGCCGAAATACGACGTCGACGAGTGCCGCCAGCGCGGCATGACCTTCGCGGCGCCCCTCAAGGTGACGCTGCGCCTCATCGTGTTCGATATCGACGAGGAGACCGGCGCGAAGTCGGTGAAGGACATCAAGGAGCAGGACGTCTACATGGGCGACATCCCGCTCATGACGATGAACGGCACCTTCATCGTCAACGGCACCGAGCGCGTCATCGTCTCGCAGATGCACCGTTCGCCCGGCGTGTTCTTCGACCACGACAAGGGCAAGACCCATTCCTCGGGCAAGCTGCTGTTCGCCGCCCGCGTCATCCCGTATCGCGGCTCCTGGCTCGACATCGAGTTCGACGCCAAGGACATCGTCTATGCGCGCATCGACCGTCGCCGCAAGATTCCGGTGACGTCGCTGATGTTCGCCCTCGGCCTCGACGGCGAGGCGATCCTGTCCACGTTCTACAAGAAGATTCTCTACAAGCGGACCAAGGAAGGCTGGCGCGTTCCGTTCGACGCCAACCGCTTCCGCGGCTACTCCACGGTCAACGACCTGATCGATGCCGACACCGGCAAGGTCGTGCTCGAGGCCGGCAAGAAGCTCACCGTCCGCGCCGCCCGCCAGCTCCAGGACAAGGGGCTGAAGGCGCTGCGCATGGCCGACGAGGAGCTGGTCGGCAACTACGTCGCCGAGGATCTCGTCAACCCGAAGACCGGTGAGATCCACGCCGAGGCCGGTGAGGAAATCACCGACAAGCTGATGAAGGCGCTCAACGAGCAGGGCTACAAGGAGCTGCCGCTGCTCGACATCGACCACGTCAATGTCGGCCCCTACATCCGCAACACGCTCTCGGCCGACAAGAACATGACGCGCGAGGACGCGCTGTTCGACATCTACCGCGTGATGCGTCCGGGCGAGCCGCCGACGCTGGAATCGGCGCAGGCCATGTTCCAGTCGCTGTTCTTCGACGCCGAGCGCTACGACCTCTCGGCGGTCGGCCGCGTCAAGATGAACATGCGCCTCGACCTCGATGCGCCCGACACCCAGCGCACGCTGCGCAAGGAGGACATCCTCGCCGTCATCAAGACGCTGGTGGATCTGCGCGACGGCAAGGGCGAGATCGACGACATCGACCATCTCGGCAACCGCCGTGTGCGTTCGGTCGGCGAGCTCATGGAGAACCAGTACCGCATCGGTCTGTTGCGCATGGAGCGCGCGATCAAGGAGCGCATGTCCTCGGTCGACATCGACACGGTCATGCCGCAGGACCTGATCAACGCCAAGCCGGCGGCCGCCGCGGTGCGTGAGTTCTTCGGCTCCTCGCAGCTCTCGCAGTTCATGGACCAGACCAACCCGCTCAGCGAGATCACCCACAAGCGCCGCCTCTCGGCGCTCGGACCGGGCGGTCTGACCCGCGAGCGCGCCGGCTTCGAGGTGCGCGACGTGCATCCGACGCATTACGGCCGCATCTGCCCGATCGAGACGCCGGAAGGTCCGAACATCGGCCTGATCAACTCGCTCGCGACCTTCGCGCGCGTGAACAAGTACGGCTTCGTCGAGACGCCGTATCGCAAGGTCAAGGATGGTCGCGTCACCGACGAGGTCGTGTATCTGTCGGCGATGGAGGAAGGGCGCTATTCCGTGGCCCAGGCCAATGTGCCGGTCGACGCCAAGGGCCGCTTCACCGAAGACCTCGTGGTCTGCCGTTCGAGCGGGACCCGCGACGTCGTGCCGATGACGCCCGACAAGGTCGACTACATGGACGTGTCGCCGAAGCAGCTCGTTTCGGTCGCCGCGGCGCTGATCCCGTTCCTCGAGAACGACGACGCCAACCGCGCGCTGATGGGCTCGAACATGCAGCGCCAGGCGGTGCCGCTGGTTCGCGCCGAGGCGCCGTTCGTCGGCACCGGCATGGAGGGCGTGGTTGCCCGCGACTCGGGCGCTGCGATCGCGGCGCGCCGTTCGGGCGTGATCGACCAGATCGACGCGACCCGCGTCGTCATCCGCGCCACGGAAGATCTCGATCCGACAAAGTCGGGCGTCGATATCTACCGCCTCATGAAGTACCAGCGCTCCAACCAGTCGACCTGCATCAACCAGCGTCCGCTGGTGAAGGTCGGCGACATCGTCAAGAAGGGCGACATCATCGCAGACGGTCCCTCGACCGATCTCGGCGAACTCGCTCTGGGGCGGAACGTGCTGGTCGCGTTCATGCCGTGGAACGGCTACAACTTCGAAGACTCGATCCTGCTCTCCGAGCGGATCGTGAAGGAAGACGTCTTCACCTCGATCCACATCGAGGAGTTCGAGGTGATGGCCCGCGACACCAAGCTCGGGCCTGAGGAAATCACCCGCGACATTCCGAACGTCTCGGAAGAAGCGCTGAAGAATCTCGACGAAGCCGGTATCGTCTACATCGGCGCGGAAGTGCGCGCCGGCGACATCCTGGTCGGCAAGATCACGCCGAAGGGCGAAAGCCCGATGACGCCGGAAGAGAAGCTGCTGCGCGCCATCTTCGGCGAGAAGGCCTCCGACGTCCGCGACACCTCGCTGCGCGTTCCCCCGGGCGTGCAGGGCACCATCGTCGAAGTGCGCGTGTTCAACCGCCACGGCGTCGACAAGGACGAGCGTGCGCTGGCGATCGAGCGGGAGGAGATCGAGCGCCTCGCCAAGGACCGCGACGACGAGCAGGCGATCCTGGACCGCAACGTCTACAACCGTCTTGCCGAGCTGCTCGAGGGGCGGCAGGGCATTGCCGGTCCCAAGGGCTTCAAGAAGGACACCAAGATCACCCGTGCGGTGCTCGAGGAGTACCCGAAGTCGCAATGGTGGCTGTTCGCTTCGCCGAACGACAAGCTGATGGCCGAGATCGAGGCCATGCGGAAGCAGTACGACGAGTCGAAGAAGGGGCTGGAACAGCGCTTCCTCGACAAGGTCGAGAAGCTTCAGCGCGGTGACGAATTGCCGCCCGGCGTGATGAAGATGGTCAAGGTCTTCGTCGCGGTGAAGCGCAAGATCCAGCCCGGCGACAAGATGGCCGGCCGCCACGGCAACAAGGGCGTGGTGTCGAAGATCGTGCCGATCGAGGACATGCCGTTCCTCGAAGACGGCACGCATGCCGACATCGTGCTCAATCCGCTCGGCGTGCCCTCGCGCATGAACGTCGGACAGATCCTCGAGACCCATCTCGGCTGGGCCTGCGCCGGCCTCGGCAAGCGTATCGGCCAGACCGTCGATGCGTACCTGTCGAAGCAGGACATCAAGCCGCTGAAGGAGACCTTGAAGAAGGTCTACGGCGAGGACGAGACGATCAAGTCGCTCAACGACAACGAGCTGCTCGAGCTTGGCCATAACCTCAGCCGCGGCGTGCCGATCGCGACGCCGGTTTTCGACGGCGCCAAGGAAGCCGACATCGAGGAGATGCTGAAGCTTGCCGGTCTCGACGCTTCGGGTCAGTCGACCGTCTATGACGGCCGCACCGGCGATCCGTTCGATCGCAAGGTGACGGTGGGCTACATCTACATGCTCAAGCTGCACCATCTGGTCGACGACAAGATCCATGCGCGTTCGATCGGTCCGTACTCGCTCGTCACCCAGCAGCCGCTGGGCGGCAAGGCGCAGTTCGGCGGCCAGCGCTTCGGCGAAATGGAGGTGTGGGCGCTCGAGGCTTACGGCGCGGCGTACACGCTCCAGGAGATGCTGACGGTGAAGTCGGACGACGTCGCCGGCCGTACCAAGGTGTACGAGGCGATCGTGCGCGGTGACGACACGTTCGAGGCCGGTATTCCGGAATCGTTCAACGTGCTGGTCAAGGAAATGCGCTCGCTCGGCCTCAACGTCGACCTGCACAATTCCAAGATGGGACCGGCGCCGACGTCGGAAGCGGCCGAGTAATTCGACCTGTCATGCCCGGCCTTCGCGGCCGGGCATCGGCGCCCCGCCCGAGGCCTTGAGGGCAGGGCGCCATGCAGAAGTGATTTTCGAATTTGCGGCCGGAGGCGACCGGCACGCGAGGAGAAGACGATGAACCAAGAAATTATGAATCTCTTCAACCCGACGACGCCGGCTCAGGTCTTCGACCAGATCCGGATCTCGATCGCGTCTCCAGAGAAGATTCTGTCCTGGTCCTACGGCGAGATCAAGAAGCCGGAGACCATCAACTACCGCACCTTCAAGCCCGAGCGCGACGGCCTGTTCTGCGCCCGCATCTTCGGGCCGATCAAGGACTACGAGTGCTTGTGCGGCAAGTACAAGCGCATGAAGTACAAGGGCATCATCTGCGAGAAGTGCTCGGTCGAGGTCACGCTGTCGCGCGTCCGGCGCGAGCGCATGGGCCATATCGAGCTCGCAGCCCCCGTCGCCCACATCTGGTTCCTGAAGTCGCTGCCCTCGCGCATCGGTCTCCTGCTCGACATGACGCTGAAGGATCTCGAGCGGATCCTCTACTTCGAATATTACGTCGTGCTCGAGCCGGGCCTCACCGCCCTGAAGGACCGTCAGCTGCTGTCGGAAGACGAGTATCTGAAGGCCCAGGACGAGTACGGCCAGGACAGCTTCACCGCCATGATCGGCGCCGAGGCGATCCGCGAGCTGCTCAAGGGCATGGACCTCGAGAAGCTCGAGGCCTCGCTGCGTGCCGAGATGCAGGAGACCGACTCCGACATCAAGCACAAGAAGCTCGCCAAGCGCCTGAAGATCGTGGAAGCGTTCCGCCATTCCGGCAACAAGCCGGAATGGATGATCATGACCGTGATCCCGGTGATTCCGCCGGACCTGCGTCCGCTGGTGCCGCTGGACGGCGGCCGCTTCGCGACCTCTGATCTCAACGACCTCTATCGCCGCGTCATCAACCGCAACAACCGCTTGAAGCGGCTGATGGAGCTGCGCGCGCCCGACATCATCATCCGCAACGAGAAGCGCATGCTTCAGGAAGCGGTCGATGCGCTGTTCGACAACGGCCGCCGCGGCCGCGTCATCACCGGCGCCAACAAGCGTCCGCTGAAGTCGCTCGCCGACATGCTCAAGGGCAAGCAGGGCCGCTTCCGCCAGAACCTGCTCGGCAAGCGCGTCGACTATTCGGGCCGTTCGGTGATCGTGGTCGGTCCCGAGCTGCGCCTGCATCAGTGCGGCCTGCCGAAGAAGATGGCGCTCGAGCTGTTCAAGCCGTTCATCTATTCGCGGCTCGACGCCAAGGGCCTGTCCACCACGGTGAAGCAGGCCAAGAAGCTGGTCGAGAAGGAACGGCCCGAGGTCTGGGACATCCTGGACGAGGTGATCCGCGAGCATCCGGTGCTGCTCAACCGCGCACCGACGCTGCACCGCCTCGGCATTCAGGCGTTCGAGCCCGTGCTGATCGAGGGCAAGGCGATCCAGCTTCACCCGCTGGTCTGCTCCGCGTTCAACGCCGACTTCGACGGCGACCAAATGGCCGTGCACGTTCCGCTGTCGCTCGAAGCGCAGCTGGAAGCGCGCGTCCTGATGATGTCGACCAACAACATCCTGCATCCGGCGAACGGCCAGCCGATCATCGTGCCGTCGCAGGACATCGTGCTCGGTCTGTACTACGTCTCGATCATGCGCGAAGGCCTGCCCGGCGAGGGCAAGGTGTTCGGCGACATGGCCGAGCTCGAGCACGCGCTGCACGCGAAGGTCATCCACCTCCACACCAAGATCAAGTACCGGTGGGAAGGCATGGACGAGACCGGCAAGGTCTCCAAGCGCTGGATCGAGACCACCGCCGGCCGCGTCATGCTCGGCAATTTGCTGCCGAAGAACCCGCGCATCTCCTACGAGATCATCAACAAGCTGATGACCAAGCGCGAGATCTCCGGCGTCATCGACCAGGTCTACCGCCACTGCGGCCAGAAGGAGACGGTGATCTTCTGCGACCGCATCATGGCGCTCGGCTTCTACAACGCGTTCAAGGCCGGCATCTCGTTCGGCAAGGACGACATGGTCGTGCCGCACGGCAAGTGGAAGATCGTCGACACCACCCGTACGCTGGCGAAGGATTTCGAGCAGCAGTACAACGACGGTCTGATCACCCATGGCGAGAAGTACAACAAGGTCGTCGACGCCTGGTCGAAGGCCACGGAAGAAATCGCCAAGGCGATGATGAAGGAGATCTCCGCCACCAAGAAGACGGCGAGCGGGGCCGACGCCGACATCAACTCGATCTACATGATGGCTCACTCCGGTGCCCGCGGTTCGCCGGCCCAGATGCGCCAGCTCGCCGGCATGCGCGGCCTGATGGCCAAGCCGTCGGGCGAGATCATCGAGACGCCGATCATCTCGAACTTCAAGGAAGGCCTCTCGGTGCTCGAGTACTTCAACTCGACCCACGGTGCCCGCAAGGGCCTCGCGGACACTGCGTTGAAGACCGCGAACTCCGGCTACCTGACCCGTCGTCTCGTCGACGTGGCGCAGGACTGCATCATCACGCAGAGCGACTGCGGCACCAAGCTCGGCATCAAGATGC